>NZ_JBMMUE010000009.1:0-192709 GCF_049257215.1 Pseudoalteromonas thalassia
TATCCACTATTACAACAATGAGCGTATTAAGCTGAAACTAAAAGGCCTGAGTCCGATACAGTATCGAAATCAGGCCTTGGCAACCGCTTAGCAAAGAGTCCAACTTTATGGGGTCACTTCAATTTAGGGCGGTTTTTCTTTTTAACACTCAGTTACGGCATAGGATCGAGATCCGCACCTTCTTTTTCAATTACTTCTGGAATTAAGTCTTCTTTACTTACACCCATTGCAATTGCTACAGCTGAAGCAACATACACAGATGAATAAGTACCGATGAACACACCAAATAGTAATGCAGTTGCGAAACCGTGGATCGTTTGACCACCCCAGCCAAATAACGCAATCAATACTAAGATAGTTGTGATTGATGTTACTAAGGTACGGTTTAACGTTTGCGTTAATGAAATATCGATAATTTCAATGGTGTCATCAATACGCACTTTACGGAAGTTTTCACGGATACGGTCAGAAACAACGATGGTATCGTTAAGTGAGTAACCTATTACCGCCAAAATTGCCGCAAGAATCGTTAAGTCAAACTCAAGACCTAGTATTGAGAATAAGCCTAATGTAATGATAACGTCGTGTAATAGTGCTGATACCGCACCTACCGCAAAACGCCATTCAAAACGAAACGCAACGTAAATTAAGATACAGATAAGTGCAGTTAACATGGCAAGGCCACCCTGCTCTTTTAGATCTTCACCAACACTTGGGCCAACAAACTCGATACGACGCATTTCTACTGTCGGCTCAACTTTTTGTAATGCCGTAATGATTTGGTTACCAATCACTTCTGCTTTTACGCCAGCACCTTGTGGAGCAAGACGAACTAGAATCTCTTTACTTGAGCCAAACAGCTGTACCGAGAAATCTTCAAAGCCGCTTTCTGTGATTGCATCACGTACTTCTTTAAGATCAGGTGCTTGAGTAAAGCCCACTTCAACCGCAGTACCGCCTGTGAAGTCGAGGCCGAAATTTAAGCCTTTAGTAAAAAACGATACGAAAGAAGCCAAAATCAACAAAGTTGATAATGTCATGGCAAACTTTCTTAACTTCATAAACGGGAGTGTTTTACCACCGAGTTTTAAAATTTGCATGCTGACTCCTAAATCGACAACTTATCAATACGCTTACCGCCAATGAATAAGTTGATTACCGCACGGGTACCAACAATGGCTGTAAACATAGAGGTGATAATACCAATCGCAAGTGTTACTGCGAAACCAGCAATAGGACCAGTGCCCACTGCAAATAGGATCACTGCTGCGATAAGCGTTGTGATATTAGCATCGAAAATTGTGCTAAATGCGCTGTCGTAACCAAAATGAACCGCTTGTTGCGGACTACGACCATCTTCAAGCTCTTCACGGATACGTTCAAAGATAAGTACGTTAGCATCAACCGCCATACCTACAGTTAATACGATACCTGCGATACCTGGTAGCGTTAACGCAGCTCCCGGAATAAGCGACATTACACCGACAATTAATACTAAGTTGGCACCCAGTGCGATGTTCGCCACCATGCCGAAACCTTTGTAATAAAAAAGCATAAATACAAGCACAAACACGAAACCTAGCACAACCGCAGTCATACCCGCTTCAATGTTCTCTTGACCTAAGCTTGGACCTACCGTGCGTTCTTCAACAATTTGAATCGGCGCAACAAGTGCACCGGCACGAAGTAATAAGCTCAGGTTATGTGCTTCAGCTGGATTATCGATACCAGTAATACGGAATGAACGGTCAAGGCGGGCTTGAATCGTCGCCACGTTAATCACTTCTTCAACTTTAATAGGTGGAAGTGCTTTACCGTTTTCATCTGTTTTACCTGATGGCTTATATTCAATAAATACTGTGGCCATGCGTTTGCCGATAGCACGTTTAGTGAACGCATTCATTTTTGCGCCACCTTTGCTGTCTAGCGTAATACTAACCTGTGGACGCTGATACTCATCCATACCAGATTGCGCACCAGTAATGTGGCTACCTTCAAGGATGATGCGTTGCTTAAGTACCACTGGGTATCCATCACGTGCCATGATCACTTCAGTACCTGGCGGTACACGACCTTGTAAAGCGGCACCTGCATCGGCATTTTCGTCAACTTCACGGAATTCAAGCGTTGCTGTTGCACCTAAGATTTCTTTAGCGCGTGCAGTATCTTGTACACCCGGAAGTTGCACAATAATACGCTCAGCACCTTGGCGCTGTACGTTAGGCTCTGCAACACCGATTTGGTTAATACGGTTACGAATAATAGTTTCGTTTTGTTTGATAGCATAATCGCGAATTTCTTTTAGCTTTTGCTCGCTCATGCTGGCAAAAAAAGCGTTATCACTGCTGCTATCATCAATGTATACGTTTAACGGGTAACGAGTAGATAAGAAGCGCTCTGCGGCATCTTTGTCTTCTTCGTTACGCATCTCAACACGTAGACGCTCACTACCCGCTACTCTACGAATAGTGCGATAACGTAGTTTTTCTTCACGTAAGTCACTTTTGAAATCTTGTTCCATTTGCTCAAGCTGAGTATCAACCGCCGTCGCCATGTCGATTTCCATAGTAAAGTGAACACCACCGCTTAAATCTAGGCCTAGCTTCATCGGGTTACCACCCAATGCTTTTAACCACTCAGGTTGAGCCGGAGCCATATTGATTGCAGAGATGTAATCTTCACTAAGGGAATCACGCAGTATATCTTGCGCTTTAAGTTGCTCTTCAACATTCTTAAAACGAACCAGGATTTGTCCGTCTTCAAGTTTGCTTGATTTAACAGTAACGTTATGTTCTTTGAGGGTCGCATTTACTTTATCGAGTACGCTGAGGTCAGCATCAGTACCTTTAGTGCCCGATACTTGTATGGCCGGGTCGCGGCCATACAAGTTAGGTGAGGCATACAGAATACCAACGACTAACACAACAAGAACAAGTAAATACTTCCATAATGGAAACTTGTTTAACACGTGTGAGTCCTTATTTTTATTGTTATAGCGACTTCATAGTGCCTTTTGGCAATACTGCAGAAACAGCTGATTTTTGTACTGTTACTTCTGCTTGGTCGTTTAATGAAATCACGATGAAGTCTTTGTCATCAGCGATTTTAGCGATCTTACCTACTAAACCACCTTGCGTTAGTACTTCGTCGCCTTTTGCCATTGCGCTCATCAGGGCTTTATGCTCTTTTACACGTTTAGCTTGAGGGCGGTAAATTAAGAAATAAAATACCAAACCGAAAATACCCAACATGATTAGCATTTCCATGCCACCACCTGCTGGTGCTGCACCTGCCGCACTTGCGTGGGCGTTTGAGATGAATAAACTCATTTCACTTCCTCTTTAATTTTTCTAAAAATTTAATCTGATGTATCTGCAAGCTCTGGCACTTCTTGGCCGCGGCGTGCATAAAAATCTGCAACAAATTCGTCTAGTTTGCCATTACTGATGGCATTACGTAAGCCTTCCATCACGCGTTGATAATAACGTAAGTTATGAATCGTGTTTAGACGTGCGCCTAAGATTTCATTACATTTATCAAGATGATGCAAGTATGCACGTGAATAGTTTTTACACGTATGACAATCACACTCAGGATCCAGTGGGCCCGTGTCTGTTTTATGTACTGCATTACGGATTTTAACAATGCCACCCGTTACAAATAAGTGACCATTACGGGCATTACGTGTAGGCATTACACAGTCAAACATATCGATACCACGGCGAACCGCTTCAACTAAGTCTTCTGGTTTACCAACCCCCATTAAGTAACGAGGCTTATCTTCCGGCATTTTGTAAGCACAGTGATCAAGGATATTGATCATCTCGTTTTTCGGCTCACCCACCGATAAACCACCTAATGCATAACCATCAAAGCCAATTTCTTCTAGGCCTTTTTGTGATTGTGCACGAAGCTCAGGGTACATGCCACCTTGGATAATACCAAATAGCGCTGCAGGGTTATCGCCATGACCTTCTTTTGAGCGTTTAGCCCAACGAAGTGATAACTCCATAGAATCTTTAGCTTCTTTTTCAGTCGCTGGGTATGGCGTACACTCGTCAAAGAT
The DNA here is from genome assembly GCF_049257215.1 of Pseudoalteromonas thalassia. Lineage (NCBI taxonomy): Bacteria > Pseudomonadati > Pseudomonadota > Gammaproteobacteria > Alteromonadales > Pseudoalteromonadaceae > Pseudoalteromonas > Pseudoalteromonas thalassia. Next base: position 4,067 of record NZ_JBMMUE010000009.1, read on the forward strand.
CATCACAATATCAGAGCCTAAATCGCGCTGAACTTGCATCGCTTTTTCTGGTGAAAGCATGATCTTTTCACCATTAACTGGTGAGCTGAACATCACGCCTTCTTCAGTGATTTTACGCATTGCGCCTAAGCTGAATACTTGGAAACCGCCTGAGTCAGTAAGAATTGGGCGATCCCAATTCATAAAGTCGTGTAAGTCACCGTGTTGCTTAATGATTTCTGTACCAGGGCGCAGCATTAAGTGAAAAGTATTACCTAGGCAAATTTGCGCGCCAGTATCTTTCACTTCGTCCGGCGTCATACCTTTAACGGTGCCGTATGTGCCTACAGGCATAAATGCTGGCGTTTCTACAACACCACGTTCAAAAATCAAGCGGCCGCGGCGCGCTTTACCGTCAGTGCGGTCTAATTCAAATTTCATATTATCCTCAGTGTCGGAAAAACAGTCCAACAAGCTATAATTTAACCGCTCGATTCTACCCTGTTTGCAGCTTTATTACTATTAATTGGGCTAAATTCGAAAATAAAAAGCCCAGTTAAAAAACTGGGCTTTTTAAAATCTAAACTGTCGTTATTTTCGCGTTAAGAACATGGCATCGCCATAACTAAAGAAACGATATTTTTGCTCTATTGCGGTATGGTAGGCACCCATGATGTTTTCTTGGCCAGCAAAGGCACTGACTAACATGATCAAGGTTGATTCTGGTAAGTGGAAATTTGTCACCATAGCATCAACCACGTTGAACTGATAACCCGGGTAGATGAAGATATCGGTATCACCAAAGTAGGTATCAAGTTTGCCGCCGTGCACTTTAGCAGCAGATTCTAACGAGCGAACTGAGGTAGTCCCTACGGCTATTACGCGACCACCTTTTGCTTTCGTTTCGGCTACCGCTTTAACCACATCATCAGGTACTTCGATGTATTCTGAGTGCATGACATGCTCATCAACTGAGTCAACACGCACAGGCTGAAATGTCCCCGCACCTACATGCAAAGTCACAAACGCCATGTTTATACCTTTGTCTTTTAATGCCGTCATTAACTTGTCATCAAAGTGCAGGCCTGCCGTTGGCGCTGCAACAGCACCTGGCTTTTCACCATAAACAGTTTGGTAGCGCTCGCGGTCTGATTCGTTATCAGGACGGTCAATGTAAGGTGGCAAAGGCATGTGACCAATGTCATTTAAGATATCTAATACATTTTCGTCTTTGGCAAATTCAAGCTCAAAAAGCTCGCCATGACGTGCAACCATGATAGCTTCGGCTTTACCTTCAAGAATAATTTTTGAGCCAGGTTTTGGCGATTTACTTGCTCGAACATGGGCAAGCACCCGATGTTCGTCAAGCACACGCTCAACTAATACTTCAAGTTTGCCACCCGACTCTTTTTGCCCGAACATACGTGCAGGAATTACTTTAGTATTGTTGAAAACGAGTAAATCATTTTCATTAACAAGTGATAAAATATCACTAAACACTTTATGTTCCACTTTCCCTGATGGGCCATCAAGGGTCAGCAAACGGCTGCTAGTTCGATCTGCTTTAGGAAAACGAGCAATTAATTCATCTGGAAGGTCAAAGCTAAAATCAGCTACGCGCATGGAGCATATCTCTCATTAATAAAAACGCGCCAAGTTTACTCTGATACGCCCACTACCTCAAGCAAAGGCCAAATAACCGCTTTTAGGTAAAGTTTGCTTGTAGATTAGGCAAAATGTCATTATTCTAGCTTATTCACTAAACATGGGTTCGTTAAGAGGTAGTAGCGCCATGGCAAAGCAGTTAAAACTGCTAATTTTGAACGCTAGCGTTGCAGAACGTGAGACGGTAAAGTCTACGCTCAATAAACTAAATGTATTTCAGTTTATCGAAGCAAGCGACTCTCAGGACGCGTTAAAAATACTCAAAAGTCACCCGGTGGACATTATTATTACTGGCCTTGAGGTTGGTAAAATTGATGGCTGGCGCTTTTCACGTATGATCCGCTCTGGATTGTTAAAAACACCTAAAAACACGCCTATCCTATTAACACCTCCTATATACTGCGAACGCATTGCCGAAACCACTGCGCGAAGCTACGGTATTGATGCCGTATTGCCATTCGAACGCCAAGATATGTTACCGCAAGTACTTGCCAATGTACTTTCAACCCATTTAGAAAAAAGTAGTCGCCTAAATTTACTGCTACTCGAAACAGACAGCCGCAAAGCACAAGATATAAGCAAACAACTAAAACTTAGCTTTGCGGTAACGCATACCACCTCAACTAAAGCGACGCTTGCAACATACTTACAGCATAAGTTTGCGATTGTTTTGATTGATGCCACTGAGTCACATTCTGATACTGCAGCTGGACTCATCAGCGAAATTTTGCAACATAATCCAAAACAAGCAATCGTAACCATTATTGATAATAATGATGCTGACTACGCTGAACAGTTATTATTATCGGGTGTGACTGACTTTATCCGTTCTCCTTATGATCAATCACTGTTAAGTAAGGTGTGCGATCATGCTGCCCGACGCGAAGATTTTATGGTGAGCTATGCTGAGTTTGCGCAAAAGGTCGAACAGCTAAGCCAAAGCCAAAGTCGCTACAAAGAACTGTTTTCAGCGCACCAACGAATTTTATTGCACCTTAATACGGTTGTTCTTGAATTTGATCAGCACGGAAATATTCGCTTCATTAATCCTGCTTGGGAAAGCCTTACTGGTTATGGCATAAAATCAAGCTTATCAAAGTCACTCACAGATTTCTGTCTTCCAGAGTGTCAAACCAAGTTACAAAATACAATTCAAAGTATTTTGCATGGTGGCGAGCAGCAACAACAAGTTGAAATACAACTTAAACACAAAAATGGCAATGCAATTTGGGTCGAGTGCCGCTTACAACTGATTAAAAATAGTCAAAACTCGGCCACGATCACTGCAACCATTGATAATATTCATGAACGAAAACAAGCTGAACTTCAGCTTCGCCATTTAGCTTTACACGATACACTCACAGAGCTGCACAATCGTTATTACTTTGACCAACAATTACAGCGTATTTGCCAAGAGAAATACACTAATGACGATATTGAGCACGCACTTATTTATATCGATTTAGACCACTTTAAGATTATTAACGACAGTAAAGGCCATCAACAAGGCGATATTGTCTTAAAAGAGGTTGCCCAGCTATTTACCGCTAACATTAGCGAAGAGCATTTGATTTGTCGTATTGGCGGTGATGAATTTGCTGTTATCTTAAAAAATACCAACTTACTTGATGCACACTTAGTTGCTGAGAGCATTTGCGTTGCTATTGAAAAACACCAATTTCACTCTGAAGGGCAAATATACTCAATTAGCTGCTCTATTGGTTTGACACAAATTACAGCACAGAATAATGATCCCAGCGAATGCTTAAAACAAGCAGATATCGCGCTTTATGTGGCAAAAAGTTTGGGCCGAAACTTAGTTCATTGTTATTCCAAAGAAGATAGTAACCACAATAGCCTACAAGTTGGTTTAGAGTGGGGACACAGTATTCGTCAGGCTCTTCAGCAAAATGCCATCGAGCTTCATTATCAGCCAATCTGGGATTTTAAACGTAATCATGTTGCTTACTTTGAAACATTACTGCGCTTGAAATTAAATGATGAGCTAATTTACCCGAACCAGTTTATCCCTGCATTAGAGTTATTAAATGACACATTTTTGATGGACCAATGTGTTATTCGAAATGCTATTCAAAGTGTTGCAAAGCACCCAGAACTTAATCAAATTGCTATCAATTTATCGGCGCAATCATTCTTAGATGAGCGTTTGCTTCCGCATATTGAATCAAGCTTAGAAGAGTATGAAGTGGCACCGAGCCGCATAATTTTTGAAATAACTGAGTCGGCAAGCATCAAAAACCTGACAGCAACCCGTGCGATGATAGAGCGTTTAAACGGCTTGGGCTGTCACTTTTCGATTGATGATTTTGGCACTGGATTTAGCACGTTCAATTATCTAAAACAATTACCAGCACAACATGTGAAGATCGATGGTTCATTCGTTCGCGACATGCTAAATGATCCTATCGATCTTGCTTTAGTTAAAGCCATTAACGATATTAGTCGTTCGCTTGATAAGCGTTCTGTTGCTGAATATGTTGAAAATAAAGAAATATTTTTAGCATTAAAAGAAATTGGAATTGATTACGGCCAAGGCTTCTTTATCGCCCGCCCAGTACCGGTTGAAAAAATTTCTGCTGAACTAAAAAAAATATCTGAAAATAATTTATTTAACTAACAATTAGCTAGCATTATAAAGTGAAAAAAAACGGCATTTTTGCTACTTTTTACCTATTTTTAGTACTTCCAAAGTCACGATACTCATCTATACTTAAATCCACAGCAGGAACTAATGTCGTATTTTTATAGTGATTACTTAAAAAATACATGACATTACCAATTACATTATACATACTGAAAATAACTTAATATTAATAAGTTCATGTATTAACGGTATAAAGGAGAAAAGTGATGACACAACTAATCGTTTTGTTGCTGTTCGTAAATTTAGGGATAGCGTATCAATGTTACCGTAATGCAACCTTCAAGGGGTATCCGGTAAAGATATTTACAGGCTTAGGTCTCGTGCCGTATTTTAATTTAGTCGTATGGGTTTACTTATTGTTTTTACCCGACTTGAAACCTTTTTCAATGAATGAAAAGCAGCCTCTCTAGGCTGCTTTTTAGTTGGGGAGCTCGCCAAGCTAAAAATTATAGCTTGATGCCTTTTCAAGCAGTTGCGTGGCTTTTATATCACCTTGCACACACTTTTTAATATCTGACTTTTTAAACACTTTAACCTGTTCACTTTTATCTTCGCTAATACCACGAATGACAAAACTAACATGCTCATCGTTTGGTAAGTTTCTTAAGCCACTACCATAATCACATAAGGTAAGCGATAAACTGTTATTTACCTTTTGTACAAGCTCAGCTAATTGTTGCTGCTGCTCTTTCACCCGTGCTTGTTTTTTTTCTGCTAACTCTTTACGCATTACTTGCTGTTTTTGCGATAATTTTTGCTGCTGCTTTTCAAGTTCTTTGATTGCTGTTTGTAGCTCTTTTTTACGTTGTTCGAGCTCTTGATCTTTGGCGTCTTTGTCGTGACGACGGTCAAACTCCAAATCACGTTTTTCACGTTCAAGATCACGAATTTCACGGCTTATATCTCGCTCTTGTTCAGCAACATCACGCACTCGCTCAGCACTTTCACGCATCACTTCCATGGCTTGCTGGTAGGCTTCTTGCGTTTTCACTACCACGGCATCGCTTATTACTTGCACATGATCACCTAACACCTCAATTTCAGCCAGTTCTTCAAAGTCGATATCTGGCAATGGTGGAAGAGGCGCGTCAGGTACAGACGCAAACACCGAAGACCACCGTGAACTGCCTCGTACATCAAAGCTAAATACCACGCCTTGGTGTTGTAGATAGCTTGAAGATACATTTCTTACCTTGTTATCGGTATCTTGTTTTAAAGCTGCGGTGAGGATTTTTTCCATGATCCCGACTTCTCGCTGAATTTTATCTAATTCATCGTTTGCTTGTGCTTGCGTGCTTACGGCTGAGCAAAGCAATAAGGCAGCTGAGGTTAATGTGTATTTTGACATCTTAATACTCCAAGTTGTTGGCAACGGTTGGCATAGATCGGCCATCCACTTGCTCTGCTAAATCATTTAACTGCATACGTAAGTACGCTTGGTCTTGAGCGCGCTGCGTTTTGATATAGGCAAGCACGCTGGCAATATCTTCTTGGCGCTCTACTCGCCCAGTTTTAATCGCTTCTTTAGCCAGCTGGTACATCTGCTGCTGTTGCACTTCATTTTGTGCTGTAAGAATGTTCTGCAGCTGATCAATTTGCTTTTGTTGTGACTCTAATAAATTGGTTTGTTTAGCGACTTGCTCAAGTAATTGCTGGTTTTGTTGCTGCGGATTACTAACAAAAAGCCACGCACAAAACGCAATTGATGCCGCCATTGCCCACATACCAGAGCCAAAAAATACGTTAGCTTTTTGCACTTTCGGCATACTTGATTCTCTGTCCCAGTTTGGTACTGGCACCGTTTCATAGTCTTTACTTTGTTGTTGCCACTGCATCGCATTGTTCATCATTAATGCATACTCAGCATTAGCTTGCAGCAAGGCTATTTGCTCATTAGTTAAGCTCTCACCTTCTAACCATGCGGTAAATAATGAATCTAAATTAGCCATCTACGGCCTCCAAATGCACTTTTAATTTGCCAAGCGCACTGTATAGTCTTGACTTAGCTGTATTGGTCGAAATGCCTAATTGCTCAGCTATCTCTTCAAATGTACAGTGCTGAAAAAACTTTAACTCCACCACTAAACGCTGCTCCCAGGGTAAATTATTCATCATTTCTTTTAGTTCATGATGCTGCTCGGATTGCAGTTGATTCGTTTCTAACTCGCTACGCTCACAGCTTTCTTCTGGCGCAGAATCCAAACTTTGATGCAATTTACGGCGACGATAATATTCGACACTACGCCGATGCACTATTTGATAGAGCCAAGTATTAAAGCTCGATTCACCACGAAAGCTCGGTAAGCTTTTATACACAGAAATAAACACTTCTTGCATCAAATCCATTGCATCATCGGGATGGCTTAACATCCTTAGGCAATAGTTATATACCTGTGTTTCGTGCTGCTTGACTAATTTCAACCACGCCCGTTTATTGCCCTGTTGCGCTTTGGCAATTAATGTTTCAAGTGATTGAAAAAACACGCTAGCCTCGTCATCTGATCTGCCTTTAATGGTTTTGTTATTATGTTAGTCGAGGGAAGGAAAAAAATAGTTTGTTTAAATAACAAAAAACCCCAAATTTTTTATTTGGGGTTTTTTATTATTCGTTACACTGACCATCTAAGCTACATTGCCTATTAAGAAACAGCTCTAACTGCTGACTAAACAGCCTAAAGTCTCTGATCCGGCCTGTGGTTTTACGCCATACAATACCAATATCACGGTACGCATCGCTCTGGGATGGCGTAGCAACCATTTCTTTCTTGTCTAAAATGCCGGCATTAATAGCCATTTGCGGTAAGAAAGTCACACCTAGCTGGTGCTCAACCATACTTAACAAAGTATGTAAGCTTGCCGCTTCAAATGGATTAATACAACTTGAACGGTTCAGGTGGCAGGCACTTAGCGCGTGGCCAGTCATACAATGCTCACGCTCTAGTAAAAACACGCTGGCATCCGGTAGTAGATTAAAATCTTCCACCCCAGCTGCAGGCGTATAGTCTTTGTGATGCACCAAACTAAAGTGATCTTTTGCAAGCACTTGAGTATGAAATTTGTCAGTATCATACGGCAATGCAAGCAATGCCATATCAATTTGGCCATGCTCTAATTTATCGAGTAGCTTATCACTGGTATCTTCAACCAAGACTAACTCTAACTCAGTAAAAGTTTGTTTGCAGAAATGATATAAAGGCGCGGCAATGAAGCTGGCAATCGTTGGGATCACGCCAAGGGTGAGCGTGCCGCTTAACGGTGTCAAAAAGCTTTTTGTTAGCTCTTTTAGGCTTAAGGTATCGTCTATAATTTTACGAGCTTTCTCTACGACTTCTTCACCGATAGCAGTAAACATTAAACTGCGATTTTCACGCTCAATAAGCTGACAACCTAACGTTTCTTCTAAGTTTTGAATTGCACTACTTAATGTAGATTGGCCAATAAAACAGGCGCTGGCTGCGCGGCCAAAGTGTTGATGCTGATGGACTGCTAATAAATACTGTAGCTGTTTTATACTTGGTAAGTTTTTCATATTCTATTTTTATACCAAATCGCTTAATTAAGTGATCTATTTTGAGGCAATAAAACCTCGTTAATAACAAGGCAAAAATTTCGCTATTAAGTTGCTCTTAATGAGAAATCTTTAACGCAGATAGCGACAGGTTTATCCTTCAAAATGATTAAATATTATTGCGGATTGATATTACTACCTGCAAATAAAAAGACCCCAATACCTAAGGCATTGAGATCTTTTCAAGCTAAAAGTCTGTTAGTACTTTTTTAAACCCCGAAGGCAGTTCTCAGTACGTAGAAAATAACAATAGCAAGGGCTGCGCCAACTGGCAATGTAATTACCCAAGAAACTACAATGTTTCTTACTACACCCATGTTAAGTGCCGCAATACCACGTGCCATACCTACACCTAATACTGCACCCACAAGTGTTTGTGTAGTAGAGATAGGTAAGCCAGTACCTGATGCGATAACAACAGTAGAAGCAGCTGCAAGCTCAGCAGCAAAACCGCGGCTAGGTGTTAAGTGTGTGATACCTTCACCGATTGTTTTGATTACTTTCTTACCTAAAATAGCAAGACCAGCAACAATACCGAAACCACCTAGTGGTAAAATCCACCATGCGATAGCCGCTTTCTTAGCGATTTCACCGTTGTGCTCAACAATGTTTACAACAGCAGCTAGTGGACCAATTGCGTTAGCAACGTCGTTTGAACCATGTGCGAATGCCATACAACATGCTGTTAGTACCATCAGTACTGCAAACACTTTCTCAACGTTGTTGAATTGCATTTTTTTGTCAGCTTTAGGATCAATTTTAAGGCGTGAAATTGCGAACTTACCAATGATTGCAACAACCACTGCAATTGCGATAGAAAGCGCATAACCTTCAACAGCACCTAAGTTAATACCAATGTGCTTCAAGCCTTTCTTGATGGTTACAAGCGACATGATGAAGCCAGCTAGACCCATGTATACAGGTACGAAACGCTTAGCATTTTTAAGTGGTGCATCAGTGTCAAAAATTAGCTTTTGCGCACTCATGAAAATCAAATAAGCAATAAAACCAGAAATAGCAGGGGTAACAATCCAGCTACCTACAATGCCCATTACCTTGTTCCATTGAATTGCTTCGCTACCTACAGCAACCAATGCGAAACCAATGATGGCACCGATGATTGAGTGAGTCGTAGATACTGGCCAGCCCAAGAAAGAGGCAATTAATAACCAGCTACCAGCAGCGAATAGCGCGGCAATCATACCAAGTATCATAAGTTCTGGTATGTCCGTAAATGGCGCGGCATCTATAATCCCTTTACGAATTGTAGATGTAACCTCACCACCGGCAAGGTATGCACCAGCGAATTCAAACACCATCGCAATGATGATTGCTTGTTTAATTGTAAGTGCTTTTGAGCCTACAGATGTACCCATCGCATTGGCAACGTCATTTGCACCAATACCATAAGCCATGAAGAAACCGACTGCGGCGGCAGTTAAAACGAGTAACGTGCCGTAATTTGCAATGATATCCATTGTGTGAACCTTTAATTTTTCGAATTTGAACTGATTTTTAATTAACGAGCTAACATCAGCTCAAGACGAGAACCTACGCGCTCAGCAATATCAGCCAGCTCGCCAACCCATTCAATGATCTTGTATAAGAACATTACGTCGATTGGGTTAAGTTCATTTTCTATAGCGCGCAATTGACGGCGTATTTTGATTTGCATGTCATCCGTGTCTTGCTCAATTGCGTCCAATTCAACGAGCATCTTTTCAACTAAAGTCACTTCGCGACCTTTGAAGCCCGTTTCAAGAAGCTCATCTAGCTCGTTGATTGCTTTTGATGCTTGTTTAGTTGCATCAACACAACGAGTTACATAAGCAAGGAAATCTTCTTGAATTTCTGCAGGAATAGTCATCTCACGACCAACTACACGACCTGCAATATCTTTTGCTTTGTTAGCAATCTTGTCTTGTTGAGTAACAAGTTCAAGCAAATCGGTACGCTCAACAGGCATGAATAAGCCACGAGGGAGTTGAAGGCGGATGTTACGTTTCATTTCATCAGCTTCACGCTCTAAATTACGAATGTTTAGGCGGATTTCTTCCGCTTCTTGCCATTCTTCTTTAAACACGTGATTAAAGAAAGGGATCAACGCTTTACTTGCTTGATGTGCTTTCTTGATGTGATCTTCCATAGGCTTAATAGGTGATTTAGCAAAAACCCCTAAAAATGCATTTGTAGGCATAACTGACCCTTTATAAATTAGTATGCTTTGGCAGCTGCGAATTTTACAGCATTGTGTTCGATTGTGAACGCTTTTTCTGCCTTACATCACCAATAATAGACAAAGCGGCCAAAGGCCGCTCGGTTTAATAATGAAAAGTAGCGGTTAAAATTACAGCGACTTTTCGATATCTGCTTGAGATGTATGACGAATATCTTTACCGTTTACAAAGTAGATAATGTATTCAGCAATATTTTGGCAACGGTCGCCAATACGCTCTAATGAGCGTACTGACCACACTAAATCCATAATTTTCGGGATTGAGCGTGGATCTTCCATCATATAAGTCATGATTTGACGTGTAATTGCTTCGTATTCACGATCAACTTTGGCATCTTCTTTGTGCACTTCAAACGCACATTGCACGTCCATACGTGCAAAAGCGTCGAGTACATCATGAAGCATTTTCGATACTTGACGACCCATATTTTCAATATTCACCAAAAGATCTTGCTGATCTTTTGTGAACGAATCTAATGCTACTTTAGCAATGCGCTCAGCTTCATCACCAATACGCTCTAAATCGGCAATTGTTTTAGCGATTGCAATCACAAGGCGTAAGTCACTGGCAGCTGGCTGACGACGAGCAATAATGCGTGTGCACTCTTCGTCGATATTTACTTCCATTGCATTTACTTTATAGTCGTTTTCACGAACTTTTTGTGCAAGATCCGCATCACCATTGCTAACAGCATCCAGTGCACTGTTTAGTTGTTGCTCAACTAAGCCACCCATGTTTAATACATGGTTACGCACATTTTCAAGCTCTTCATTAAAGCGGCCCGAAATGTGTTTATTGATATTATGTTCCATTGTCTACCTCTATAAATTTCGTTTACGGTACCAAGTGACTTTATTGACTAACCGTAGCGGCCTGTAATGTAGTCTTCTGTTTTCTTCTTGCTTGGTGTTGTAAATAACGTATTGGTATCTGAATACTCAATCAACTCACCCATGTACATGAACGCAGTTTGGTCTGATACACGAGCAGCTTGTTGCATGTTGTGAGTAACGATTACCACGGTAAACTTGTTCTTTAAGTCGTTAATTAGCTCTTCGATAACTAAAGTAGAAATTGGATCAAGTGCCGATGTTGGCTCATCCAGAAGTAATACTTCAGGCTCGATAGCAATTGAGCGAGCAATAACAAGACGCTGTTGCTGACCACCCGATAGGCCAAATGCACTATCGTGTAAACGGTCTTTAACCTCATCCCATAACGCTGCGCCACGTAAAGATTGTTCAACCACTTCGTCTAGTTTACGCTTTTCTTTAATACCTTGTAAGCGTAGGCCATAAACGACATTTTCGTAGATTGATTTTGGAAATGGATTAGGACGCTGAAACACCATCCCAACATTTCTTCGTAATGCTGCAACATCTACGCTCTTATCATAGATGTTGTGACCATGAAGTAAGATCTCACCATCGATACGACAGCTATCAACTAGGTCATTCATACGGTTGATACAACGTAAAAGTGTTGATTTACCACAACCAGATGGACCGATAAACGCCGTTACCTGTCCTTTCGGGATGTTCATATTTACGCCGCTAAGCGCTTGTTTATCACCGTAGTATAGATCTAAGTTTTTAATCTCTAACGCTGTTTGTTCTGCTGTTAGATTTTCTAAATCTAGCTTTGCCGCGCTTTTCGCTTGGTTTACTTGTGGTGCAACTGTAATCATCTCTGTCTACCTATAAAAATTCTGTATTAATGCTCAAGAGCTCTAAACTTTTCGCGTAAGTGGTTACGAATACCAATCGCGGTGATATTCAGGGCGATAATTACTGATACCAGTAAGAATGCCGTGGCATATACCAGCGGACGCGCCGCTTCTACGTTAGGGCTTTGGAAACCAACATCATAAATGTGGAAACCTAAGTGCATAAATTTTCTATCTAAATGTACGTATGGGAAGTTACCGTCAAGTGGCAGTGTTGGTGCCATCTTAACAACACCAACAAGCATTAGTGGTGCAACTTCACCGGCTGCACGCGCAACCGCTAAGATTAAACCAGTCATAATCGCAGGGCTTGCCATCGGAATGATGATGCGCCATAGCGTTTCTGCTTTTGTTGCACCAAGCGCCAGTGAGCCATGACGAACAGTACTTGGAATACGTGACAAACCTTCTTCCGTTGAAACAATTACAACCGGTAAGGTTAAAATCGCTAAGGTTAATGCTGACCAAATCACACCAGGTGTACCAAATACTGGGCTTGGCGACGACTCTGGATAGAACAATTGGTCGATACTGCCACCTAGCATGTATACAAAGAAGCCTAGACCAAATACACCGTATACAATTGAAGGTACACCCGCAAGGTTGATTACCGCGATACGGATCATCTTCGTAATCGCATTTTTCGCTGCGTATTCATGTAAGTAAATCGCTGCAACAACACCAAACGGAGTCACAATCACTGCCATCAGTAATACCATAAATACAGTACCAAAAATTGCAGGGAATACACCCCCTTCAGTATTTGCTTCACGCGGGTCGTCCGCTACGAACTTACCTAGCTGTACAAAGTAATGACCAAGCTTTGCAAAGAAGCCCATGTCATTTGGGAACCATACATCAAGAACTTGATACAGAGGTAAAGTAACCACTTCACCACGCATGTCTTTAACCGTTACTTGGTCACGCTTTGCTTCTTTACGAAGGGCGAATAACTGCTTTTCTAGTACTGCATATTCAGCACGTAGTTCAGCACGCGCTTGTGCAAGCTCAGCAACACGTTCATCCGTTAACTCGTTATCAAGCTGATACGCTTTTTCTTTTAAGCGTAAGCGCTCAAGTTCATAGTTGATATGACCAATATCACCATTTTGTAAATCGAGTGCTTGGTCGTTTAGATCAACGGCACGGTCAACAAGATCATAAAGTACCTCGATTTTGTTATCTGTAATAACTTCACCGTCTTTAATAACCTGCTCAACATAACCATAAAAGTTACCGTTTTTGCTACGCTCGAATACCGCAAGTTCAGCGGGTGCAGTACGCGATGTGATGTCTGTCTCTAATACCCAACGGAAATCGAGATCTACGTACTCACGGTTACCTGTTTTGATTAGTAAGCGCTCTAGCTGCTCTTTGTCGTAATGAGATAAATCAACGCCCGTCGCCTCAATACGTGATTTTGCAACTAGTTCACGGTCATAAACTTCACCGATCACTGTTTGTTTAGCAACTGAGCCCTGCAGCTCAAGTTGCACTACTTCTGATGGCCAGAAAAAGCTTAAACCTTTCCAAGCGATCATGGCTAATAAGCCAAGAACCGAGATTAAACTGATGCTTACCGCACCGCCGGTCATCCAAACCCAAGGAGAACCAGACTTAAACCACTGCTTTACCATGTCGTGTCTCTCCACCTACATTGAACTGTATTTTTCACGCAGTTGCTGACGAACAAACTCAGCCACTGTGTTGAAAACGAATGTGAATATGAATAGTACAAATGCTGCTAAGAATAGAATGCGATAATGCGAGCTGCCTACCTCAGACTCTGGCATTTCTACCGCGATATTCGCTGCAAGCGTTCTCATACCCTGGAAGATACTCCAGTCCATAATAGGTGTATTACCTGTTGCCATTAGTACAATCATTGTTTCACCCACAGCACGGCCTAGACCCATCATCACAGCTGAGAAGATACCCGGGCTTGCTGTTAGTAATACTACACGCACCAATGTTTGCCACTGCGTAGCACCGAGTGCTAATGAACCATTTGATAAGTGCTTAGGAACACTAAATACCGCATCTTCCGCAATTGAGAAGATAGTTGGAATAACTGCAAAGCCCATTGCAATACCAACAACTAACGAGTTACGTTGGTCGAATGTCATTCCTAATTCATTAGTTAGGTACTGACGAACGTTACCATCGAACATCCAAAGCTCAATTGAGTTACTCATCGCAAATGATAACCAACCAATAAAGATAACCACTGGAATAAGTAAGATTGAATGCGAACCTTCAGGAACACGGTGACGAATTGACGCCGGTAGCTTGTTCCAGCCAAATGCGGTTAATAAGATACCTATTGGCAGCAACACCAGTAATCCGACGATGGCTGGTAAATGCTCTTCAATCAGTGGCGCTAACCAAAGACCTGCCAAGAAACCTAGGATTACCGTTGGTAATGCTTCCATAATTTCAACCGTCGGCTTAACCACTTTACGTAGTTCACTCGACATAAAGTAAGCTGTGTAAATAGCCGCAGAAAGTGCAATCGGTACTGCAAATAACATCGCATACATAGCAGCTTTAATCGTACCGAATGAAATTGGTACTAGTGAGAATTTAGATTCAAAGTCATCACTTGCAGACGTTGACTGCCAGATATAAGCCGGCTCTGGGTAGCCCTCGTACCATACTTCTTGCCATAACGCAGACCAGGTTACTTCAGGGTGCTCGTTATGAATTTCGATTACTTTTAATGCATCATCAGCAAGAATAAGTGCCGCATTAGAACGTGGTGCAATTGCAAAATTTTGAATTGGACCGTCGCTTACTTTGCCTTGCCATAGTTTTGCTTCACTGGTTGTGTAATAAATACCTAGCTCACCATTTGCACCAGCGGTAAAGAAAGTTCGACGATAAAACTCTGTGAAGATATTTAATTTAGATTGTTTAGTCGTTTCGAATGCACGGATTTTTTGAAACTCGCGACCATCTTCCGTGTTTACTTCGAACCACTGCGATACTTCGCCGTTATCGTTAGCAAGCATTAGTGAGTTAGCACCGGCTAACAGCTGCGTTGAAACAAGATTAGCGTTTTCTTCGTTTGCTGCAAGCAATTGAATTAGCTCAACCTCAGAAGGATAACGCGTATCGTAAACATAAATCTGATTTGCAGAACGAATAAAAGTACGCGTTGTGTCAGGTGAGATTAATAGCTCATCAACGCGGCCTTCAATATCAAGCTCAGTGCGCTCAACAACCCATTCAACTTCGCCGGTGAACATATTTTCTTCACCCACAAAGCTACTAAATAAAACACGCTTATCAGCGGTTAAAGCAACAACGGCTGTTTTATCTTCGTAGTGGCTAAATGCGAACTTAGTAATCGCCGCACCTTGATCGTCTACTTCAAGCGCCAAATCACCTAACGGATAATCTAAGCGAGGGGTTAGCTTGCGTTCATTATTAGGGAAAGTAACTAAAAACTTTGGTGACACGATAACCACAGAGCCATTTTCTAGGCCATAGCCATATTGGTTCTGAAATGGTGCAGAGCGTGCAAAGCTGCTCACGTCACTTGGTAATTCAGTATTAAGAGTGGTGATCTTTTTACCAAACTGCGCTTTCTCGACATTATAAAAGTCGACATTGCCTTTTTCACCTAGTAAAAAAGCCACTTCAGTTTGCTCTTCAATACCTAGACCAACAATTTCTGAGGCATTATCTAGTTTTACACTGTTACGTGTTTCAACTTTTGCTGACTCAAAAATAGGTTGAACAACATATAGAAGGTAAAAGAATATCAGTAGCAGTGCGATAAGCACCATGACACCGCCTGCGGAAATACCCCACTCGGCAAACCGGTCTTTAAATAGACGGCTTCTATCCGTATGAAAGGTCGGTTTATTCGGATTGGAAGTCATCAAAACACCCTTAAATCTTAACGTTGCGCGGATTATATTTCACGAAGATGACAGTAATGTTACAACCGTCATATTTCAGTGTAATAAACTGCATGCTTGGGTGTTGTTTTTAGCCTGTAAATATAAGCAAAATGAATATTGTTTTAGAGTTATGAGTCACTAACACACAATGGGCTAACGATTTGTTATAACTAATTTTTTATTACTATATGGAAAATATTGGACAAACAATAAATCTGCAACAATACTGAGTAAGTGTTATTTTTCCCAAAATAAAAATTATCATCAACCAACGCCTCCTCTTTTCATTGCATTTTACAGAGGCTTTTTTAAGAGACTTAAGTATGAAGCAGTTAGTAATTACTATTTTAGGACCAGATAAGCCTGGCCTAGTTGAAGATCTATCAGCAACAATTTTAAACCATAATGGCAATTGGTTAGGGAGTAACTTAAGCCACCTAGCCGGTCATTTTGCGGGCATTATAGAAGCTGCTGTTCCTGAAGAACACTTACAAGAATTGCAAGATGCTCTACATAGCCTTCCTCATCTAGAGGTGAGAATTGAGCGTGGTTCAGAAACACTCGAAGAGGTTAAGTCTGAACAAATTAACTTTGTGATCACCGGTAATGATAGACCCGGCATTGTCCAAGAGCTTGCCAGTGTTATTCGTCACAAAGGAGCAAATATCACTCACCTTAATTCAAAACAACAAAGTGCACCTAACTGGGGAGTGCCTATATTCAGTGCCGTTGCAACCGTTGCCCTGCCCGTTGGTATGAGCAAAGACGAAGTGATCAGTGCGCTTGAATCTATTACCACAGACTTAATTGTTGATATTGAGGACGCGTAACAAGCAAGTATTTAAGCTTAAACTATGCTTTAAATTAACTACATACATGTCACAAAACTGACATGTTGAATACTCAAACTACCTCTAGATACAGAATTCAGCGTTTCTCTGGGGTTTAATATCAAGGCGTTACTTTGCAGGAATGGCATTCCCTTTTAAAAAGTAACAACGCAGAGAGTAAGCCCCAGAGAATCGCCCTATGGGTTGGTTTAAAAGCGATTTATTCTGCGTTATTGAATTTAACAAGGGAGCAACCATTCTTTGCATTCAATGCCTTGCCTAAATCGCTTTTAATTCCAACTGAAACGGTATCTAGAGGCAGCTTGAGTATTTTAATACAACCGTCATCTGCGTCCTCTATATTCTAACTTGGTATAAACGTTGGAAATCATGATGAACGCATCACACTCTGCCCACACCGTGAGTTACTTTGATAAAGAGCTTAGTTGGCTGTCTTTTAATGAACGCGTGCTGCAAGAAGCCAAAGATAAATCGAACCCGATTATTGAGCGCATGCGCTTTTTAGGTATTTACTCAAACAACATGGATGAGTTTTTCCGTGTCCGTGTTGCCGATGTTAAGCGCCGAATTTTACTTAATAAAATCCCTGATGCGAACTTTGAAGAAGATGAGATACTACTTCATCAGATCCAAAGTAAAGTGCTACAGCTTGGTAAAAAATTTAATCAAATTCATAAAGATATTTTAAATGATTTAAACGAGCACAATATTCACGTAGAGCTACCTGAAGAATTATCTGAATTTCATTTAACTTGGCTGAGAAAGTTCTTCCACGACAATGTGCTGCAACATATATTGCCGATTTTGATTTCTGAAAAGAAAGACTATTCAGATCAAATCAACGACACCATGACTTATTTTTTTGTCGAAATGACCAATCAAAAAAGTCATTATGCCATGCTAGAAGTGCCAACTGACCGCGTATCTCGTTTTGTTATTTTGCCTCCTGAAAAAACACGCCGCCATAAAACTATTGTGATGCTTGATGACATCATCGCCTACTTTATTCACGATGTATTTAGCAGCTTTTTTAGTTTTGATGATATTCAATGTTATGCCATCAAACTAACCCGTGATGCCGAGTACAATCTAGATGACGAGCTCGAAGAAGGCTTACTCGATAAAATGTCGAAGGGCCTAAAACAACGTATTTCAGCTGAGCCTGTTCGCCTTGTTTATGACGAGAGCATGCCTGATGAAATGCTTAAAGTAATGAAAAAGCGCCTTAATATAAGCCAACATGATGCGCTGATCCCAGGCGGTCGTTACCGTAATTTCCGCGATTTTATTGCTTTTCCGAATGTTGGCCGTCAGTACTTAGAAAACAAACCACTGCCTGCATTACAAAGCACTGCTTTTAATAATCACTCGAGCGTATTTGATGCCATCTCACATCAAGACATATTGCTCTATTACCCCTACCACACCTTTAACCACTTACTTGAGTTTGTACGCCAAGCGGCGTTTGACCCAGATGTAACCCAAATTAAGGTCAATATTTATCGTGTAGCGAGTCAGTCTCGCCTGGTTTCTACGCTTATTAATGCCGCCAAAAATGGCAAACACGTAACTGTAATGGTTGAGTTGAAAGCGCGCTTTGATGAACAAAACAATATTGAATGGGCAAAAACCCTGAGTAATGCGGGTGTTAAAGTTATTTTTGGTATTCCTGCACTAAAAGTGCACAGCAAACTATGCGTTATTCACCGTAAAGAAAAAAACAACATAGTGAAGTACGCCCATATTGGCACGGGTAACTTCCATGAAAAAACCGCCAAAATCTACACTGACTTTAGTTTATTTACTAGGCATGAAGGTATTAGTGAAGAGTGCGATAGTGTGTTTAAGTTTATCGAAAGTAGCTATAAGCCATTTCAATTTGATCACTTAATGATTTCACCAGTCAACGCAAGACAAACTATTACCTCCTTGATAGATAATGAGATTACCAACGTAGAACACGGAAAAGCTGGTCGAATTACGCTAAAAATAAATAATCTTGTTGATAAAGAGCTGGTTGACCATCTCTATTTTGCAGCAAGACGCGGTGTAAAAATTCGTATTATTGTGCGTGGCATGTGTTCGTTAGTGCCCTCTGTCGTTAACGATAATATTCGTATTATTAGTATTGTTGACCGCTTTTTAGAGCACCCTCGGGTTATGGTGTTTCACAATAATGGTGACGAAAAAGTGTATATTTCATCAGCAGACTGGATGACCCGGAATCTAGATCACCGTGTAGAAGTAGCTACACCCATTTATGATGAAAAATTAAAGCAGCTCATAATTGATATTCTTGAGCTACAGTTTAAAGATAGAACAAAAGCGCGCATAATCGATAGCGAACAAAAAAACAGCTATGTACGCCGTGGCAATCGTAAGAAAATTCGTTCGCAAATTGCCATTTATGACCACCTTAAAAAATGGGAAAGTAACTATAATAATGAATGATTACCCCTCAATTGCTGCCGTTGATTTAGGCTCAAACAGTTTTCATTTAGTGGTGGCAAGAGAGGTCGATGGCTCTTTGCAAATCTTACACAAAGAAAAGCAGCGCGTTTATTTAGCTGATGGTTTAGATGATAAAAATCACTTAAGCCAAGAAGCTATCGAGCGCGCACTGGCCATTCTCAAACAATTTGCCACTACCTTGCAAGACTTCCCTTTAGAGAATGTCAAAGTAGCTGCCACTTACACATTACGCCGCGCGAAAAACATTCATTCATTCTTAACTCAAGCAAGTAAGGTGTTTCCTTACCCGATTGAAGTGATTTCAGGGCAAGAAGAAGCCCGTTTAATTTACCAAGGCGTTGCCCATTACATTCATCACGATGAAAACCGCTTAGTTATTGATATCGGTGGCGGCAGTACCGAGCTCATCATTGGTAAACACTTTAAACACAAACTCCTTGCTAGTCGCAACATGGGCTGTGTTAGCTATACCAAGCAGTTTTTTGCAGATGGACAAATCACAGCTAAGCGCTTTGCCAAAGCGGAGGTTCGCGCTGAACAAGAACTCGAAGTGATCTTTGCCAATTACTTATCGGCTGGCTGGCAATCTGTAGTGGGAACATCAGGCACAATAAAATCTATCCTTGCTATGATTAATGCCAATGATGCCGAGCAAGAGCTGATTACATTAGAGCGATTATTAGAACTAAAAACCCAGTTTATTGCTGCTAAACAAATAGCTGCGCTGCAAATTGAAGGTCTTACACCTGAGCGACAAGCGAGTATTTGTGGTGGTTTGGCTATTTTAATCGCGGTATTTAGGCAGTTTAAAATCGACGCGATGCAATACAGCGATTACTCGTTGCGTGAAGGTTTACTTCATGAAATGCAGCAAAAGCTCGCCCATAAAGATATTCGCACTAATACTATTGCGAACCTATCTGAGCGTAATGCCATAGATAAAGAGCATGCTAATCGTGTATCGACAACTGCAAAGTGGCTGTTTGAACAGGTAAAAGGGGCATGGCAACTTACCGACCCTGACTATGTCAACTTACTGGATTGGGCCGCGCAGCTGCATGAAATTGGCTTAGGGGTTAATTCATCAGGAATACATAAACACAGTGCGTATATCGTAGCAAACAGTCAATTACCGGGCTTCACACAGCAACAACAAACACTACTTAGCTGTATGATCCGCTTTTATCGTAAAAAGATCCGTTTAGAAGATTTTCCAGCTCTGCATACCATGCAGCATTACGAAATATTGCAGTTAATTGTTATTTTGCGCTTAGCAGTATTGCTAAATCAAAAGCGCATTACTGACCAAGGTTTTGATCTTGAGGTCACAGCCAAGCAAAATAGTATGTTCTTAAAGTTTCACAATAAGTGGCTTAAAGAACATACCTTGCTTTTGGCGGATTTACAGCAAGAGCAAAAACACCTTAAAAAGGTCGGCTTCTTACTCGATTTTCATTAAGCGGATTAATAGGTTAATCGATTACATATCCATATGACGGTTTGAGCTTTGCATCATTTGCTTAAGACCTTGATGTTCAAGCTCTAGTAAACGCTCGAGCTTTTCAATCGTTGCAGCAGTTTCGGCACGCGATACAAGGTATTCATATAAATCAATAACCTTTTGATGCTGTGTCGTTAAATATACTTGAATGGCCTTTTCATCAATTTTTTGATCAGTACTAATATCATCAAACGTGATCAAATCTGGGTTGTCTGAAAAGTACTCGTAGCAATAAGTATCAAGTGTGTTCAGTTCTGTAATGGCTTTAAAGCCAACCAGATCTTCTGCCAATTTTTTCTCGTATTGCAGATAATACTCCACCAGCATTTGATTGTGCTCGTCCAGTAAGTCTTTAACATTATGGAAGTTGGCCGCCATTTGGGTATGAAATAACACGGTCCAATCATAAACTTGCTGTATTGTTTTAACTTGCATGTGCATTCCTTATCAAAATCAATTTAATAAGACACTGCATAAATCACACCAGTAAAAAACACATTAATTATCATGATGTTAAAAATGAAATGTGTAACTTGTAGCAAGTGAAAGCGTACAAGTTACACACTGACTGTAAAATTTATAGATCTCGTTTACGCCAAATAAAATAAAGCGCAGGTAACACAAGTAGCGTTAAAACAATGGCACTGAGCATTCCGCCAACCATAGGTGCTGCTATTCGGCTCATCACTTCACTACCCGTTCCAGTGCCATAAAGCACAGGCAGTAAACCGATAATAATGGTGGCAACTGTCATCATTACAGGTCTCACCCGAAGGCCCGCACCATTGATGATTGCTTGGCGCAGCTCTGTAACCGTAAATTGTGCTGATTGCGCTTTAGCATCTTGATAAGCTTGGTTGAGATAAACCAGCATGATCACGCCAATTTCTACAGCAACCCCAGCTAAGGCTATAAAGCCGACTCCAACGGCTACCGAGAAGTTAAATCCTTCAAGGTACATCAACCAAATACCCCCTATCATCGCAAGCGGTAAGGTCAACATGATCATTGCCACCTCAGTAAAGCTTCTAAAATTGAGGTATAACAGCACCACAATAATTGCCAAGGTTAATGGCAATACGTAGCTAAGCTTAGCTTTAGCACGCTCCATATATTCATATTGCCCTGCCCACGTAATTGAGTAACCAGCAGGTAGCTCGAGTTGCTCATGCAGCGCTTGTTGCGCACGCTCAACATAACTGCCGATATCACTGCCTTCAATGTCGATTAAGCTCCAGCCATTAATACGCGCATTTTCACTTTTAATACCCGGCGGGCCATCTTCAATAAAGACATGAGCAACATCAGCCAATGCGATGCGCTGTCCATTTGGCGTCACGATCGGTAGCAACTTAAGCTCTTCTGGCGAGTCACGATAATCTTGTGGGTAACGCAAGTTAACAGGGTAACGCTCTTGCCCTTCAACGGTTTCGGTCACATTCATACCACCGATAGCAGTAGCAACAACCTGTTGTACATCAGCAATATTCAAACCATAACGCGCTGCTTTTTCACGGTTGATATCGACTTTGATGTAGCGACCGCCGGCAACACGCTCAGAGTACACCGAAGCCGTGCCCGGTAAGTCTTTTAAGATGACTTCAATTTGCTCACCGATTTTTTGAATTTCACTCAGCTTTGGACCAGCAACTTTGATCCCCACAGGCGTTTTAATACCAGTGGCAAGCATGTCGATTCGCGTTTTGATTGGCATAACCCACGCATTAGTGAGCCCTGGGAACTTAACCAGATTATCGAGCTCTTTTTTCAGTTTCTCGGTTGTCATGCCCTCGCGCCACTGTGACTTTGGCTTTAACTGAATAAAGGTTTCGATCATGGTGAGTGGCGCCGGATCTGTTGCAGTATCTGCACGACCTACCTTACCGAATACCGACTCGACCTCTGGCACACTGGCAATTAACTTATCGGTCTGCTGTAAGATTTCACGGGCCTTACCTATTGAAATACCCGGGTAAGTAGTTGGCATGTACATTAAGTCGCCCTCATCAAGGGGAGGAATAAACTCACTACCAATTTTATTAACTGGGTAAAAACCAATAGCAGCCAAAACCACAGCGAGTAACAGAGTTGTTTTCGGCGCTTTTAATACCGCATTTAATAAGGGTTTATACGCTGCCACCAATAACCGGTTAACAGGGTTTTTCTGCTCCGATATAACCTTACCGCGAATAAAGTAGCCCATTAACACCGGCACCAGTGTAATCGCTAAACCAGCCGAAGCTGCCATGGCATAGGTTTTTGTATAAGCCAGTGGCGAGAACATACGGCCTTCTTGTGCTTCTAGAATAAACACTGGCATAAAGCTGACGGTGATAATTAATAAACTAAAGAATAACGCGGGCCCGACTTCTGAGGCTGAGTCCATCACGACTTGCCAGCGGTTCTCATCGGTCAGAGGGGTTTTCTCCATATGCTTGTGCATATTTTCTATCATCACGATAGCACCATCTGTCATTGCACCAATAGCAATCGCTATGCCGCCAAGCGACATGATGTTGGCGTTTATACCTTGCCAATACATCACCACAAAAGCCGTTAAAATACCCATTGGCAACGTGATAATGGCTACGATCGATGAGCGTATATGGAATAAAAACACCACACACACTAAGGCCACGACGATTAACTCTTCAATTAACTTTGAGCTTAAGTTATCAAGCGCTTGGGTAATAAGGTTTGAACGGTCGTACACTGGAATGATTTCGACGCCCTCTGGCAGGCCTTTTTTGAGCGACTCTAGCTTTTCTTTTACGAGTTTAATGGTTGCTTCGGCGTTTTCTCCAAAGCGCATCACCACCACACCACCAGTTACTTCGCCTTCGCCGTTTAATTCAGCAATACCACGGCGCATTTGCGGCCCAAGTTTTATATCGGCCACATCGCGTAATTGCAGTGGCGTACCATTGGCATTAGTACCCAGCGGAATGGCCTCTAAATCGGCCACACTTTTGATGTAACCTGTGCTCGATACCATGTATTCGGCCTCTGCCATTTCGACCACTGAGGCACCACGCTCTTGGTTACCTTGCTTAATTGCTGTTTGAATTAAACTTAGCGGAATACCATAAGCACGCAATTTATCCGGGTCGACATTCACCTGATACTGCTTAACCATACCACCAACAGACGCTACTTCTGATACGCCCGGCACAGTTTGCAGCTCAAACTTTAAAAACCAATCTTGCAGGCTTCGTAGCTGGCTAATATCGTGTTTACCGGTTTTATCCACCAGCGCATACAGGTAAATCCAACCCACCCCTGTTGCATCAGGGCCAAGTTCAGGCCTTGCTGAATCAGGTAAGCGAGCACTTACTTGACTCAAATACTCTTGCACCCGACTCCGAGCCCAGTAAAGGTCGGTGTCTTCGTTAAAAATAACGTATACGTAAGAGTCACCAAAAAACGAAAAGCCCCTGACCGTTTCAGCACCCGGCACCGACAACATGGCCGTGGTGATCGGAAACGTTACTTGATCTTGCACCACCTGTGGCGCTTGTCCTGGGTAAGACGTTTTTACAATAACCTGTATATCAGATAAGTCAGGCAAGGCATCAACTGGGGTATTCTTTAAAGAAAAAATCCCAAAGCCCGCCAACATTAAAGACAGCAGTAATACAAAGAAGCGATTACCGACTGACCAACGGATCACGGCTGCTATCATTGCATTTCTCCTTGCATAGGGTGGCTCATGGTCATAATGTCAAAAATCACAAACTCACCATCAACCAGCTTAAAGGTAAAATGCACTTCATCATCGCTTTGCAAACTAGACATATCGATGCGTGGCGAAAAATGAAACTCCATGGTTGCTGCATCTCGCCCCCATTTAGGGATGGCTTCGCGACTGATCACGGCAGTTCGGGCTTCGCGGTCAATGCTGTTGATCACGCCATTGACCATTGCACTATCAGTATCCGGCTCTTGCATACGCATAAAGTCAGAGCTTTTGCTTGATTCTGAGTCTATTAAGAACTGCGCTGACACCACTACGTTATCGTCTTTCAGTAAGCCTGATAAAATTTCGACATCATGATTATCACTACGACCTAGCGTCACGGCGACTGACTTAAAGCGCCCTTCACCTAAATCGATTACAACACGGTCTTGGCTACCTGTACGGATCACCGCTTCTTTTGCGATGACTAATTGCGGCTCAGTCGGCTTGGTAGTAATACTCACTTCAGCAAACATATTTGGTTTTAGTAAGCCATCTTGGTTGGCAAAACGTAAGCGCACGCGAAGGGTACGGTTTTTCTCATCAAGGGTTGGGTAAATATAATCGACCTCGCCCTGCCAGCGTTTACCCGGTAAGTAATCTAATGTCATAGTAACTGGCAAGCCTTTATGGATAAGCCCTGCTTGGCGCTCGAAAACTTCCGCCTCAACCCACACTTCTTCTAGATGAGCAATACTCATCATGGTTGTGCCAGGTTTTACGAAGAAGCCTTCGCGGATATTTAGCTCATCCAATACGCCACTTTGCTTGGCATAAAAGGTAATGTTTTGTCTGACCTTTTGGCTTTGCTCTAATCGCGCAATAAAATCGTCAGAAACATTCAGTGAGGCTAAGCGTGCTTTGGCCGCACGTATAAGCACTGCGTTGTTACGTTTAAGGGCAAGCAGTAGCTCTTCTTGTGCATTCACTAACTGTGGAGAATACAAGGTATAAAGTGGCTCGCCTTGCTTAACTTGGTCACCTGCGGCTTTAACATATAAGGTTTCTATCCAGCCTTCGACACGAGGGTGAATATGCACTAATTGGTCTTGGTCGTATTGCACATAGCCAACCGTATCAACCGTCGTTTGTAATGATTTAAAACGTACAGGCGTCGTTCTTACTCCTAAATTATTAACGACCGCTGGTGAGATTCTCACAGTACCTGGGCTGTCTTCAGCGCTACTTTGCTCCTCATAAACGGGGACTAATTCCATACCCATTGGCGATAAACCCGGTTCATCACGGCGATAATTACTGTCCATAGGCGCTACCCAATATAACGGCTTTTTCTCAGCGCTTGGCATAGCTCCATGATCTGGCTCAGCTAGTTTATTTACAGCCGTTGCCAATGCCGCACCTACCGCCAAGGCGATAACTAATTTCACTGTGTTATTCATTTGTAGCTCCTTGGCTTTGTGCTGCATTTATTTGGTTATCTTTTGCTGCTGCGTAATAGTTAAGGCGAGAGAGGGTTATTTGTTTGTCTATTTCGATATTCAACGCATCAATTTTTGCGTTAAGTTCGCTGATACGTGCGCGCATCACTTCTGAAAAGTCTCCATCATCGTTGGTGTAAGCATTTAAAGTCGCTTCGGCTTGCTCAGCCATTTGCGGTAATAGCTGCTGTTGATACAGTGCTTTGCGCTGGGCTAGTCGGCTCAACTGGCTAAGCTCTTTAAAATACTGACCTTGCAATTTTTGTAGGGTAATAAGTTTGTTGGTTTTTACTGCCTCTGCACTAGCTATTGCGGCATTGACTTGTTGATCTTGACGGTTATCAGTGAACAGCGGTAAATCAACACTCACCCCTATAGAGAACAAGTCAGCGCGAGAGTCACCCATAGGTGTGTCGTCACGATAGCCATAGCCTAGGTTCATACCAAATTGCGGCTTATACGCTTCTTTAGCCACTTGCACTTGGGTGTTTTTAGCACGCATTGCATGATCAATAGCAATAATTGCCGGGTGACTCATCAACACTTCAGTCACCCCCGATGGTGCAAGCTCTTGATAAGGCATTAGTGCAGCCACCTTAGTATTGTCATCGCTCACGGCACCGTTTAGCATTTCAATAGGTAGCCATTGTGCTAGTCGCTTTTTGGCACTATCAAACTGTTGCTCTAACATCACCAGCTTATCTTCAAGCCGAGTCAGCTCTAGCTGAGCGCGAATAATATCCTGCTGGCGAGTTGCGCCAAGTGTATTGGCATAGCTTGCTTCTGTAATATCAATAAGTTGATTAAATAAGGCTTTATCTTGGTTGATCAGTTGAATGCTTTTTTGCGCGCGATAGGCATTTAGCCATGCTTCGCTAACAATGGCTTTAACCTGCGCTTGGCGGTCTGCACGCAGCCAAGGGTATTGCTCAGCTGATTGTTTCAATGCTTGCTGCTGTAGGGCAAGGCTATCACCTCGGCTAAATTGTTGTGACAAGCCCACTTTGAATTGCGTCATACCTTCTTGATCAAAGGCAAAACCATCGGTTGGTAAATTCATTAGCCCAACGGTTAATACTGGATCTGGTAAGGTACCGGCCGCAATGCTTTGCGCTTCTATCGCCTGTTGCTGGTATTTATTTGCCTGTAACCAAGGCTCGTGAGTCAATGCATAATCAATCACCTGATTGAGTGCCAACGGCTCTGCTTTCACTAAACTTGAGGTTATCAATACTGCGCCAAGAGAAAGCGCCTTAATCAATTTGCTGTGAATCATCACATGCTCCAAAAATCTTAAAAATGGTTAAAAAAACAATAGATTTTGGTTGCAGGATGAGGTGTATTTCAGCGTTTTGCTGAATTTTAGACAGACCTATCCTGCTTAAGCAGTAATAGGTGGACGATATAAAGAACTTACACGGAAACTAAGCTGGCTGGCGCCTAACACTGTGACTTTTTCTGATTGCTTAATTGATTTAACAACTAAATCATTTAGCGGCAGGAGTGAGTGAGCTGTACAGGCATTTAACGGACACGCACAATCGCTGGTATCCATTACGTCTTCATGGCAACAGTCCATATCACTCATGTCGCTGTCAGCGCTCATAGTAGCATGATGGTCCATTTGCATGCTGGCATGTGGCATATCACATACCATAGCAACAGACGCAACTGACTGACCCACAAAAGTGAGCAGCATCATAGCTATCAATAAGTAGCTTGAAAGTCGCGTCATTATCATACCTTAAAAATTAGTTGCCCAAATTGTAGCCCGAAATTTACGCGATCGACAAGGGTTTATCTGTTTTAATGCTACTGCTAGCAGCAATAGCAAACAGGCAATAACCAGTAAAATACCAAAATCCATCGCCTAATTCGGCATGCATTTTTATCAGTTCGCCCATTTGTCCATCGGCGTTACCAGCCAAATAAGACACGATCAACGCAATCACAAACACATCAACCATGCTCCATTTACTTAGACCTTGTATGAGTTGACCGAGCAAATGCTTAAATCTATTCATCGGTAAGAAACAATAAAGTAATTGCATCAGGAGTTTTAAAGTGGGAATAACAATCGAGAACACCGCTACCAACGCGGCAACAAGGTAGTTTTTGTTATTGGCAAGCTCATTTACTGTGCCCCAAATGCTGCGCGTTTTTTTGTAGGCATCGATTTCGCCTTCAAGCTTATCAAGCCCCAACATGCTTGATGCCATCATTAGTACACTACGCGTATTGCGATCGCCTTCATCGGCAATCATTTCAATACCTGTTTTAGCAAGCTTCGATTTATCTATTTTACCTTCTAAGGTTAAAACTGGCCTCGTCACGCCCGGTATAAGTAAAGCTAACGCCGCAATAATCATTACAATGGGGAAAAAAACACGCATATTGATAACCCTTACCTGTAAACATTGCGGGCATCATAGCTAACTTAACGAGATTAGTCTGCAACCGATGCTAAAGTGTCAAACACATTGTCAGCATAGGCACGAGCGTCATACATTGCACGATACACAATATCCATATTCGCTGCCGGACGAATTATCTTTAGTAACTTGGTTGCTGTTTGCCACTGTTCTTTTTCCATGGCTATAACAAGCTGCAAACTGGCTCCTTGCATTCCATCAAACTTAACCAGTGCACTTGTAAGTTCAGCTCCAAGCGAGAACTCTTTAACAACCGCATCAAGCTTTACATCTAAAATAGCGTCCAATACAGACAAAAGACCCACTAAATAACCTTGCTCCGAAAGCTCTTTACCCGCAGGTTCAAGCATCAGTGATATAAATTTAGCACGAGTTAAACCAAGCTTAGTTAACTCTTGTGGTTTATCGTTCCCTAACTCGCTTAGTGCTAATACACGAACAAATTGCCTAATTGCATCTTCACCTAAATAAATAACCGCCTGCGAAATTGAGCGAATTGTCTGTTGTGTACTGCTGGTTCGTGCGTTTACCAACCTTAAAATTCTAGCTGTTAAGGCAATATCTTTGGCTACACGTTGCTGGATTTGGTCAAAATTTAGAGCCGTTTGAGCAGTGCAGCTGAGTAACTCTAGAACAGCCACTTTTGAAGGCTCCACATTACCAAACCTTAGCAATTCTGGCTTCGCAAAAAAATACCCTTGAAATAAATCACAACCAGCCGCTTTTAATTGTTGAAAATCTTCGTAGCTTTCTACTCTCTCAACAATAACTTTTGCTTTTGGGTAGCTGCGTTTAAGCTTTTTAACCGTCATATTGGTTTTAATGATTGGGTCAGCAGCCTCTATTTTTATGAAGTCCATTAATGGCAATACATCTTGCCACTTATCATCACCGTCGTAGTCGTCTAAAGCAAAAAGGTAACCATCTTGCTTTAATTGTTTAACTCGACCAATAATTTGCGGGATACTTGTCGCACGCTCGACAATT
Organism: Pseudoalteromonas thalassia; assembly: GCF_049257215.1. Taxonomy (NCBI): domain Bacteria; kingdom Pseudomonadati; phylum Pseudomonadota; class Gammaproteobacteria; order Alteromonadales; family Pseudoalteromonadaceae; genus Pseudoalteromonas; species Pseudoalteromonas thalassia. Next base: position 33,233 of record NZ_JBMMUE010000009.1, read on the forward strand.
TCTATCACAGCACTGGTTGGCTGCAACAACTTTGGGAAGTCATCTAAAATAGCGTCAGTTGATAAGTTGATAAATGCTGGTTGAAAACCTGTAAGCTTCTCTAACCCCATCAACATCAAGGCATTGAAAAACAATCGACCTGTAGCTTGACCATCACTGGTCCCCACCGGAAAGACATTATCATTTGATTCCCTGTACAATAACTCATAGGCATACAGGTTTCTGTCAGCATTAAATATTGGCTGCCGGGCTATATACTGCGTCATGCTCTGACTTTTGTCACCTTCCATACTTAATTCTGACATTATACATCTCGCTCAGATACTGTCCCCCCACTTTACTCCTGTTCTTAGTATAGTGAAAGCTGAACACCTTGCTAAAAAATAAAAACCCGACCACACTAGGCACATGAAAACGATGTCAAATAATCCATTGCCCCTAATTTACTCGGCTTTCTTAGTTTTATTACTTCTTTCACGGTCTGTACAAGCGGAACAACCACCCGTACTTAAATACAATGTCACGGGGTCTGGAAACTATTTCCCATATTACACAAACGATAAACGTGAACCGGGGATATTGCCTGAAATTATCATGCGAGTTATGCAGCTCGCTGACATACAAGCAAAACATGTAGAGCTGCCAGCCAAACGTACCGTTAAATATCTTCATCTTGGGCACATCGACTTTGATGTAATTAGCCTTGAATGGTTAAGCCAAACCGAAAAGCAAAACCCACAATTTATTTATTCAGATAGCTTATTTACCATTGAAGAGTACCTAGTAAGTTTGAAAAGTAATGTGACCAATTGGCAACAGCTTGAGGCCATAAAAAATCAACCTGTTGGTACTATACTTGGCTATTATTACTACGACGACAACCACTTTAAACGGGTCGATTTTAGTTCTGAAAAGCAACTTATTGAAGCTCTAAAACTAAAACGTATTGAGGTAGTCATTCTAGATAAACTGCCTGCGCTGTATTGGGCTCAGCAATTTAATACTGATATCGACTTTGGCGCGCTACACTCGCTTGGTAACCTAAAAATTCGCCTACGTGCTGAACACCAAGCATTGCTACCAAAGATAAATATGGCTATCGATGAGTTAAAACAATCCGGCCGCCTTGATGCCATCATCAACAAATATACGAAAAACATACCCCCACAATAACTAAGGATATTCCGCTTTGGACCTACTTTTGCTATACTGCGCGCTGTTTTTCTTACCTTGTTAACTTAAAAGAGCCTCCTATGAGCATTGAACAAGCCCTTATCGAACGCAGTAATAACCAATGTGAACTTTGTACTAATACAGATAACCTATCTGTTTACGAAGTCCCCCCTGTTACAGAGGCTCATTCAGACAAGTGCATTTATGTGTGCCAAACCTGTAAAGACCAAATTGACAATAGCGCAGAGCTAACAGCAAACCATTGGCACTGCCTAAACGATAGCATGTGGAGTCAAACACCCGCTGTGCAAGTTGTGGCTTATCGCATGTTAAAACGCTTAGCTGCGGATAATGGTTGGGCACAAGACGCGCTAGACATGATTTACCTTGAAGAGGATACCCTTAAATGGGCGCAAATGGCCCTTGCCGAAGAAGATGACATTAAACATATCGATAGCAATGGTGTGGTTCTTCAAGCTGGTGATACCGTTACACTGATAAAAGATCTTGACGTAAAAGGCAGTAGCCTAGTTGCAAAACGAGGCACAGCTGTTAGAAATATCGGCCTGACTAGCAACCCTGAACACATCGAAGGGCGCGTAGAAGGTCAGCGTATTGTTATTCTCACTAAGTACGTGAAAAAATAATACATGAAATAAATGGGCCTTGTGCCCATTTTCAATTAATTAAGCTATGATTAAGTCAGCGAACTTTATGCTTTTCTAATTATTTACATAGTGTAACGCAAGGAAAATAATCATGGCTTCGGATACCTTCTCATCTTTAAAAAACGCCTCTATTTGTAGTCTTATGCTGTTAGGTAGCAGCGTTGTATTAACGGGTTGTGGGGACAATTCTAGTACCCAACAAGCAGAGCAATCTACAATGAAAACTCTTACTACTGAGGTTACTTACTTAGATCGCAGCATGTTACCACTAGGCTCAGTACTAAAGGTGCAACTTGCTGATGTTTCAAAAATGGACGCAAAAGCTGATGTAATCAGCGAGCAAGAGATTGAACTAAATGGTGCACCACCTTACACTGTGGCTCTTGAATATGATGATAGTAAAATCGTTGATCGTCACCGTTACAGCGTAAGTGCTCGCATCGAAAACCAAGGTAAATTGCTTTATATCAGCACTACTCATAACAATCCATTTGTCGAAGATGAAACTGCTGAGGTTTACAAGGTAACCGTTTCTAAAGTATCTGCTAAAAAGCCAGATGTTACTTTGGTAAACACTTACTGGAAAGCTATCACCATTAATGATGAAGCAGTGACGGTCGAAACCAAAGAGCCTTTTATTCAATTCAAAGAAGATGGCTCAACCAATGGTTTCTTGGGCTGCAATAATTTCTCTGGTAGCTATGAAGTCAGTGGCCAAACTCTGACCTTTAACCCATTAGCAAGCACCGAAAAAATGTGTATTTCGCAAATGGATATCGAAGCAGCTATGTCTGCAGCTTTAGCTGCGACTGCTCAATTTACAATAAATGGTGAAAAGCTCATATTGCTTGATGACAGTAGCGAACCTGTTGCTACCTTTGCAGCCACTTATATGAACTAAATAAAGCAACCTAAACTTTATATAAACAACTATAAAGATAAATTTAGGCAACGCATAAAAAAGCCCAACAGTGATTGTTGGGCTTTTTATTTGCAAAACTATTTACTCTTCAACTAACTGTTCACTGCGATAAAAACCACTGCTATCACTCAGTAATGAAACAAGTTCTGGTAATACCGCATCCATTGTTTGCTTTAATTTCCATGGCGGGTTGATCACTATCATACCCGATGCTGTCATGCCATGAACGTCGGTATCGGCCTCAGTTGCTAATTCAAAAAGTTGAATATTGCGCATACCTGACGCAATTAATCCTGCTTCCATTCTATCGATTCGTTCACGGTCGACTACCGGATACCAAATCATATATGTGCCTGTTGCGAAACGTTTATGTGCTTTGACAAGCGTTTTTACAACAGTGTCATAGTCATCTTTAATTTCATATGGAGGGTCAATCAATACACACGCACGCCGAGAGGCTGGTGGTAACAAGCCTACCAAGCCTTGAAAACCATTTTCGCCACGCACGCGAATTGAACGCTTTCCTTTCATGTTGTCTTGCAAAAGCTGTAAGTCGCGCGGATGTAATTCAAAAAACCAGCCATTATCTTGGCGGCGTAGGAAGTGCTCTGCAATTTTTGGTGAGCCCGGGTAAAAATCTAAATTACCATTTTCATTAAACAACTTAATAAGTTCAATATAGTCATTTAGTTCCGCATGTTCACTACGGTGATGCCAAAGCTTGGCGATGCCATCTAAATATTCTTGTGTTTTTTGTGCATCACTACCAGCCAGTTCAAAAAAACCTGCACCAGAATGCGTATCCACATAATCGAGTGGCTTATCTTTGATAGTTTGGTATTTAAGTACTTCAGCTAAAACAAGGTGTTTTAAAACATCGGCAGGATTGCCCGCATGGAAAGAATGTCGATAACTAAGCATATTTATAAGTCGCCAGATGCAAAAGCTGCATTAAAAATGAATAGTCATATTGTACATGATAAACAGAAAATGTGGCGCTTCAGTGAACCATAAATGAATAAAAAAGCCATTACACTGAATTACGCCTTAATAATAAATAAAAATCTGCTAAAACAGCCGTAAATGCTGGCATATCAAGGCACTTTCCTTTACATTTGCATGACAATAATCACAGTTTTATGAGCGCATTTATGAATAACGAAACTCTTTCCCAACTCGAACAACTGATCGACAAATTAATCCTTCGCAACAGTGAACTTGAAAGCGAAGTTAAAAGCTTACAAGAACAAACAGCAAAACTGTTAGATGAAAACGAAACTCTGCAACTTGAAGTTCTCGAAAACGAAGAGAAACAAAAAGATGCTAGCAGTACACTTACTGGTCTGCTTGAGAAATTACAAAGCGTTCAACAGGCTAGCTAATGAGCTCCCCACAAAGTCAGCGAGTCACTGTCGAGCTACTGGGTAAGGAACATGAATTCTCTTGCCCACAAGGGCAAGAGCATGCCCTTATAGCCGCAGCTCAAAATTTAAATGACTTGGTGGAGCAAATGAAACAACGCTCAACAGTTCGTAATGAACAAAACGCTTTGCTAATGGCTGCATTACATTTAAGTCATGAATTGCTTGAAGTGAAATCGCAACAAGCAAAACAAGAACAGCAACATGACAGTTTAATTGATAAACTCAGCCAACATCTCGATCCCTAAAAAGCGCACACAGCGCTTTTTTTGTTTACAATCGATCATATTCACTCATATTCGAGCAAATAAATATGCGAATTGCTGCTGCATTACTTTTTTTATTTACTGGGTTAAACGCACAAGCAAATGTTAGCTGGCATACAATCACGCCTGAAATTCAATTTTTAAAACAACAAAGTAAGTTACGCTTTTATGATTCAAACCAAGTACTCATTGAAGGAAAAAAATGTGCTTTGATGGTAGATGCAAGTGGTAACTTTGCAGAAGTTGAAAGCCTTGCCAAGCAATTAAAACAACGTTTAAAAACCCCCTTGTGTTATCTAGTGGCGAGTCATTTTCACGATGACCACTTGTTAGGGTTAGCCGTATTACAAGCTGAATTTCCTGATGCCAAACTAATTGTACATCAGCAAGTGGCTAGTGAATTTGCAGCAATGCAACAAGCATTAAAAGATAAACTAGATGGTTATGAAAAAAGTATTGAGCTTAGCTACCAACGCTTGGCGAATCAGCCTGAAGATCAGCAAACAATTTGGCGAGACAAATTAACCCTTGCTAAACAACGTTTATTTCGCTGGCGAGAGCTTAGTTTAAACCCACCAGCGATAAGCGTATCAAAGCAGACTAGTCTTGAATTAGGTCACTACCCTATTACATTAACGCCTTATCGGGCTCACACTCAAGGTGACTTAACCATTACCGCTGATCATGGCAGAGTGTTAGTTGGTGCAGATATCGTTGATAGCTTGCCCTACCCTGGTCATGGCGAATTAGAAAACTGGCTAGCAACGCTCAAAAAAATTCACAATAACACTGAGCTCGTGACTATTTTACCCGGCCATGGCGAACAGCTAAATACAGCTGAACTAGCTAAACCAATCGCATTTTTAAACGCAATTATTACCCTTACAAAAGCGCAGCCAGATAAATCGGTTGAGGAGTTAATTGAGCTTTTTCCTGAACAGATCAAACAGCAATATCAGCTTGATGAAATTGGTAATCGGGCATTCACTATGTTTCTAGAAGCTGGACTTAAGAAGGCCAAATTGTCAAAATAGCGCTAAAATAATAAAAGGATTTTATTATATGGCTCGTATAAAATTGAAATACATACTTTTGCTGAGCTTTATTATTGGCTTACAAGGATGCCAACTTACTCAGCAAGACACTGCTCAGGAACACTCAGAGCGGCCAGCTATCTTCAGCCACTATGAACCTGACTTAGCCCCCCAACTCGAAGCAAACGAGTTTATTGTGGCGACGCCCCAAATAAAGGTGTCACCAAAAGAGCCTGTGCCAGTAAATAATACTCCATTACCAACTGCACGTGCCGAAGAGTTATGGCAACACATTGCGAATAATTTAAGCCTTGTTTTCCAAACCAATGCACAGACCACCGCTCGTCTTAAATGGTATTTAGCACAACCTAATTACTTACTGAAAGTAAACAAACGAGCTGCACCCTATCTGTATCATATTGTCCGCCGTGTAGAGCAACAAAAGTTACCAATGGAGTTGGCATTATTACCTTTTGTAGAAAGTGACTTCAGGCCTACAATTCGCTCATCAGAACATGCCGTTGGGGTGTGGCAATTAGTTGGAGCAACCGCCTATCACTTTGGCATACAAAGCGATCAATGGTATGACGGTCGTCAAGATGTATTAGCCTCAACTGATGCTGCATTGGCCTATCTACGTTACTTACATAAACGGTTTGATGGTAACTGGCTGCATGCTTTAGCAGCCTACAATAGTGGCGAAGGCAGAGTAAAAAAAACCATAGCAAAAAACAAACGCTTGGGTAAAAAAACAGATTATTGGTCTCTTTCATTGCCTCAAGAAACTGCCGACTATATCCCAAAGTTAATGGCACTGAGTTATTTACTAAAACATCCTGAACTAGGCCTTAAGCGCCCAAGGCTCGCAAATAAAGCACTGACTACTGAGTTTAATATCGGCCAGCAGTTCGATTTTTCAGTTATCGCTAGTTTGTCAGGGGTGGGGCGTAAACAGCTACACAAATTGAACCCTGGTTATTTAAAAAACCAAAGCTCTCCAAATGGCCCCCATACCTTACTCCTGCCTGTCGAGCAACAAACCTTGTTGCAAAGTAAGCTATTTAGAAATAATTTTGCTGGAGAGTACACGGTACAAAAAGGTGATACGTTATACAGCATCGCCACCCGCTTTGGTATGCAAGTAGCTGATTTAAAAAAGATGAATAACAAGTCTTCGAACTTAATTAAAATTGCCGAGCAGTTGAGTTTAACAAAGCCTCACACCATGCCAAAATCACTCATCGTCGATTACGATATTAGTCCTTACTTAGAGCAACAAGAAGATGTGGTATCAACTATTGCAGTTAATTACCAAGTAAAACCTGGGGACTCTATTTGGAGTATCAGTCAGCTTTACGATGTTCCTCACAAAGATGTTGCAAAGTGGAATAAACTAACCGCCACCAGCATAATTAAACCCGGCACCATACTCACTTTGCACTTGCCACAAATAATGCAGCCCGAGCCGCAAGCATCAGCCAGCGAAGTAATGTTATCTGGTATTGAGAGCTCATTGAAAAAGCCTTGATTGCTCAGCCAAAGCGCTTAGCGTAAAATCAACGCTTATATTTTAAATTCTAAAGAGAAATAAAATGCAAATCAGTAAAGACGCAGTGGTTGAGTTTCACTACACTTTGAGTGAAGCGGGCGAGCAAATTGAATCTAGCAAAGATGGCGAGCCACTTTCATATATCCATGGCACTGAAGGCATGCTTCCGGGTCTTGAAAAAGCGCTTGAAGGAAAAACTGCTGGCGATAACTTCAGCGTAACTCTAGAGCCTAGCGAATCTTACGGCGAACGCGTTGACGATCTGATCCAACGTATTCCACTTAAGCACTTACAAGGCAACACAAAAGTGTGGAAGCCAGGTATGACTGCTATTGTTCATTCAAACCAAGGTCGTCATCAAGTAACGATCGTTAAAGTAGGTCGTTTCAATGCAGATTGTGACTTAAACCACCCATTTGCTGGTAAAACACTGACTTTTGACGTTGAAGTGCTTAATGTTCGCCAAGCAACAGCCGAAGAGTTATCACACGGTCATGTGCACGGTGAAGGCGGCTGTGGCCACAGCCACTAAGGGTAAATGATGACAAACGTTGCAATTGTCACAGGCGGCAGTAAAGGTATTGGCAAAGCGATTGTTGAGCGTTTAGAGCGTGAAGCTTACACCGTTTATAATTTAGATATCACCCCATCTGAGGGCTATTATCGCCACTGTGACGTTAGTGATATTCAGCAGGTTAAATCGGTTATCGCCGATATCATTGCCGAGACGGGTCGTGTTGATGCCTTAGTATCCAATGCAGGTCGTCATTTGAGTGCCAACATTGAAAACACTGATGAAGCAACGTTTGATGCCCTGTTTGCGCTCAATGTAAAAGGTGCTTATGCTGCAATTCAAGCCGTATTACCTAGCATGAAAAGCCAGCAAGGTGGCAGCATTGTATTGGTTGCTTCTGATCAGGCAATTATTGGCAAACCAAATTCGTTTGCTTATAACCTAACCAAGCATGCACTGGCTTCAATGGCAAAAACCACAGCACTGGATTATGCCGCGTTAAACATTCGTGCTAACGCGGTTTGTCCGGGCACGATAGAAACGCCGCTTTTCCATAATGCAATTGATGCATATTGTCAGCAAAGTGGTGCCAACAAAGCTGAGGTTGTTGCTGAAGAAGCTGCGCTGCAACCTTTAGGTCGCTTAGGGCAACCAGAAGAAATTGCCGCTTTGGTGAACTTTTTAATCAGTCCTGAAGCGAGCTTTATCACTGGTAGCTTGCAAAGCATTGATGGTGGATACACCACACAATGAGCGACAAGATTATTGACCCCCATGTGCACTTTTTTAACCTCACTGAGGGTCAATATACTTGGCTTCAAGGCAACACTCCTCCTGCTTGGCCAAACCTCAATAAAATTAAAGCGCAAACAACCGCTGCAGAACTTAAAGCAGCGTGTCCATTTCAACTAGAAGCACTGGTGCATATTGAAGCAGGCTTCGACAACCAAGCACCGGTCAATGAGCTTAACTGGCTTAGCAAACACTTGAAAAGTATGCCCTATAAAGCAATTAGCTTTAGCGCCATTAATGCTCCTAGCAATCAGTTTATCGCTGCAATGTCAGCCTTAGAGCAACCTCAACTTGCTGGCATTCGTGATATAACCGAAGGGAGTGACTCAATGCGTTTATTAAACCCGCATTGCCAAGAGAACCTTGCTTATCTTGCTAGTAAACACTTAATATTTGAAGCTCAGTTCGAGATTGAAAATCAACAGGTAACCGAACAGTTACTGCATTACTGTCGTGCTATTCCTAAATTACAGATGGTTATAAATCATTTAGGCTTTATTAATAATGAGCAAAACTGGCTACGTGCGATTATAAAATTAAGTCGCTGCGATAATATCGTGATTAAGTTTTCTGGTTTAGAATTTACAACGCTCGCGGCCAATAAGCACCGCTGGTTACTGGATCAACTGTTAAACTATTTTGGTGAACATCGAATCATGTTTGCCAGTAACTTCCCTGTTTGCCAAATCAATACCAGCTATGAGCAATGTTGGCAGCATTATTTTTCATTGTGTAAACAGTACAATGTATGGCAACAACTCAGTTTTAAAAATGCCCGTGCAATCTATCTAATTGATTAGAAGCTGACTATATTCAATATAATAACCTTTATTAGGCACTGTAAACTTAATGGAGCTATGATGAGAGCCCATCTAACCTGTATCTTGCTACTTAGTGTTTTGTTTGGCTGTAGTTCACATACCCAGCAACCAACCCCTAAACTTCAACACGCACGCGTTACTGAGCCACAAAGCACCTTAATAGCACAAGGCATTTCAAGGTTAATGCACAGTAAGCCTATTCAGGTATCCGACGAAGCATTTATCAATAGCAGCATACTTGTCATCGAAAGCTTGAATGGCGTTGATATACAAGGGAATCCACTCAGCGGTTCACATCCAAATATACCAGAACGCTTTGAGCTGTTGATTAAAAACCAAATGTGCTTTGTTCGCCATTTAGATAGTAAAGCAACCGAGCCACTGCCTTTGGTAAAATGCAAACCAATCAATTGATATTAAAACAAAATACCATCATGTAATAATCTGTAATAACAAGCTGTAATAGAACTACCTATCCTTTTCCTTGCACAAACAGGCAAACAGCAAATTACCTATTTAGAGATTTGTTTGTTGCCACTTCAAAATTATGCAAGGAGAATTTGACTATGTGTGACAGCGATAAAAATACCAACTTAGTACCCGATCTAACCAAAGATCATTCTATTAGTTTAGCGACCACCGAGACAGCAGCTAATCAACCTCTTGAGTTTCATCCATCCACGTTAGCCGCACAGATTTCAGCGTGCGTTGGCGCCAGTTATGAAAATGGCAAAATTTGCGTTAATTTTCCAGTAGTCGGCAATATCTGTTTTTCAGTAAGTTTACCAATTCCAAGCGGTACATCGGTTAAAGTATGTATGCAAACGTGTGGATTTCGCTTTGGTGTTCCACCATTTAATGGAATTAAAGCAACGGTATACGCAAATAATAGTCCGCTATGGAGCGGCACAATTTGGGGTTCTTGTTAAACAACCTATAGTTATAGCTGCTTATGAATTAAATAAGCAGCTCCTCAATTAGAAAACAGGATTTTATATCATGAACGATCTTAGCTTTTTTGTTATTCCCAATGACAACGGCCCATGGGAAATCACTTCTCAGTCTGGCGCGAGTGCCGAAGAAATTAAAATTAACTACAAAGATCTACTTGCAGGTGACAGCCTGAACCTCTATTACGAACTTGCTAAAGAATCCGATTGGAGTTTCGCCGAAAATGGCAGTTACTTCTCTGATGCTAAAGACAATTTCAACTATCAACTCAACAGTATTGTCGCAAATAATGGCAAAGCATTGGTTGTCACTATTTCGAACATTTTACCTCATCAAGCATTATCAAAAGAGCTAGCAAAATTATTAGCTAACAGTCCAAATAAGGCTATTGCAGGACAATTAGATCAAAAAGCAAATTATGAGATCAATTTTCGACTAATTGCCAAAAGAGATGGAGACATTAACTCGCTTATGCGTTACTTCTCTCAAGATCCTCGAGTCATCATTGAGGACATGGAGCCAACCTAATTTATAAATGCGCAGAGTCTATCTCTGCGCTTTTATTATGATTACATAAAAATAAATAATGAGACTGACCAATTAAAGTGGCGAGTTTACGCTCGGAACATAACGGTTTAAACCAACCTAAGCGATAAAAAACTGGGCTCCAGCCCAGCTTAATGCTTTGCTCTATTGACGCTAGTGCTGAGTATTTTTCATTTAGTACACTTTGAAGTATTGCTTTAACAAAATATGCTTCTGCCAGATCAGGTTGCGCAATTAATACCTGTTCAATTTGATTCATAGCATATTGATTTTGCTCTAGATGAATCAATACCTGCGCTTTTTCTAATTGTTCAGCAATATTCTTTGGCGAAGCATCAAGGCGCTTATTAATTCTTGCATATAAAGAGAGTGCCTCAGCAGTCTGGCCCTTTAAATAAAGTAAGTCAGCGTAATTTAGCTGCAAGGTAGATGTTTCTGACGCAAATAGCATAGCTCGATTCGCAAATATTAATGCCTCATCTAACTCGCCTTGCAAGGAGAGAACGATAGAGTAATTACTAAGTATAGAAGGACTCTGCTGCCCTGAATCAATTAATTTTTGATAATGTTGTTGCGCCTCTTTTAATTCTCCAGATAACAATGAAATATCAGCCAATGTTTTTAGCGTCACAATATCCGAAGGGTTGTAGCGTAAAACCTCTTTTAAATAAGTGGCAGCTTCAGCACGTTGTCCTTGAGTGAGGTAAGCAATCGCTAGATTTCTTGTGGCGAGCAAAGTTGGTCTAAGTGTGTATGCATTGCGAGCATGCGTTAATGCGCTTTCTAGATCGCCAATTCGATTATAGTAAACAGCTAAAATACTCTGCTTTTGATATGCCTCTAATGATGAGTTTTGAATTTGCTTAATAACCTTATAAGCTTTACTTTGCTCACCTGCGTGTTGATATATTTCCAACAAATCAATTAAGTAAGCTGGGCTTTCACGATAAGACTCGGGTGAATTATCTAGCTGAGTTTGTAGCTCTTTTATAAGCGCAATATTTTGCGTCATCTTATAAAGTCGCAACATAATTTTTCGATAAAGCGGGTAAAGAGGTTTAAAATCAGCACGCTGAAAAAGCAACGACTCTGCTATTGATTTCTCTACTTTAGAGCTTTCCAAGTTATTGGCAACGAGTGCCACAAGTGACACATATTTATCAACAAATTCATCAGACAAGGATAACTGACTGTGCTCAGCAACCTTTACATCAAGCAAGCTCTGCACCGAAGAAAGTGCCGAATTGTATATATTTAGATAGTTTTCTTTATCTGTCGCGGTACGATATTTATTCACTACTGTGGCATTTTGATCAAGCTGACTCAAACTAAAATCACACGACAAAGGATTGCAGTCTAGTTTTGGTACTAATAACTTTGATGCACCGAGTGCACTTGCCAACCCGCTCAAACTAGCTTCTTTACCCAATACGTTTTGTGTTTGTTTAATTTCTTGTTCTGAAATCAAAGCATAATGCCGACTCTCTAACAATAACTCAGTTACTGCGTCAGTGACTCCCAAGTTAAGTAACCTCTTTTGTGTTTCTGTCACTTCGCTTGTCGATGTAAAATCAATTGGTAAAAGCGCAATATACTCCTTCGTTTGCATCGCCAAATAAGCCCAAATCAGCAAACCAAAACAAACTGTAAAGCCGATTAAGTACATAAGCCTTTTATCAACTAGGGGGACGCTTTGCTGCTTTTCGATATCTTTCACTTCAACAGTAGGGCAATCAAAACTGAGCGTTGCTAAAATACTTTTAAACTGTGCAGCTACCAAGCCCGCACTTGTTGGTCTATTTTCTGGTTTAAAGGCCAATAACTTTTTAATTAGTACTGCCAAATCGGGTGATATAGTATAAATAGATTCATAATTTGCACGGCAAGGGGATGACTTTATTGCTGCAGCAATATCTTGATCTGCTGTACTTTTAGCTTGATTTATATAAGCATGAACATCACTAAATAGCTGATATGCCATTAACCCCAATGAAAATAGGTCGCTGCGAAAATCTAATGTCTCGTTATTAAGTTGTTCTGGTGACATTGCTTTCAAACTACCAAAACTTGTAGTCTGTGTGTTTATGTCTTTGTGCTTTATTTTTGAAATACCAAAGTCTGCAATTTTCACTGCACCATTTTCACTGATCAATACATTGGCGGGCTTTAAATCGAGATGCAGAATCTCTTTTTCATGAATACCTGCTAAGCCATCACAAATATGCGAAAGTATATCTATTTTCTCAGTTATACTGAGCTGCCGCTCTTTTATTAGATGTGCAAGTGTGGTCCCTTTAACGTATTCCATTTCTAATAAAACCTGTTCATCCTCATGAAGGATTCTATAGAGCTGCACGATATTTGGGTGATTAAAGCTTGCAATGAGCTGTGCTTCGTTTATGGCACGTTGAACATTGTCACTCTTTAGCTTCATGACTTTAAGTACAACTTGCCTGTTCAGTTGCACGTCTGTCGCAAGGTATATTGTGCTCATCCCTCCTTGCGCCAGTACTTGTACCTGTTTATAGTAATCCTTTAATAAAAACACAAACAACTCGGTCAGTTAAGTGCATATTTATTAGTTTAGCTCCCAATGTTAATTAAAAGCAAAATAAATGATAATAAAATGCTAATATAAAATAATTTCTCCATATATAAGGATGTATTTATGGCAGTACTTACCTGTAAAGACTCTGGTAAAAGCATTTATTTACGCGACTTCCATCGCTTTGGCCGTTTAGCTCATTCTGTAGATACACTATTAAATTATCCAGAAATCACTCGGATACATGCTGTGATTGAGTGGGTTGAGCCACATTGGTACATTCGTGATTTGAGTAAAAATGGCGTGTGGCTTAATGGTAGAAAGCTTGAAAAACACAGCAAATCTCAATTAGCTTTAAATGATAAAATCAGCTTTTCTGAACTTAATAAGGTAACTTATCAATTAACCTCAATTGAGTCACCGAAGGATCTTTTATTACCCGTTGCTAATGATTCGCTTGATGCTATTGTACTGGAACGATATCACTTTCTGCCTAACAACCACGACCCCGTAATAATCATCTGCTTTGATCCTTACAATTACATGTGGTGCTACGAAAGTACCGATGATCACCAGGTCTCCCCCCTCGAAGAAGGTCAAACCATAGCTATCGACGGTCAACAGTGGCGGTTGTTTAAAGCTGAAATGACCTCACAAGAAAACACGATTGACCTAAGCCCTATCTCCACCAATGATTTAGAATTTATCTTCAGCTTAAGCTTAGACGAAGAACAAACTGAGTTAAAAGTGAAGCACAATGATGGACTACAAGACTTTGATGTACGCTCGCATCATTACCTCACCGTGTTATTAGCGCGCTATAAACTAGCAGATATTAAAAATAAATTTGCACCCGAGGTGCAAGGCTGGGTGCAAGTAAAAAAACTAGCCCGCGATTTAGGTATTAATGAATGCCATGTCAATATTCAAATCCACCGTGCTCGTAAGCAATTTATTGAATCATTTAATAATATGTCAGCAGATACACTTATTGAACGTAAGCGAGGAAAAGTTCGCTTTGGTGGTGAGCATTATGTGATTTACAAAGGACAGACATGTGAATCAACAGAATAGCCTGATAAATCGGCTGTAGTATCACAACAACCTCTAGATCTTATAACACTAATAATAGCAACTGAACTTGCTCAAGCTATAAACTGCTAGTACTAAACTCAAGTTAAAGCGCCAATTCAGTAACCCCTATATAATAAGGGGTTACTTTACAGAGTGTTATTTAATCTCAACACGTTGTGAGCGCATAACCACTTCGTCATTTAACTCAATACCGATACCTGGCTCTTCTGATACTTGGAAGAAACCATTTTTAGGTTGTGGATCTTGAATACATAGCTCACGGTTCCACTTTTTAATTGCATAAGTGTGATGCTCGTGAATTAAGAAGTTAGGAATTGCGGTTTCTAAGTGTAACGAAGCTGCGGTTGCTACTGGGCCGCCACACACGTGAGCTTGAATACGCACATCAAAAATATCGGCATAATCACACACTTTTTTAGTTTCAGTGAAACCACCACACAAGCCTAAGTCTGGCTGTAGCACATCAATACTTTGATCTTCTAGGTATGGACGCACACCCCAGCGGTTATACAAACGCTCACCACCAGCAATTGGCACCGCTACTTTGTCGGCAACTTTTGCATGTAATGAGTGATTTAAGTAGTTCACTGGCTCTTCGTAATACATACAATCGAACTCTTCAGCAATTTCACCAATTTGAATTGCAGATGTCGCACCTGGCAAACTGTGACATTCAAAAATAATATCAACTTCGTCACCTACCGCTTCACGAATGGCTTGCATACGTGCACGATATAACTTCATTTCTGCACGAGAAATGATGTTAGTACGATCGTAATAAGTGTTACCGTTTTTATCGTACTGGATTGGGTCAACTTTAACCGCATCATAACCTTCAGCCATCGCCTTAAGCGCTGCTTCTGCGTATTCTTCTGGGTGAACAAGTGCTTTAAATTCGCTGTCCCAGTCAAACTGTAATTGTGATGCGTATGTACGTAGCTTATCGTTAACTTTACCACCTAATAGCTGGTAAACAGGCAAGCCTAATGCTTTACCTTTAATATCCCAAAGTGCGGTATCAATAGCGCTCATTGCGGCATACACAACAGGACCACCGCCTAAACCCCAAAAGCTTTCGCGTAGCATTCGTGACCATAATTTTTCTGTTTGAAATGGGTCATGACCAATTAAAAATGCATCAGCCATTTCTTTGATCATTGCCGCTGCAGCACTGTGACCTAAATCATAAGCAAGGCCTGCCTCTCCCACACCGCTAATACCTTCATCAGTGTGAATACGCACAAAAACAGGTGTCCAAGCAGGTCTGTCTGGACAATGAATATCGAACACTTCGACGCGATTAACTTTCATGGTTACTCCTTACTGAGCAAAACTAGGATCAAGACGATAAGCTTTACGCAACATTGCCGGCCAAGCTAACTGGCCACCGGTGCTGCCGCTATGCACGACATTCGCTTGATTATAAATATTATCGATAATAGGTTGTGGTACTGGGATTGCTGTTTGACCACTGGCTTGGATAGCTAATTGAATTTCACAGGCACGCTGTAAATCATAAAAACGCATAAACGCATCACCCACTGTTGGGCCAACGGTTAAACCACCGTGGTTAACCAATAACATGTGGTTGTTGGTGCCTAAGTCATCTTGTAGACGCTTTTTCTCATCACTGTTTACCGCTAACCCTTCGTAGCCATGATAAGACAATGATGGCAATGAGAACATTGAGTATTGGCTAAGTGGCAACAGGCCTTTTTCTTGCGTTGCAACGGCGATGGTTTCTTTTGTGTGTAAATGAATAACACAGTGTGCGTCATCACGTACTTCGTGAATGGCGCTGTGAATAGTGAAACCAGCCGGGTTAATTTTAAACGGCGTGTCATCAAGAATATTGCCTGCTAAATCCACCTTCACAAGGTTTGACGCAGTTACTTCATCAAAACTTAAACCAAATGCATTTACCAAATAGTGATCCGTACCAGGTAAGCGCGCCGATAGGTGGGTGTAAATTAGATCCCCCCAACGGAAATGCTCAACCAAACGGTAACATGCCGCTAAATCTACGCGTAGCTGCCATTCTTGTTCAGATACTTTATTTTTTAAATCGAGTTTTGGTAAGTCAAACATGGGAAACCTTGTATATGTGACAAGCACAAATAGATGTATAGAAGTCTAAAACACTATTAATCGATGATCAATAGCTGATACAAAAAGGCCACATCTACAGATGTGGCCTTTTCTTGCTAAAGTGGCGTTTATTTTACTTGCGATAAATAATCAGCAATTGCAGCCATTTCTTCTTCAGATACGTTTGCAACCATTGCTTTCATTGCCGCAGCCATACCGTTACTACGTGCACCTGACTTGATGTCTTTCATTTGTGCTAGTAAGTACTCTTTATTTTGGCCATTTAATTTAGGGTACTGAGGCATGATAGGTGCTTTACCTTCTGCACCATGACATGTTTGACATAGCTTAGCTGTGTAAAGTGCTGCACCATCTGCTGCCATTGTGTTAAAAGATAGGCTTGCTGCCATTGCAATGCCAGCCCCACATAAAACTTTTGTAATCTTGCTCATATTAGTCTTCTCTTTTTTGACGGGTTATTAAACATTTTCTTTAGTGTAGACCATGATTTAACAATATTGCACCCGAAAATTGTAATGGTGGCCGGTATAAGATAACTACCAGATCAAATCATCAGGTACTTCAAAATCAGCATACGGATCATCTTCATCTTTCTGCTTATCTTCAGGCTCAACATGGAACACTATGTAGTCTTCGCTAACTTCAGCGACTTTTCGTGCTGGTTCGTCTTCCAGTACAAAAAATTGGCCTTCTAAAACACAAATTGCCAAACGGCCTCCTGCAAGGGCTTTTTGTGTTTTTTCATTTACCTCTAGCTCCTTCACTTTATTTTGATAAGTGAAGTTAAAGGTGCGATCACCACGAATTTCATCTTGATTGTGGTGCTCTAAAATCTGCTTTACGCGAGCCACTTGCTCACGCTGTTTTTGCTCTTCTAAACGTGCTTTATTAAGCTCGTCTGCTTTTTTCTGCTGCTCAAGCTTTGTTTGTTCAATATGCTTTTGTAAATCACTTGGGTTGCTCGTAGCACCTTTTTTCTTCTTCTTTTGCTGCTTACGCTTTTCAGTTTTAGCCACCTTAGCTTGATGTGACGTTGTTAACCCTGCTTTAAGTAATTGATCTTGTAATGAACCCATGACTAAATTCCATATAAAAATGCCTAATTAGGGTTATTTTAATCAGCAATACGAACAAATAACAGTGTTCAGCATAGATGATTCACTGCAATCGAGTATATTGCTGTGAGATTAACATGCGATGAAATCATGACATATTGATTTAACGCAAGATTTATCATTTTAGTCGTCTTTGAACTTGTAAAAAAAGCTGTACCCTATAAGCTAAAGCTTTTCCTCTTGGGAGCTAAAAATGCAGCTGCGACATTTGTTACTTTGCTCTGTATTTATTTTCTTTGTTTTATACGCCCCACAACCGTTACTTGGATTATTTGCTAGTCATTTTTCTGTCTCGCCAGCTACTGCTGGTAGCTTAATGACCGCGACTATGCTGCCACTAGCCATTGCTCCTTTGGTGTATGGCTTATTTTTAGCTAAGCGAAACCCGCTGACAATTTTAAAGATTGCCATGTTTGTGTTGGCTATAAGCTGCGTTGCTTTTACTTTAGCACCAAGCTTTGAGCTGCTGTTGCTGGTACG
This sequence comes from Pseudoalteromonas thalassia, assembly GCF_049257215.1. Lineage (NCBI taxonomy): Bacteria > Pseudomonadati > Pseudomonadota > Gammaproteobacteria > Alteromonadales > Pseudoalteromonadaceae > Pseudoalteromonas > Pseudoalteromonas thalassia. Next base: position 51,234 of record NZ_JBMMUE010000009.1, read on the forward strand.
CTTTATTCAAGGGATCACCCTGCCTGCTGCGCTCACAGCCATGACCAGTTATATTGGTGTAACTTATCAGGCTGACCAATTACAACGTAATATGACTCTTTATATTGGTAGCACAATTGTCGGTGGATACTTTGGTCGTATGCTTGCAGCCTTATTCACTGACTTTTTAAGCTGGCAAAGTTTTTATTATGTGATTGCGGTAGGATTAATACTGTTTGCTGTCGTTATTCCTAAATCAAGCAAAACTGCCACAATTCATGCAGCACAGTCACCACTGCTATATCTGAAACAATTAAAAGATCCGCTTGTGCTAAAGCTCTACGGAGCCGTTTTTTGTATGTTCTTTTGCTTTGCTGCGCTGTTAAATTATTTGCCCTTCATCTTACAAGATAGCTTTGCTATCACTAATACTCGAGATATTGGTCTGGTTTACAGTGGCTATTTATTGGGAGCACTTGCCTCTATAGCTACCCCTTGGCTGTTACGAAAGTCATCAACTCCTTGGCGCTTACTAACATGGGTATTTGTCTTTTATAGCCTGACGATGGTGCTTTTAATGAGCCAACAATTATTACTTTTTGTCATTGCTTTTACTGGTTTTTGCGGCGCAATGTTTGTGATCCACTCTAGTGCAGCCCCACTGGTTAATAAAATCAGCAACGCTCCTGCAAGTGTAACCAATGGGGGATATGTTTCGTTTTATTACAGTGGTGGCGCACTGGGCTCATTATTGCCAGGGCTGGTGTATCAGCAACACGGCCAAATTGCTTTTATGACCGTGCTACTTTTAGTTTGCTTAGTAGGTTTAAGCTTAGTTTATTTGGCAGGTAGAAATACAATACGCGGTTGATGGCCGGTACTTTCAAAAAATAGCTCTAAGTCGTCTTTTTTCATCAGCCATGTAGCCGTATTTTCAAAAGGATGACAATGAAAAAGCTCGTTAAACCAAATTTCTTGGTCTAGCCAAAGGGTAACATTATTTTGCTTATCGTTTAAAAGTGCCAGCATAGAAACACAGCCCGGTGGCACTTTAAGATAACGCGCTAATCGCTCATCAGATGCAAATCCTAAGCGCGATAGCCCTTGCTGCTGAGCAATAGCTTTTAAGTCAAGCTGCTTATCGTGAGCGGTGATCACTAAAAAGTGGCGCTTGCCTTCGTTATCTCGTAAAAACAGGTTTTTTAATCGTGTGCCCGGTCTATCGAGCATAAATTTGTCGGCATCTAAGCTGCCGTGCAATGGTGGATGCTCAATCACCTCATAATTGATATCTAACTGAGCTAGCGTAGCTGCCAACTTGCTCTTATCTGCATACATTTACAAACAACGTCCTCGTAATTGCACACTTAAATCACGCCATAATACTTCGTCAATAATGTGTTTATCGTCGCAGTATTTTCGTGCTTTAAGTTCTTCATTTAATAATTCGACCGCTTGATCTTCGAGCATGAGTTTTAAGTTGCTCGACTCTTCAAATACTTCTTGCTCAGCAAAGTCTTTAAACTGACTACGTGTCATTGGCTTATCAAGGTTGATTGGACGTCTTCCTTGCGCCTTAACTGACACTACATAGGCAAAAATTTTATTGCCTTGGTCGTCATTTTTTTCGTAAAACTGTTTATTATTAATTTCAAAAGGCGGGGCCTCCTCTTGGCTTGCGCAACCAGCAAGTAATGCAAGTAAAAGCCATGCTATTTTTTTCATTATTGGATAAGCCTTGTACAGTGAATGGGCTCTAGTCTAGCAAAAATAAAACTTCAGAGTAAAAATTCGATCAATTTAAAAAAAATACTTGACCAAAAAGATAAAAATAATTAAAGTTCACCCCGCTTGAGACGCAAGACTTAAGCATCCTGTATTTTAGGAATGTGGGGCTATAGCTCAGCTGGGAGAGCGCCTGCCTTGCACGCAGGAGGTCAGCAGTTCGATCCTGCTTAGCTCCACCACTTTCCTACCTCTCTTTAGGCAATCTGCCAAATTTAAATATCTAAAAACTCATCTTTATATTTCGATTCGTTTTATTTTAGACACAAAAAAACCGAGCAAAGCCCGGCTTTTAAACTATTACTTTTTAGTGATTACTCACGAATTTGACCTTCGCCATTCACTAAATATTTTTCAGTTGTAAGTGACTCAAGACCCATTGGACCATAAGCATGTAGCTTCGTTGTCGCAATGCCAATCTCAGCACCTAAACCTAACTGTGACCCATCAGAAAAACGCGATGACGCATTAACCATTACCACAGATGCATCTACACTACGTTGGAATAGCTCTGCAGCGGCTTTGTCTTTAGTACAAATCACTTCGGTATGGTTTGAACCAAACTTAGCAATATGATCAATAGCACCGGCAAAGTCAGGTACCACCTTGATTGCGATTTCTAGATCTAAGTACTCTTCACCAAACTCGTCGTCAGCAAGTACTGTTGCATTATCAAAGTACTCGGCAGCTTTCGCATCTGCATTTACTTTAACGCCTTCTTGACGAAGAACAACAGCACACAGATTTAGAAACTCATCGGCGATATCTTGGTGTACCACTAAGCCTTCTAGAGCATTACACACACCAGTACGCTGAGTTTTACCATTCAATAGTAAATTGATTGCTACATTCAGGTCAGCATCTTTATCTACATAAAGGTGGCATACACCTTTAAAGTGCTGAATTACTGGAATGGTGCTGTTTTCTGTTACAAAATTAATTAAACCTTCACCACCACGCGGAATGATTAAGTCAATAGTGTCGCGCTGTTGCATCAGTTCCATCAATAAGCCACGGTCTGGATCTGGGATCACCGAAATTAACGCTGCTGGTAAACCATGCTTTTCAAGTACTTTGTGCATCACACTTGCAATAGCTTGCGAGCTACGAAGTGCTTCTTTACCACCACGTAAAATAACACCATTACCTGATTTAAAGCATAATGCACCCGCATCAGCCGTCACATTTGGGCGTGCTTCATAGATCATACACACAACACCAAGTGGTACACGCATCTTACTGATCTTAATACCATTAGGACGCTCTGAAATTTCACGCAACTGACCAACTGGATCATCAAGGCTTACAATTACTTCAATACCTTCAGCCATTGCCTCAATGCGCTCATCATTAAGCGTTAAACGGTCAATCATAGCTGCAGCAAGGTTATTATCACGCGCTGCCGCTAAATCACTTTCGTTTTCTTTGATGATAAAGGCTTTGCTTTCACGTAGCGCCTCTGCCATCTCAGTTAAAACTTGATTCTTAGTAGCAGTATCAAGCAGGGCTAACTGCGTAGCCGCTTTAGCTGCTTGACTCGAAATATCCGTAATTAAACTCATGACTTCTCCAATAATGCGATATCTTTTTCTGAAACAACTGGGCCGATTGAATCTTGCATCTTTTCGCTAAATTCACTTTGCTCGTTGTCAGCAATAAAATTCAATAAACAGCTACTGTAATTCGCTGTCGCTTTTGCTAGACGCGTACCATCATCACTGCGGACTAAAATAGTATCGCCTACGCCAAATTCTCCATGTACTGCAACGATCTCATCGCTGCGAATACAACCATCTTCGGTTGACTCATCAATTGAGCCTTCAACAACAACCTCACCCTGCTCATTTGCAGTGTGTGTCATCCAGTGCACAGCTTCTTGCATTGGCTTTTCATAAGGTGTGAAGATTGTACCTGGGTTGTCACCCTCTAATAATCGATTAAATGTTTCTTCTTTGAAACCATTCAAGATAAAGGTAGTAATACCGTGTGAAGTCGCTTTTTCTGCCGCTTCAATTTTCGTTTTCATACCACCTGTACCTACTGCGCTTGTAGCACAGCCTGCCATTGCATAAATCGATTCATCAATGCTTTCGATTTCCGGAAGTAGTACCGCATCTTCATGTAAATTAGGATTTTTATTATAAAGACCGTCTACATCTGAAAAAATCATTAACGCATCAGCATCGGCCGCAGCAGCAACCATGGCTGATAAGTTGTCGTTATCACCCACTTTAAGATCATCGGTTGTTACCGTGTCATTTTCATTGATAATAGGTAATACACCGTGCTCCAGTAAAGTAAATACTGTTTCACGTATACTGGTATAACGCTCACGGTCACGTAAGTCACCGTGTGTTAATAAAATTTGCGCAGATGGGAAATCAAAGAAGCGATCCCACATTGCCATCATTTCGGTTTGACCGGCTGCTGCCATCGCTTTTTTCATTGTCACTGAGCGCTTTTCTTGCTTTGGAAACAAGTGTGAACCTGCAGCAACCGAACCCGATGACACTAAAATTACTTCGATACCTTGCGCACGACAGCGAACGATGAACTGTGCAATGGTTAGTAAGTAGCGAGAACGACACCCGTCCTGCTCCGGTGCGATCAATGCGCTACCAACTTTTAATACTATACGTCGCCATTTAAACTTTTGCATAACTGTTCAACTTTCCATTTTACTATCTGTTCAGTGCCACTATGCCACTGATAAAAAGACTCGCGATTAGTATCACTAAACGCACTGACTATTATCACTTTGTCAAACCACTTATCTATACACACGACTATGCCACGCAACGACTGCGATTAGATATAGCACAACTTTTATTCAGTCAGTAGACCAAACGGTTATAAACCATAAGTTGATAAAAAAGATAAGTGTTGTTTATGTATCGCTGTAAAAAGCTGTGTGCGGCTTTTATTAATAACAACATACATAGAGCCTATACAATCTGGTACACCAGCAGATAGGGTGTAGATTGTATGACCGAGATTCAGCTGCCACGATGGGAGCTAAACATTGACCAGATAATGAACCATAATTATATTCAACACGTAATAAATGCACGCTGAATCTACACAAGTTCATTTCTATTTAATTTGAAAACAAAGTGTATAAAACACTAAAAATGTCGCAAACAACTGATTTTTTGAAATCAAAGATAAAAACAATGTGCTTATTGCTAATAACTATTTAGATATCAAATTGTTTGAACACGAACTATAATACGGGAAATTAGGGGCAGAGATCAAGTGCGAAAAGTAGTCATAAGCCTTATACTTACCATAACCACAGAAAATACACATTTAATAACAGTATGTTAGAGGTCTTTTGTTGATATGTAATGATTTTTAATGAACCAAACTAAGTTTTATTTTCAAAACACCCCCAAAAAGTAGTAATAACGACTAAAATCGTATTTGAAGCAACAAGATTGCTTGTATCCATGACGGTGAGTAGGCTTTAATAAGCAAGCATTATATTTGGAAAGTCAGCGACTAATTATCGTCTTGAAACGCGATTATCTAAGGTGTTGGTATTTTTAAGTTGTAGTAACTAAAGGATAATTCATTCTATGTCAGCAATTTTTATAGCAGGGATCGCCTTGTGTTCAGTATTGGCACAATGGGTAGCGTGGGCGTTTCGTGTACCGGCTATTTTGTTTTTACTACTAACAGGTTTGTTACTCGGACCCTTTAGTGGTGTGCTAGAGCCTGATGCACTTCTTGGCGACTTGTTATTTCCTGTCGTCTCTTTAAGTGTGGCGGTGATCCTGTTTGAAGGATCATTAACATTGCACTTTCGAGAACTTAAAGGCATTGGTAAAGTGGTTCGAAACCTCTGTTCAATCGGGATGCTCACGACCTGCCTGGTCATAAGTCTCAGTGCCTACTGGATTTTAGAGCTTAATTGGCGTGTTGCTGCTGTTTTAGGAGCGGTGTTAGTTGTTACAGGCCCTACTGTCATAGCGCCACTTTTAAACTCTATGAGGCCCACCCAAGATATCGACCGTATCCTCCGCTGGGAAGGCATCGTGATTGACCCAATTGGGGCTTTATTTGCGGTATTGGTGTTTGAAGCCGTTATGTTGGTTGGTCAAGGTGAAGTATTTAGCCATACCATTATCGCGCTATTTAAAACCTTAGGCGTTGGTTTGACAATTGGTGTAGTTGCCGGATGGCTTACTACGCTTCTTATTCGCCGTGAGTGGCTACCATTTGAATTACACAAGTTTGGTATTCTAGCCTTAGTACTTATTAGCTTTACCGTCTCTAATCACTTAAGCCATGAATCGGGCTTACTAGCAGTGACAGTATTTGGTATTTGGCTTGCCAACCAAGATGAACTCGAAATTGATTCAGTGCTTGAGTTTAAAGAAGATTTATCGATGATTTTAATTTCATCGCTATTCATTTTACTTGCAGCCCGCCTTCAATTATCTGATTTGATGATGTTACACAGCGATGTGTTTATTTTCTTAGCTATTGTGCTATTTGTGGCTCGCCCAGCGTGTATCGCGATATCTACGTTTAGAACCGACTTACCTATTAAGTCTCGTTTAGTGCTGTCATGGATTGCACCGCGCGGTATCGTAGCCGCAGCGGTAGGTTCTGTCTTCGCATTAAGTATGGTTGAAGCCGGTATTGCTGATGCAGAAAAAATGGTACCGCTCATATTCACCGTGATTATCGTTACAGTGGTACTACAAAGCTTAACGGCAACACCATTGGCAAAGCTGTTAAAAGTGCGCCAACCTGCACCAAATACAATTTTGATTATTGGTGCCAACCATGTAGCAAGAGCCATCGCACGCGGCTTAAAAGATCAAAACATTCCGGTTCACTTGTCTGATCCTGCATGGGAGAACTGTAAAATGGCACGTATGGATGGTTTGCCTTGCTACTATGGTAATCCACAATCTGAGCATGCTGAGCGTTATTTACCGTTAACGACGATTCGCAGCGTATTAGCGCTTTCGCCTAACCGCCATCACAACGCATTAGGCGTGCAATACTTCTCGCACCTGCTCGACGAAAAGGATGTGTTTTCATTACGTTCTTCAACTAACCACGCCAAAGCAAACAAAGACAGTGCAACCTTTTTGTCTCGACAAATTTTGTTTGGCGATAATGGTGCGTATGCTCGCTTGAGTAGCCTAATTGCAAAAGGTGGCAAAGTCAGTGCCACACGGATTTCAGAAGAATTTAGTTGGGAACAATACAAAGAAGTAAACAGCGAAGCAATTCCACTGTTTATTTTGCATGGTGAAAAATCAGATGACGATGACTCTCCTGTGAAAATTCGCCCGTTCACAACCAACATGGAAAAAGCTCCTCAAGTAGGTGAGCGTATTGTTGCGCTACAGCCTCCAAAGATGTCGGTTTTAAAAGACCCTAATAACGGCAAAAATAAAGAGATAAAAGAAGATTAATAAAAAGGCCAGTTTAAAACTGGCCTTTTTTATACACAATTATACCGACTACATCGGCAAGCGAGCACGGGCGACGACGCTGTCAGGCATTTTTTCGGCAAGCTTAGCAAGTAAGCCTTCAATTTTTTTATGGGTGGCTTTATCAGCAACCATTGAATGAAACAACCAACGGTAAGCATCTTCATAATCTCGCGGACTACCATAACCTTGGTTAAACAAATTTACCAACCGCATCTGGGCTTTTAAATTCCCCTGTGCAGATGCCTCTCGCAGATAAGTTACAGCCATTGCTTTATCTTGCTGTACTAATTGACCGACATCATAGTAGCGCCCTAATTGCTCAAGTGCGGCCGCTAGACCCTGCTCAGCAGCCTTACGCATATAATAGACACCAAGTTCTACATTTCGGTCGACACATACGGCATACGCTAGCATGTCACCATACAAGAACTGATACGATGGCAACGCCATTTTATTGGCTCGCGCTTCGATATCTTGAACTAACTGGCAATCATCTGCCTTTACACGTGCCAAATGGGTGTTTTTATTTATTAGAGCGATTAACTCACTCTCTGTGTAAAGAGGCACAGCTGTAATAGGCTCTTCAGCCATGCTTAGGCTTGAGAAGAGTAATGTTAAAGGCAATAAAACACGCATCAAAATCACTTAAATAAAGTCGGTCTTAGCAAATAATATACAATTATCATTCCAGAGTGAATTTGGGGCACAAAAAAAGCTGCCGAAGCAGCTTTTTCAGTCACTATGACGATTATGCAAACGGGCTGCGTAATACCATAGTTTCTACACGATCTGGGCCTGTAGAGATGATATCAACTGGAACACCAGTGATTTCTTCAATACGCTTGATGTAATCAAGAGCCGCTTGCGGTAATTGATCAACTGACGTAGCACCTACTGTGTTTTCTGACCAGCCTGGCATCTCTTCGTATACTGGTGTTACTTTCTCGTAACCTTCAGCAGCTAATGGAGTAACGTTCGTTACAGTGCCATCTTCTAACTGGTAACCAGTACAGATTTTTAATGTTTCTAAACCATCTAATACGTCTAATTTAGTTAAACAGAAACCTGATATGCTGTTGATTTGAACTGCACGGCGCATTGCCACTGCATCTAACCAACCAGTACGGCGTAAACGACCAGTCGTTGCACCGAACTCATGACCTTTTTCACCTAAGTGCTTACCTACTGGATCTTGTTTATCAAGACCGTCGTAAAGCTCTGTAGGGAACGGACCAGAACCTACACGTGTTGTGTAAGCTTTAATAATACCTAGCACATAATCAAGGTGTAATGGACCAAAACCAGCACCTGTCGCTACACCACCCGCTGTTGTGTTTGACGATGTTACGTACGGATAAGTACCGTGGTCGATATCAAGTAATGTACCTTGTGCACCCTCAAATAAGATGTTGTCACCCGCTAAACGCGTTTGATCAAGTAGCTCAGTAACATCAACAACCATTGCTTTTAAGATATCTGCGATAGCCATTGCATCGTCAAATGTCTTTTGGAAGTCAACAGGTTCAACTTTGTAGTAATGCTCTAACGTGAAGTTATGGTATTCCAATACTTCTTTAAGCTTGCTAGCAAACTGTTCTGGGTTGAATAAATCACCAACACGTAAACCACGACGTGCTACTTTATCTTCATAAGCTGGACCGATACCACGACCTGTCGTACCGATTGGCTTATCGCCACGTGCTTTTTCACGGGCTAAATCTAATGCAATGTGGAAAGGTAAAATTAACGGACATGCTTCGCTAATTAATAAGCGCTCACGTACTGGTACGCCACGCTCTTCTAGCATACCGATTTCTTTCATTAATGCTTCTGGTGATAATACAACACCATTACCAATCACACACTTAACATTGTCACGTAATACACCCGATGGAATAAGGTGTAAAACCGTCTTTTCACCGTTGATTACCAAAGTATGGCCTGCGTTATGACCACCTTGATAACGAACTACTAAAGATGCTTTGTCTGTAAGGAGGTCAACTACCTTACCCTTACCTTCGTCACCCCATTGGGTGCCTAGTACAACAACGTTTTTACCCATTGCAAATTCACTTAGAAAAAATTAGGACGAGATTTTATCAGAAAACGAGGTGAAAGATCACCCCGTTTAGCTTATTTTTTCTGCGCCTGAATTTTTATCATCTAAATAAACGCGACAAGCTGTGTCAGAACAGGGAGTTATAAACTGGCAGGAGTGAATAAATTAATAAAACACAGAAACAAAAAAGCCCTACAAACTGCAGGGCTTTTGTTCAACACCGTGTTTAATTACTGTGCTTTCGATCCTTTCATATAGTTAAAGAAGTCGCTGTCTGGTGAAATCACCATTACGTCTTGTTTATCTTTGAAGGTATTTTTATACGCTTCTAAGCTGCGCACAAAACCAAAGAACTCAGCATCTTTGCTGTAAGCATTCGCGTAAATAGCAGCAGCTTCAGCATCACCTTGACCACGAACCGTACGTGCATTACGTTCAGCATCTGCCAGCATAACTGTAACTCGACGGTCTACCTCAGCACGAATCGTTTCAGCTTTTTCTTGACCTTCAGAACGGTGCTCTTTTGCCACTGCAGTACGCTCAGCACGCATACGTTGGAAGATTGAGCTACTCACTTCTTGTGGTAAGTTAATTTGCTTAACACGCACGTCTAGCACTTCGATACCTAGCTCCTGCGCACTTTCTGAAGCTTGTACTAATGCTTCTTCCATTAGCTCACTACGTTCACCAGAAACTATCTCTCTGATTGTACGCGAACCAAAGTTAGTACGAAGACCATTGTTCACTTTTTGCTTAAGTAATGTTTCAGCGTATTGCTTATCACCACGTGCACGAAGATAAAAAGCACTAAAATCATTAATACGCCATTTCACATACGAATCAACGATTAAGTCTTTTTTCTCGCTTGTTACAAAGCGGTCAGGTGCACCATCAAGCGTTTGAATACGTGCATCTAAACGACGTACTTGGCTAAAGAATGGTACTTTTAAATGTAAACCAGGGCCATATACCACCGCGTTATCGTTGCTGTCTTTTTCAACTTTGCTGAATAACAGTACGATCGCCTTTTCGCCTTCTTGAACAACAAATACAGCAGAGAAAGACAATACAACAGCAAGGGCAAGTATTACTAAACTAAAATTTTTCATCTTGCTTATCTCCCCTCATTAAAACGGTCAGTTGCGAAACGATCATTACTCGAATTAACCGTACTGTTACGCGACGTGTTTATTTTATTGCGAAGATCTTTGATATCACTTGAGCTTGGTAATGCAACACGTGTTGCTGTACCTTGCTTTTCCATGATTTTATCAAGTGGTAAATACAACATGTTATTACCGCCTTTCACATCAACTAACACTTTAGAGCTGTTACCAAGTACTTCTTCCATCGCATCGATGTATAAGCGCTGACGTGTTACTTCTTTTGCTGCTTGATATTCAGGTAGTAGCTTTTCAAATCGTGCCACTTCACCTTGTGCTTCAAGCGTAATACGTTCACGGTATGCTTCTGCTTCTTGCGTCATACGTGTAACCTGACCACGCGCTCGCGGTTCAATTTCACGGGCATAGGCTTCAGCTTCACGAATGAAACGTTCTTCATCTTCTTGCGCTGCAATTGCGTCATCAAAGGCGTCTTTTACTTCACCCGGCGGACGTGAATCTTTAAAGTTCACATCACTAACGATAATACCTAAATTATACGGCTCGATGATTTTGTTTAGCTCATCCCATGTTTGTTGACGAACAAGCTCACGGCCTGTTGTTAACACTTGGTCCATCTTCACATGACCAATTACATAACGCAGTGCGCTATCTAATGCTTGCTGTAAGCTATGATCAGCATCGGTGACGCTAAACTTGTATAAATGCGGGTCGATAACACGGTATTGTACTTCAAACTCAACATTAACCACGTTTTCGTCTTCGGTTAGCATGAAACCTTTTGCAGATAAAGAACGAACTGCTTCGATATCAACCGGGATCACGCGTTCAATGAAGGTCATTTTCCAACGTAAGCCTGGTTCTGCAATACGGTCATATTGACCAAACTGTAAAACAATACCACGTTCAGCTTCTTTTACTGTGTAAATACCACTTAATGCCCATACAATGACGGCAATAATCAGGATGAAAGAAATGCCTGCGCCACCAAGTCCGCCGTTATTTTTACCTGGCTTATTACCACCAAATAAACCGCCAAACTTGTTGCCGAACTTACGCAGTACCTCGTCTAAATCAGGTGGGCCTTGATCTTTTCCGCCTTTATTATTCCACGGATCTTTATCATTGCCATTGTTACCCGGTTCATTCCAGGCCATAGCTATACTCCATTGTTATCTAAATGAATTAGGTTAAATCTATCAAATCTACAGCATTTCTCATACTAAAAAAGACAAATGCTGGTAACTTTTAGTCAGCTGCAATAAAAGAATCGAGCTCTTGTCCCATTTCTTTTTTCAAGCGGTTCCACTCTGCCATAGGTAATCGTACTGACAACAGCCAGTTACCTTGTTCATCAAAACTCTCTTGATGAACCGCGTTTAAATTAAATAGTGCAGCTCGAATACGACCATGCTGAGGGGGTAATTTTAGCTCATCAGCAAACATCTTCTTGGCAAGTAACTCATTAATTGCCTCTGATAGTAGCTCGCAACCTACACCTGTACGCGCAGACAACCAAACTCGAATCGGCTGACCTTCGTCGTTTCTATCTATACGCGGCGCAACGTCATCTAGCGCATCTATTTTGTTATAAACTAGTAACTGCGGCACCTCATCTGCTTCAATCTCTTTTAAAACAGACTGTACTTGCTCAATATTTTCTTTACGTCGAGGGTCTGCCACGTCGATAACATGTAACTGTAAATCAGCTTCGCGGGTTTCAGTTAAGGTTGCTTTAAACGCCGCTACTAAATCATGAGGTAGATGACGGATAAAACCAACTGTATCGGCTAAAATTACGGGGCCGATATCGCCAATATCCAACTTACGTAGAGTTGGATCTAGCGTTGCAAATAACTGATCAGCTGCATACACATCAGAATCAGTAATACGGTTAAATAATGTTGATTTACCCGCATTGGTATAACCCACTAGCGATACTGTAGGGATTTCGTTACGCGTTCGCGCACGACGCCCTTGCTCACGTTGAACAGCCACTTTATCTAAACGGGCACGAATATTTTTAATTCTTGCACGTAGCAATCGTCTATCGGTTTCGAGCTGGGTTTCACCCGGACCACGTAAACCTATCCCGCCTTTTTGTCTTTCAAGGTGGGTCCAACCTCTGATCAAGCGGGTAGAAATATGCCTTAGCTGAGCTAACTCAACTTGAAGTTTACCTTCGTGAGTACGCGCTCGCTGCGCAAAAATATCAAGGATCAAACTCGTACGATCAAGTACACGGCACTGACAAACGCGCTCTAAATTGCGTTCCTGTGACGGGCTAAGTTGATGGTTGAAAATAATGACATCTGCATTGTGGATTTTGACAGTTTCAGCGATTTCTTCTGCTTTTCCGGTACCGACGAAAAGCTTCGGATGAGGTGCTTGACGACTGCCTTGCACAATCGCCAAACTACTAACACCAGCAGAAGATACCAACAACTCTAATTCGTGAAGATCTTCACGATCTCCCTCTTTAGGTAAGTCGATATGAACTAAAACTGCCTGTTCGCCGGCTTCATAACGGTCAAACAAGCATTACGCTCCTAAGTTTAAAAATTTCCAGGTTCTTGCTCTTCTGAATCATCACTTCCTTGAACACCTTGGAAGTTAACAGAACGCGCTGGAACAACAGTTGAAATAGCGTGTTTATACACCATTTGATTTACGGTGTTTTCAAGTAAAATAACAAATTGGTCAAATGACTGGATTTTACCCTGCAACTTAATGCCATTAACCAAAAAGATTGATACTGGAATGCGCTCACGACGTAACGCATTTAAAAATGGGTCTTGTAACGACTGGCCTTTTGCCATGTTATTTTCCTTCGTTCTAGGTGTTATTATAATTAAGTAGCTGAACTAATTTAACAAAGCTAAAAAAGTTCTAACTACTACTAGCTTAGCGAACTTACTACACGTTGCAAGTTTTCTTCATCACCCGTGGTTAACCAAGTTACTTCAGGCCAACCTCTTAACCAAGTTAACTGCCGCTTGGCTAACTGTCGTGTGGCTGCAATACCGCGAAAAACCATTTCATCATAGTCAATTTCGCCTGCAATGTAATCCCACATTTGTCTATAACCTACACAACGTATTGAAGGTAGATCTGGGTGTAAATCCTTACGTCTATATAGGGACGAAACTTCATTTTCAAACCCCTGTTCGAGCATTATTTTAAACCTTTTCTCAATCCGCTTATGTAATTCACTGCGATCATCAGGCGCAATGGCAAATTGATGAAAAGTATAAGGTAGCTCAGGCTGCTTTTGTTTTTGCAGCTCAGTCATTGTTTTACCTGTAATACGATACACTTCTAATGCGCGATTAATTCGTTGTGAATCATTTTCACTCATTTTATTCGCAGCATCTGGGTCGATATTCATCAGCTCTTTATGCAAATGAGGCCAACCAAATTGTTTTGCTTCTTTTTCCAGCTCACCGCGAACTTCCGGTGATGCTTCTGGTAGCGGCGATAGGCCATCAATAAGCGACTTAAAGTACATCATTGTACCGCCTACTAGGACAGGTACTTTACCTTGCTTATGAAATAGATCAATCTTTTCAATCGCATCACGGCGAAAATCCGCCACTGAATAACTTTCTGCAGGGTCAATAATATCAATCAAATGATGTGGCGCACGAGCAAGCTCTTCAGTGTTTGGTTTTGCTGTGCCTATATCCATATCTTTATAGACCAATGCTGAATCAACACTGATTATTTCAGTGTTTAAATGCTCACACAATGAAATTGCTAAATCGGTTTTCCCCGCAGCGGTTGGTCCCATTAAAAAAATGACCGGTAAGTTATTCAAGCCTAAATACCTTGCTTAATTTAAAAACTGAGATAGTTCTATTTTAACCGCTTTTTCGCGTAAACGTTGCATAGTTTGTGGATTATTTTCTAACCGCGATACTTGCTCCGCGAAGGCTTGGCTTGCGTAATAACGTGTTGGTATTTGCTGAACCAGCCAATTTAGCCATTCATCAAGCGAATTAGCTGATGCTTTACAGCCGTTGATCAGCCGTTCAATAGCATTACTCACATCGAGTAAATAAAGACAGGGTGGTAATTTTTTTACCATCACAAACTGTTTTTCAAGTATTAAATCAAAGCCTAGTAAGGTAAACCACGACTGCTGAGCATTTAAAGCGTTCATATCGTCAGCACTTGCATTGACTCTTACAGGTAATAATAAGGCTTTGCCGTCAAGGCTACCCGCTTGCTCTACTTGGGCTTGCCAGTCGAGTGCTAAGGCATGTTTAAAGTGAGCAGCAAACAATTGATTATCTTCACTAAACACACACTCACCTTCACGTACGTGAATGAGTTTGGCAAGCTTTGTCTGCTCAGTAACGGGGGCAGCAATGCTTGGCTCTGGGCTTACTTGATCAAAATGCGCGGCATGTTGCTCACTGATCCCTTGATAAAAAGCATTCACATCTTGATGCGATGTTTTACTGCGTCCTTGGCTGTTGCTACTAAAACCTCCACCTGAGCGCCCTGTGGCTCCTGAATAACTCGGTGAGCGTGTTGGCTGTAATTCAGATTTAGGGTAATCATATTGCTCAGTTGCCATAGCCTGATTAAAGTGTGGCTGCGAGCTTTGTGAATTAGCCTCGGCAAACGGAGTGCGGTCAAAGGTCGGCTCCTGAACAAAACCAGCCTCTTGCTGAAGCGGCACAACAACTTGTTTAATTGCCTGCAAAATAAAGTCATGCACTAAACGACCTTGATGAAAACGCACTTCATGCTTAGCCGGGTGCACGTTTACATCGACCTGACGAGGATCAATATCAATATAAATTACAAAGCCTGGTAGCTCTTCTGAACCTGCGACTTCTTCAAACGCTTGGCGGATCGCATGCAAAATGAGTTTATCGCGCATCATGCGATTATTAACATAGGTATATTGCGTGCTATTCGATGAGCCCACTGGTAATACCCAACCACGCAGCATCAAACCAGCTTCACCAGATTGAATATGCAGCCCTTGTTCACTAAAGGCTTTTCCAGCAACTTGTGCTACACGCGTTATTGCTTGCTCAGGGTTTGGTTTAGCACGGTATTGACGCACCACTTTACCGTTATGAGTAAGCGTAATAGACACATCAAAACGACTCAGCGCAATGCGCTTTATAAGTTCATCAATATGTGAAAACTCGGTTTTTTCGGTGCGAAGAAATTTACGGCGTGCTGGCGTGTTAAAGAACAAGTCTTTAACCTCGATAGTAGTACCATCAGGATGTGCGGTTGGTTTTACTTGCACAGCCATGTCACGACCTTCAGCAAAGGCTTGCCATGCGGCCTCTTGGTGTTTTGGCTTTGAACTTAATGTTAACCGTGATACAGAGCTTATAGACGCCAGTGCTTCACCACGAAAACCCAGCGAGCAAATGTTCTCAAGATCATCGAGTGATTTTAGTTTACTCGTGGCATGGCGTGAAAGCGCGAGGGTTAGCTCATCTTTATTAATACCAGAGCCATTATCGCGAATGCGAATGAGCTTATGACCACCCCGTTCAATATCTATTTGAATGCGCGTTGCGCCAGCATCTAAACTGTTTTCGACCAGCTCTTTTACAACCGATGCAGGGCGTTCAACCACTTCACCCGCAGCAATTTGGTTAGCCAATCGCGCGGGTAGTATTTCTATACTCATAGTGTTCCTAACACGAAAATTGACTAGCTTTGCGGAATATCAAGCTCTTGACCTATAAACAAGGTATTCGATTTTAAGTTATTGACCGTTTTTAGCTTACTAACAGAGGTGTTATATCTACTTGCCAAAATACTTAACGACTCACCCGGACGTACTCTGTGCTTTGTTGGAAATTGCGCTTTTAATTTCGCAAATAACGAGTCATCTGGGGGATTTTGCATGTAGTAATTTTTAATTGAGGTGAAAATTGCTTTCGCTAAGCGCTCCTGATGCTGCGCCGTTTTTAGCATTCGCTCTTCACGCGGATTCGAAATAAACCCTGTCTCGACCAAAATAGACGGAATATCCGGTGATTTTAATACCGCAAGGCTCGCCGCTTGTGGTTGCTTCTTATGCATTTTAGCTACTTTTCTTAATTCGCTAACTACTTCTTGTGCAACACTAAAGCCTGTTTTCATCGAATGATCCATCGACATATCAAGCAATGCTTGTGCTAAATATTTTTCGCTCGCGGTATCTTTTAATACCCCAGCGGCACCACCCAAAAGCTCGGAGTGCTTCTCTTTATCTTCAATCCACTTACCTATTTCTGAGTTAGCGCGGCGCAGTGAGAGCACCCACACAGAAGCACCATTTGGCTGCGGGCTAGTAAACGCATCTGCATGAATCGAGACAAAGAAATCGGCCTTTTTCTCACGGGCAATGCTGGTTCGCGTATTTAAGTTAACAAAATAATCACTACGGCGCACCATGCGCGAAATCATGCCTTTTTCGGCATCGATCATTCGCTCTAAGCGCTTGGCTATTTGTAGCGTAATATCTTTTTCATAAGTACCCGATGGACCAATTGAGCCTGGGTCTTCACCACCGTGACCTGCATCAATGGCAATCACGATATCGCGCTCTTGCTGTAGCTCACGCTTTTTAACGCTGGTATTCGTTGCAGCAATAGGCTCAGCTTTCGGTGTTTTGTCGATGAGATCAACGACTAAACGGTGCTTGTATGGTTCGGTAGGTAATAAGGCAAACACCACAGGTTTGCTGGCGCGTGCTAGTTCAAAAACAAAACGCACACTTTTGCTATCTTTAGGCTTTGAGTAACGAAGTTTTGAAACTATTTGATGCTTTTGCGGAATAACAGGCAAGTTATCGAGCTTATCAGTATCTTTTAGATCAATGACTAAACGCGCAGGGTTTTTCAGCATGAAATAGCTGTAATCAGGCTTTTCATCTAGATCAAATACCACACGGGTGCTATCTGGTGAGGGCCAAACGCGTACGCTATTAATAGTATTTTGTGCAAGCGCAACCTGGCTCACAACCAAAAACATTAAAATAGTTAATAGTTTAAACGTACAACGACCCATTTTTACTAGTACACCTTTATTTTTATATGTTTATTCTTACACGCTCTTCAATTGTTCGACAATAGATTGACCGCGCTTAGTTAAGCTATTAATAACAATAGCACGTGCCTCACCGTCATAACGCAAAGTAATATCAAGGTCGGGAGTTGGGATAAATTCACCTCCCTTCTCTGGCCATTCAACAACACAAATAGCCTGTGGCGAAAAATAATCACGAATGCCCATATATTCAAGCTCTTCAGGATCACCTAAACGATATAAATCAAAGTGATAAACATCAGCTTTAGTTAGTTGATAAGGCTCAACCAGTGTATATGTCGGACTCTTAACCTTTCCTTGATGACCAAAACCCTGCACGATACCACGGGTTAATGTGGTTTTACCGGCACCTAAATCACCGTGCAAATAAATGACAGCCCCTTGATCCATCAACGCTGCAAGTTGATTACCCATATTTACCGTTGCAGCTTCATCAGCCAGTGGAAAACCAACACTGTCGGTCATTGTTACCTCATGAAAAACTAAAAACACATTACTTTGTTAATCATACCAGATAATTTTTATAAGGCGAGAGCCGCTCTTATGCCTAATTTGACATAAAAAAGCCGGCAAAGTTGCCGGCTTTTTAGCTTAAACAGAATTTTTTTACAGACCGAGTTTCTTCTCAAGGTAGTGGATGTTTGTACCACCGTTTTGGAAGTTCTCATCTGCCAAGATTTTCTTGTGCAGTGGCGTATTGGTCTTGATGCCATCAATCACTAATTCGTTTAACGCATTGCGTGAACGAGCAATTGCTACATCACGGTTTTCACCGTAACAGATAAGCTTACCAATCATTGAATCGTAATGAGGTGGTACTGTGTAATCTGCATAGATGTGGCTGTCCCAACGAATACCTAAACCGCCAGCAGGGTGGAATCGCGTGATTTTACCTGGTGATGGAATAAATGTTTCTGGGTCTTCCGCATTAATACGACACTCAATTGCGTGACCACGAATAACCACATCTTCTTGAGTGAATGATAATGGTTGGCCAGCTGCAATTTTTAACTGCTCTTTGATTAAGTCAACGCCAGTGACCATTTCTGTTACTGGGTGCTCAACCTGAATACGGGTATTCATTTCGATGAAATAGAACTCGCCGTTTTCATATAAGAATTCGAACGTACCTGCACCGCGATAACCAATTTCGATACATGCACGAGTACAACGGTCACCGATGAACTTACGCATTTCAGCCGTGATACCTGGCGCTGGCGCTTCTTCAACAACTTTTTGGTGACGACGTTGCATTGAACAATCACGCTCACCTAAGTGAACTGCATTGCCTTGACCGTCTGCAAGTACTTGAACTTCGATGTGACGTGGGTTTTCAAGGAATTTTTCCATGTAAACCATGCCATTACCAAAGAACTGCTTTGCTTCTTGCTGAGTAAGAGCGATTGAATCAATCAGCTCTTTTTCGCTGCGAACAACACGCATACCACGACCACCGCCGCCACCTGCTGCTTTAATGATTACAGGGTAACCAATACGCTTAGCGATTTGAATGTTGCGCTCACTGTCTGCCGTTAATGGGCCATCAGAACCTGGTACACAAGGTACACCCGCTTTACGCATCGCTTCGATTGCAGAAACTTTATCACCCATTAAACGAATCGTGTCGCCTTTAGGACCGATAAATACAAAGCCGCTTTGCTCAACTTGATCAGCAAAGTCTGCATTTTCAGAAAGGAAACCATAACCTGGGTGGATAGCAACTGCGTCTGTTACTTCTGCCGCTGCAATAATGCGCGGAATATCTAAGTAACTTTCAGTGGCTGCTGGTTTACCAATACAAATTGTTTCGTCTGCCAGTAACACGTGCTTAAGATCACGGTCTGCCGTTGAATGCACAGCAACAGTTTTGATCCCAAGCTCTTTGCAGGCGCGCAGTACGCGAAGTGCAATTTCACCTCGGTTTGCAATGACTACTTTATCTAACATAGAGTTGGCCTTTTGTTGCGCTGTTATTCAATGATGAATAAAGGTTGATCGAATTCTACTGGCTCGCCATTTTCAACTAAGATAGCTTTTACTGTGCCGGCTTTATCAGATTCGATTTGGTTCATCATTTTCATTGCTTCAACGATACATAACGTGTCGCCAACATTTACTTTTGAACCTACTTCTACATAAGGTGCTGCTTCAGGAGAAGCTGCTGAGTAGAAAGAACCAACCATAGGCGATTTAACTTGATGACCTGTTGGTGCTGCTGGTGCTGCGTCTGCCGCTGGCGCTTCTGCTGCAGGAGCAGGAGCTGCTGGCGCTGGTGCAGGCGCTGCGTACTGTTGAGGAGCATACTGCATTGCAGGCGCTGCACTCATGTTGTTACGATTAATGCGTACTGATTCTTCACCTTCAGTGATTTCTAATTCAGCAATACCAGATTCTTCTACTAGTTCGATAAGTTTTTTGATCTTGCGAATATCCATGAACGACCCGCCTGTAAGTTTTATTTAAAATTAATGTGTGTTTTGCAACCGGCTAACCGCAGCTTCAAGTGCTACTTTATAACCCATTGCTCCTAATCCTACGATAATGCCTTGTGCCACATCCGAGAAATACGAATGATGACGAAATGCCTCCCGTGCGTGCACATTACTTAAATGCACCTCGTAAAAGGGAATGTTTACACTGAGTAATGCATCCCGTAAGGCAACGCTTGTATGCGTAAATGCGGCAGGGTTAATAATAATTGCATCAACCACTTGCCATGCATCGTGAATTCGCTCTATTAATGCAGCTTCACTGTTACTTTGAAAATGCGTTAAATCAACATTGTGACCCGCAGCAACCTGACTAAGTTCAGCGATAATCTCATCAAGAGATTGGGTGCCGTACTTTTCTGGTTCACGCTTGCCAAGCATGTTTAAATTTGGCCCATTAAGAACTAAAAGTTTGAATTTTGCAGCCATAATACGCGATATATCCTTTAAGTAAGCAGTTTAACCATATTCATCATAAACCCACGCTTAACCTAAGCGTATCGATGTAAAATAGCAACTATTTCTCACGTTAACCACCTATTATAGATATTTCGACGTAAATAGCAGCAAAATACTGGTCTAATCACTCATAGCACAAAGCAAATGTAGGCATAGCAAGGCACACAACAGGGTTAATCAATGTATTCACTTGCTGTTTAATTGAACTTTTACAACAAAAATCACTCATTTACTTTTAGTTTGAGTACTTTTTCTTAGTGAGAAACAAAAACGCCACTCAGATGAGTGGCGTTTTGCTATTTTCTAGCACGTTTGCGTTTATTTAGCAGTATTTCGCACTTTTGCCAGATGTTCTGCAAAGTCTTTAGCATTTAAAAAGCCTGTTACACGTTGCTCTAAAAGCTCATTACCTTGGCTGTCAAAGAACAAAATGCTGGGTAACCCGAATACCGTGTATTCTTCCATTAGCTCAATGGTTTTTGCATCACTTTCGGTTAAATCGATTTGGATTAACTCAAAGTGCGCAAATTGTTCTTGTACCTTAGCATCAGGAAACGTGTAGTGTTCAAACTCTTTACACGCGACGCACCAGTCAGCGTATAAGTCGACCATTACTAAGCGCCCTTCGCTACTTGCCTTTGCAATCTCTTCTTTCAATTCACTTAAATTAGCAACTTGTCTAAAGCCATGTGTTTGCACTTCAGCTTGTGCAACCGCCGCTTTAGTAGGCCAAAAATAACTTTTCGTTAAACTCGCTCCAGTCACAACCAGTAAGGTTGCAGCAAACCATAATGCTGTTTTTAACTTACCTTGCGATTGACCACTTTGCCAATGATGTAAGTACAAGGCTGTAGCAAGTGCTAATAAACCAGCCATTAACCAAATGATCTCGATATCAACAATGCGCTCTAGCAGAATTAGCGGCACAACTAGCATAATGAAACCGAATAACGTTTTCACTTGTTCCATCCAACCACCGGCTTTAGGAAGTAGTTTACCACCTGATGTACCTAGCAATAATAAAGGCAGTCCCATGCCTAAGCTCAGTACATACAAAGTTAAACCTCCCACTAAATAATCACCACTTTGTGCAACATAAAGCAATGCAGCTGACAGTGGTGCAGTAGTACAAGGTGAAGCAATTAAGCCAGACAGTACACCCATCATAAATACGCCAACATAGTTGCCGCCTTTTTGCTGGTTGCTAACCTGAGTGAGTTTATTCATCATGCCGCTTGGCAGTTTAATTTCGTACCAGCCAAACATCGACATTGCTAGCAATACAAATAAGATACTAAAGCTGATTAGTACTGTAGGATGCTGCAAATACCCTTGTACTTGCCCACCTAAAGATGCAACCACTAAGCCCAGTGCTGCATAGGTAACTGCCATCCCTTGCACATAAACAAACGACAGCGAAAACGCTTTTTTAGTCGATAGGTTCTGCTGACCTGCAATAAGGCTCGACAAAATCGGAAACATTGGGAATACGCATGGTGTAAAAGCCAGACCAACACCGACTAAAAAGAAGATAACTAGGTTCGTTAGTAAACCTTGTGACGCTAGTTTATCGGTATATGACTGCTCACCAACTGGTTTTGATACTTCTTGAGAAGGCGCTGATGATGCGTCATTTGCCTCTGCGGCTTGTGTTAATGCAGCCAATGCATTGCCAGTATCTGCAGTTTGCGATACTTGCTCACCAGCAATCACAGATAAAGGAATAGTTCTCACTTCTGGCGGATAACATAACCCCGCTTCGGCACAGCCTTGAAAACGAACTTTAACAACTGCCCCATCTGTGATGTTGCTTACTTTTGTTATCACACTTAATGAATCAAAAAATACTTCGGTCTTACCAAAAAACTCATCTTCAATAATGACGCCTTTACCAAGCTCAGGCACCTCTATATCAGCTCCCTTGGCAATAATTTCGACTTTCTTTTTATAAAGATAATAATCGGGCGCTATATCCCAACCAATGAATAAGGTTTTACCTTGCTGATCAAAATCAAAAACAAAGGCTTTATCAACAGGGAGAAAGGTGTGTTCTGCCGGTTGCTGCAGTAAATTACCAAGTAAATTACTATTACTTGCGCTTGCAGGCAATAACCATAGTGCGCAAAGTAATAAAAGGAACGATCGCATTAATTAAGTACCTCATCCATCCAATTAAAATAGGCTAAATTGCCTGTTGCTACATCAACGACCTGAATCTCAGGGACCTCATAACTATGCAATTTCTTGATAGTTTGGATCACCTCATTCATTTTTTCTGATTTAGTTTTGATCAGTAATTTACTCTCTGTCGCTTGCGTTAACTCGCCTTCCCACATATAGATAGATTCGATAGTAGGCAGAATATTGACACAGGCAGCTAGCTTTTCTTTCACTAGGTGTTGAGCCAGCTGACGAGCCTCAGCTTCATTCGCACAAGTAGTAAAAATCAGTCGATAATGCGTATTCATAAGGAACCTTTTTTTGATCACGTGAGTCGCACCATAGTAGCTGATAGCAGCAATAATGTGTAGCGAGCTAGGTGATCCATGGCTCCAGCTTGAAAAAAGACCCGATCACCCCAACTTATATTTCATTGACTCCAAAGAGAGTGACATTTTTAGAGAGCGTTATGTTTAGATTTTTGTTTTTGTTATTTATTTTAGTGCCGATAGTGGAGATTGCCTTACTTATTCAAGTGAGTGAAGTCATTGGCGGGTTTGCCACCATAGCGCTAGTTATCGTCACGGCCATTGTTGGTGCCAAATTAGTGAAGCAGCAAGGCATGGGAGCAATCCAAAATGTGCAACTACAAATGGCGCAAGGGCAAATGCCTGCGAAAGAATTATTTACTGGCTTGTGTGTGATTATTGCCGGAGTGTTATTAATGACTCCTGGCATAATGACAGACTTTTTTGGCTTTTTATTACTTACCCCAGCAATACGTAATAAATTAGCTACAAGCCTTGCCAGCCATGCAACTGTGCGTATGAGTTCACAAGCGAATCAAGGCTCTGCACACTTTCAATACCACAGTAAAGCACCCCAACACGAAGAGCCAACTCATCAACCGACAACTATTGATGGTGAATTTGAGCGAAAAGATTAAAATTTTTTAATTTTTGTACTTGGATTTTTTTAAGCCACCCCCATTAATGAAGGCAATGAAACGCAACGGGTGGCTTAGCACTCCCCTGCAATAACACAAGATTTTTTCTGTACTGTTCAGAAACTGTTAGGAGAACTAAATAAATGAACATTCGTCCTTTACATGATCGCGTCATCGTTAAGCGTCTAGAAGAAGAAACTAAGTCTGCTGGCGGTATTGTATTAACTGGCTCTGCAGCTGAAAAATCAACTCGCGGAGAAGTTATCGCTGTTGGTAATGGCCGTGTTTTAGACAACGGTGAAGTAAGAGCATTAGAAGTTAAAGCCGGTGACACTGTGCTGTTCGGCTCTTATGTTGAAAAAGCTGAAAAGATCGAAGGTCAAGAGTACCTGATCATGCGTGAAGATAACATTCTAGGCATTGTAGGCTAATCCTACTTTTCGTTTAGCAACCCGTTTACAGAATTTAAGAGGAATTTAATCATGGCAGCAAAAGAAGTACTTTTTGCAGGTGACGCACGTAGCAAAATGCTAACTGGCGTAAATATTTTAGCAAACGCAGTAAGAGTAACTTTAGGTCCTAAAGGTCGTAACGTTGTATTAGACAAATCTTTCGGTGCTCCTGTAATCACTAAAGATGGTGTGTCTGTAGCTAAAGAAATCGAGCTTGAAGACAAGTTCGAAAACATGGGCGCACAAATGGTTAAAGAAGTAGCGTCTAAAGCGAATGACGCTGCAGGTGACGGTACAACAACAGCAACTGTATTAGCGCAAGCTATCGTAAACGAAGGCTTAAAAGCAGTTGCAGCGGGTATGAACCCAATGGACCTTAAGCGTGGTATCGATAAAGCAGTTACTGCTGCTGTTGAAGAGCTTAAAGCGCTTTCTGTACCATGTGCAGACACTAAAGCGATTGCTCAAGTAGGTACTATTTCTGCTAACTCTGATAAAGAAATCGGTGACATCATTGCAGAAGCAATGGAAAAAGTTGGCCGTGATTCAGGCGTTATCACTGTTGAAGAAGGTCAGTCGTTAGAAAACGAACTAGACGTAGTTGAAGGTATGCAGTTTGACCGCGGTTACCTGTCTCCTTACTTCATCAACAACGCTGAAAAAGGCGCTGTAGAGCTAGACAACCCTTACATTCTACTTGTAGACAAAAAAGTATCTAACATTCGTGAGCTACTACCTACATTAGAAGCGGTTGCTAAAGCTAGCAAGCCACTACTAATTATTGCTGAAGACCTTGAAGGTGAAGCACTTGCAACACTTGTTGTAAATAACATGCGCGGCATCGTAAAAGTTTCTGCAGTTAAAGCGCCAGGTTTTGGCGACCGTCGTAAAGCAATGCTACAAGACATCGCAGTATTAACTGGTGGTACAGTAATTTCTGAAGAAATCGGTTTAGAGCTAGAAAAAGCCACAATCGAAGACTTAGGTACAGCGAAACGCGTTGTGATCACTAAAGATGATACAACAATCATCGATGGTGCAGGTGAAGAAGACGGTATCAACGGCCGTGTTGCACAAATCAAGGCACAAATCGAAGAAGCAACGTCTGACTACGATAAAGAGAAACTACAAGAGCGCATGGCTAAACTAGCTGGCGGTGTTGCAGTAATCAAAGTTGGCGCAGCAACTGAAATCGAAATGAAAGAGAAGAAAGACCGCGTAGAAGATGCTCTACACGCAACTCGCGCAGCGGTTGAAGAAGGTGTTGTACCGGGTGGTGGTGTTGCACTAGTTCGCGTAGCAAGCAAACTTGCTGAGCTAGTTGGCGACAACGAAGACCAAAGCCACGGTATTAAAGTTGCACTACGTGCGATGGAAGCACCACTTCGTCAAATCGTAACTAACGCAGGTGACGAAGCATCTGTTGTTGTTAACTCAGTGAAAGGCGGTGAAGGTAACTACGGTTACAACGCAGCATCTGGCGAGTACAACGACATGATCGAAATGGGTATCTTAGACCCAACTAAAGTAACGCGTTCTGCACTACAGTACGCAGCTTCAATCGCGGGTCTTATGATCACAACTGAAGCAATGGTTGCTGAAATCCCTAAAGACGACGCTGGTGCTCCTGATATGGGCGGCATGGGCGGCATGGGTGGTATGGGCGGCATGATGTGATAAACATCTCTCCCTAAGTACCTTGCTTAAAAAACCCAGCTTCGGCTGGGTTTTCTTTTAGCTATCAATTTAAGCTATCAGAAACTGACCACTCAGTTAACCAACTCCCTCACTATCGCGAACAAGTCACTTGGCAACATACCACGCTCACCATCGCGCTCAGCGGCGATATCACCCGCTTTCGCATGTAAGCAGACCCCTAGGCAGGCTGCTTGCTGGGTAGTTAGCCCCTGTGCGATAAGTGCCGCGATGATACCTGTTAAAACATCACCACTGCCGCCAACGGCAAGTGCAGGATTTCCATCTGTACACACCCATGTTTTATTCTTGTCTGCAATTAAACTGCCAGCACCTTTGAGTACACAAGTAGTGGTATAGCTGCGTGCAAGCTGTTTTACCGCATGAAAGCGATTTTCTTCAATATCGTTAGCGCGACAATTAAGCAGTCTTGCAGCCTCACCGGGGTGCGGTGTTATAACCGTATTGGCTAATGGAAATGAAGAAGCATGCTGAGCTATTAAATTAAGTGCATCAGCATCAATAACCAATGGCTTATTATTAGTAAAGCAATACTGCATGACCGTTTCAAAGGTTGTTTCGGACCACGCGTCCTGTCCAAGCCCAGGACCAATAGCAATACAACTCGCCCATTCTAGCGCACTAATTAAATGTGTATCGGTAACCATAATCTCAGGCCGCCCAATGCTCACTGGCAGAATAGAACTGCTATGGGTATACACTTTAACCATGCCCGCACCTGTGCGAAGAGCGGCTTCTGCAGTTAAACGAATTGCGCCTGCGGTGCCGGCATTACCACCAATGCACAGCAATTTACCATGACTGGTTTTATGGCTGTTGTTATCGCGCTTGGGAAGCCTCGACAGGGCCTTATAATTGATTAGCTCTGCAGTAGGTGTCGTCAATTGTAAAAAGGTATCTTGAATAGCTAAGTCTGCAAACTCAAGCTCTCCTGTATGTGCTCGTCCTTGCCCAGTTACTAAACCTTGTTTAATACCCACAAAGGTGACGGTGAGCGCTGCTTTTATTGCAACTCCCTGTACTACACCTGTGTCTGCATTAATGCCTGACGGGAGGTCAATAGCAACAACTGGCACTTGGCTTTCGTTGGCTGCTTTAATTAATTGTGCGAATGGCTCTCGCACCTCGCTTTGAATACCCGTGCCGAGCAAGCCATCAATGATGATGTCAGCTGTTTTAATTAAGCTTAGATCTGCAGTAATTGTCCCACCTAATTCTAACCAAGCTTGCTGGGCGGTGAGCGCATCCCCTTTAAGGGGTTGCTCAGGTTTTGCTGCTATAACCGTCACCTGCATCCCAGCATGTTTAGCTAAGCGTGCCACAACATAGCCATCACCAGCGTTATTACCAACGCCAGTTAATACAACAAACTTTTTAGCATCAGGAAAGTAGTTAAGTAGATGCTGATAAGTCGCTTGTCCGGCCCGTTCCATTAGCTCATAAAGTGTTACACCACACCGTTTAGCTGCTGGGCCTTCATTTTCACGAACCTGTTTTGCTAAAAATACCTGCTGATTCATTATTATCCTTAACTTTATTCCCAATCTACACCTTTACTTTAGCAAGCGAGTTTACGCATAGAAACCTGTAATTCACCTTAAATTACTCGTTTATTGTATAGAGTGTTGCTATGTTTTTAAGCAGTTTATAAAAATAATAAAGGAAACAACAACGTGCTAAATAAAACAAACATTATGCTAGCGCTAATACTATGTAGCTTGTGGGCATTGCCCATTAAGGCGAGTGAATTATCGGTTCTACCAATGAAGGAGCGCGCTGCTTTTATAGATAAAGTCACAGAGCTTAGGGTTAAAACGCTTTTGCCCTCGCTTATGAAGCAACATAATATTGATATGTGGCTTATGATTAGCCGCGAATACAATGAAGATCCTATTTTAAAAACCTTTCTGCCGGCAACTTGGCTTTCTGCAAGGCGAACAACCATACTTGTTTTTGCACTCAATAAACAAGGCGAAGTTGACGCACTCGCAATAGCGCCCTACAGCATAGGCACTGTATTTAAAAAAGCATGGGACAAACAACAGCAGCCAGATCAATGGTTAGCCTTAGTTGAACTGATTGAGCAATATCAACCCAAAAATATCGCACTTAACACATCAAAAATCTGGGCTCATGCAGATGGGCTCGTTGTTAGCGATTTTAATGCACTTAAAAGTGCTCTCCCAAATAAATACCTTAATAAACTGATTTCTGCAGAGCCCCTCGCGGTAGCTTGGCTAGAACAACGCATACCTGAAGAAATAGCAATGTATAAAAAAGCGGTCGCCATTGCGCATCAAATTATTGCTGAGGGGTTTTCAAGTAAAGTCATCACTGTCGGTAAAACTTCAACCACAGATTTAACTTGGTGGCTTAGAGAGCGGGTAAGGGAATTAAAACTGCAAACATGGTTTCACCCAAGCGTCAGTATACAACGTGCCGATAAAACAACTTTTGACCATGAGACCAGTTTTAGTGAAGGTGATAAGCAAATTATTCAAGCAGGGGATCTGCTGCATGTTGATTTTGGTATTACCTATTTGCGTTTAAATACTGACACTCAACAACATGCTTATGTGTTAAAAGAAAATGAAACACAAGCACCCGAGTATTTAATAAACGCATTAAAACGCGGTAATCAATTGCAAGATATTTTTACTTCACATTTTGCAATCGGGAAAACCGGTAACGAAGTACTGAAAGAATCACGCGCCGAGGCAATTGCTAAAGGATTAAAGCCAACCATCTACACGCACCCAATTGGTTATCATGGCCACGCAGCAGGTACAACATTGGGCATGTGGGATTCTCAACAAGGTGTTGCTGGCGACGGTGACTACCCGCTTAACTTAAATACGGCGTATTCGATTGAGTTAAATAATGCTGTATATATAGAGCCTTGGAACAAAGAGATCCGTATTATGCTCGAAGAAGATGCTTTTTTTGATAGCTCTGGAGTTTGGTATCTTGATGGCAGACAAACAGAGTTGCTACTTATTAAGTAACTGAGGGTTCGCAGTTACAACTGCCACAACACAAAGCCTGAAATAAAAAACGGCGTGTAACATACATTACACGCCGTTTTTTTTAAGCTTGCGGCTACTTACTCTGTGTCTGGTAAGTTACGACCGTAGAAGATTTCTTGCATCTCACGAGTTAACTTAGAACGAATTTCTTCTTCTTCGTCTTCTGAAAGATCTGCTGTAGAAACACCGAATAAATAAGTATTCAAGTCAGTTTCTTTTAGCATCATCTTAGTGTGAAACAAGTTCTCTTGATACACGTTTACGTCCATCATTTGGTACGCTTCTTTTGTATCTTCAGTCATGTAGTTCTGAATTGAGTTAATTGCGTGGTCGATATAGTGCTTAACACCATCCACATCACGCGTAAAACCACGTACGCGGTAGTCAATTGTTACAACATCAGACTCAAGGCTGTGAATTAAGAAGTTTAACGCTTTTAATGGCGAGATGATGCCACACGTTGATACTTCAATATCAGCACGGAACGTACAAATACCATCATCAGGATGTGCTTCTGGGTATGTGTGAACACAGATGTGGCTCTTGTCTAAGTGCGCAACAACAGTTTCAGGCAAAGGACCCGGCGCTTCATCAACGTCATAGGTAGTTTGCTGCTCAATTGGCTCTTCTGAGATCAGAATTGTCACACTGGCACCTTGCGGATCGTAATCTTGGCGAGAAACATTCAAGATGTTTGCACCAATAATATCCACAACTTCACCTAAAATATCGGTAAGGCGATCAGCACTATACTGTTCGTCGATATATTCAATATATTCTTTACGCTGTTGTTCAGTCTTTGCGTAACAAATATCGTAAATACTAAAGCTTAAGCTCTTAGTTAAGTTATTAAAGCCATGAAGCTTAATTTTATCGAAGGGTTTATTCATGCTAAACCAACCTTTAAACGAGTGAAACCTGCACCAGCAGAAATAAAAGTTCGCGGATTTTATACGAATTTCCCGCTCGGAAAAAGCGTTATTTTACCTGTTCTAGAACAACTTCGTGGCTATGCGTAATTTCTACTGATTTATCAAGCATTAAGGCTACAGAGCAATACTTTTCTGCAGACAATTGCACAGCTCTCGCAAGGTGTTTTTCAGAGACATTATCACCGGTAACCACAAAGTGTAGGTTAATCTTGGTAAACACGCGAGGTGCAGACTCAGCACGTTCAGCTGTTAGCTTCACTTGCACATCAGAGAATGATTGCTTTGCTTTTTTTAGAATGCTTACTACATCAACCGATGAGCAGCAACCTGCCGACATTAATACCATTTCCATTGGGCTTGGTGCTGCGCTATCGCTTCCAGCATCAAAAACGACATTGTGGCCTGAGTTTGAAAGGCCAATGAAGGTATCACCCTCTACCCATTTTACATTCGCTTGCATTTATTTTGTCTCTTCAAGTTGTTTTGCTTGATTGTAAGCAAGTCACACTCAGATGCAAGAGATAAGCGGTAGGCCAAGGAGTAAAGCAGTTAATTGAGGATTTGCAGCTGCAAGCGCAAGCACGCTGATTGCGAACTTAAAAAGAGCGCTAACACTGGCCGTTAAGCGCTTTCAGCCACGGCGTTATCAAATAAGTTTTTTACCAGTCCAGCAAACTCATCAATAAAAGCATGCTGCTCAACGGTTACAGTGTGATTTGTAACGCTACTTAACACTTCTTGTAAGTCATACACAATGCCATCTACTTCGCGAACAATTTGGCTGCGTTGCTCAGTATTAAGCTCAGTGTGTTGTTCGCAAAGTAACATAACGTTTTCTGCTATCACGTCTTCAATCAGCTCTAACACTGTTGGAGCTCCTGGTTTAATTTGACCTGGCTTCTCAAAAAGCGCTAAATTTTGAGTGAGATACATGACAAGATCATCGTACCCTTGCCTATCTAAAACCATACGACTGCACACCTAATAAAAAACTATCTCTTTAGATTTAAGCAGAAAGCGCTTTTAATTGCTACCTTTGCTAGACATCTCATACAAAAAAAGCAGCCTAAGCTGCTTTTTATAATGATTTACGGTTATTAATCGATTTTTAAGCCTGGGCTCAATGTCGCTGGCATCGCTACTTTTTCAAGCTCTACCGAAGCAACAGGGTATGCACAATAATCAGCTGCATAGTAAGCACTTGCTCTGTGGTTACCCGATGCACCAATACCACCAAATGGTGCTGCACTTGATGCACCTGTGATTGGACGGTTCCAGTTTACGATACCTGCACGAATACGACGTAAGAAGTGATCGTAATCTGCTGCGCTGTCACTTAATAAACCGGCTGATAAGCCAAAGCTTGTGTCATTCGCTTTATCAATAGCGGCATCAAAGTCAGTAAAGCGGAACACTTTAAGCAGTGGTCCAAAGTGCTCTTCATCTGGGAAGTTAGCCACATCGGTACACTCTAAAATACCCGGTGTTACAAAGCCGGTATTTTCTTTGTGAGTAAGTTCAACTAACACTTCAGCACCAAGCTCAACAAGTTGCTTTTGCGCTGCAACCATTCCAGCTGCTGCTGCCGCAGAAATCATTGAACCCATGAAAGGCTGATCTTCTGCGTCGTAGTCACCTACTTTAATCGCTTTAGTCGCTTTAATAAGACCGGCTAAGATAGCATCACCCTGCTCGCCTTTTGGTAAAAACAGTTTACGCGCACAGGTACAGCGTTGACCGGTTGAGATAAACGCTGATTGGATAATATCGTGGATAGCCGCTTTAGTATCAGCAACATCAGTGACGATAAGCGGGTTATTGCCCCCCATCTCTAACGCTAGGATTTTACCCGGCTGACCGGCAAACTGCTCATGTAAAATATGACCAGTACGAGAAGAGCCCGTAAAGAATAAGCCATCAATACCTTTATGAGACGCAAGCGCTTTACCGGTTTCAACTTCACCTTGTACAAGATTGATAACACCTGCAGGAAGACCGGCTTTTTCCCATAACTTTAACGTTAACTCAGCAACAGCAGGCGTTAATTCTGACGGTTTAAATACCACGGTATTACCTGCTAATAATGCAGGCACAATATGACCATTTGGTAAGTGGCCAGGGAAGTTGTATGGGCCAAATACTGCGACAACACCATGAGGTTTGTGACGGATCATCGCACGGCCTTGCGGCATTGGGTTTTCAACATCACCAGTACGCTCTAAAAATGCTTTTTCAGAGATAGCAATTTTACCCACCATAGCACCTGCTTCAGTGCGCGTTTCCCAAAGTGGTTTACCGGTTTCTTGTGCAATCGCAACAGCGAGTTCTTCACTGTGCTCTTTTAGCGTTTCAGCAAATGTTTTTACAATCGCTAAACGCTCAGCGAATGATTTATCAGCCCAGCTGTAAAATGCTTCACGTGCAGCAGACACGGCACTGTCTACTTGCTCAGCTGTTGCACTGTTTGCTTGCCAAATTACGTCGTTGTTTGCAGGGTTAACAGACTGAAAAGTATGACCAAGGCCTGCTTGCCATTGACCATTAATAAATTGCGCTGCATGAGTCATTAATATGTCTCCTGAATTCTATAGTTCTGCTAGTGATACTGAATCACCCGCTTCTAGGTGAAGTGCTTTTGCTAATTCACTTGAGATTGTGATGCTATCGGCATCGCATGATAGGCTAACTTGAGTCACGGTTGCTCTAAAATCAGCAATTTTATCGTTTGCTAACAATACCGTGGTGTCGCCTTGGCTTTCACCAATTTCAACTTTGAATGTTTTGGCATTACGAATTGTAGCTATATTTTCGATCTTTGCCTCAACCGTTGGGCCTGCGTCAAAGATATCTACGTAACCGTTAAAGGTGAAACCTTCGTTTTTTAAAAGTTCAATAGCAGGACGCGTGTTAGCGTGCACTTGACCGATTACAGCTTGCGCATCTTTGCTCAATAAGTTGACGTAAATTGGGTACTTAGGCATTAACTCAGCAATGAACACCTTTTGACCAATCCCGGTGAGGTAGTCGGCAGTAGGAAAGTCCATTGAAAAAAAGTGCTCTTCTAACCATTGCCAGAATGGGCTTTCACCGTTTTCGTCTGATACACCACGCATCTCAGCAATCACAGTTTCAGCAAAGCGTTCTCTATGCTGGTTTATAAACATAAAACGCGCTTTTGAGAGTAATTTACCATTATTATTTTTACGGTAGCCATCTTTTAGGAATAACGTGCATAGCTCTGTTGCCCCTGTGTAATCATTACACAAGGTAAGAATATCAACAGCTTTGTATACATCAAGGGTCCGAGAAGAGTGAATCACTTTACTTAAGTGGTAGTGATAAAAAGCATCATCTAAACCAACAGCTGCTTCGATACCAGAAGTACCAACAACTTCACCAGTCTCGCTATCCTCAAGAACAAACAAGTAACCTTCATCACCTGGTTGTTGAGCAGCTTTTGCAAATGAGCTGACAGAATGATCTATTTTCTTTTGTAGCAATTGTTCATTATTAGGCAAAGATGTGAAGCCATGTCCTGACTCTACGGCAATCTTTACTAATGAAGCGTAATCACTTTGCTGAATTGGGCGAAGGATCATCATAAGTCCGCTTGCTCCCTTATAAATAACGGTAAATTAAGAAATGTGGGCAAGCTATGCTTGCCCTGAGTTGGCAGTTAAGAAATTAACTATTAGCGACTTTAGCAACCGCTTTTTCAAAACGAGCCATACCTTCGCGGATATCAGCTTCTGGAATTACAAGTGACGGAGTGAAACGAACAACATCAACACCTGCAACTAAAGACATCACGCCTTCTTCTGTTGCTGCAACTAAGAACTCTTTTGCACGACCTTTAAACTGCTCTGTTACTACAGCACCAATTAATAGGCCTTCACCACGGATTTCAGTGAATACATTGTACTTTTCGTTAATCGCCGTTAGTAACTCACGGAATAATGCTGACTTTTCTTTAACACCATTTAATACTTCTGGTGTATTTACTGTATCGAATGCCGCTTCTGCTACTGCACATGCAAGTGGGTTACCACCATAAGTAGAACCATGAGTACCTACTTTTAAGTGCTTAGCAATATCAGTTGTGGTGATCATCGCACCGATTGGGAAACCACCACCTAACGCTTTGGCTGTAGTTAAGATATCTGGAGTTACGTTTAGACCTTGATAAGCATATAACTCACCAGTACGACCAACACCTGTTTGTACTTCATCAAAAATTAAAAGTGCATTGTGTTTAGTACACAGCTCACGTACACCTTCTACAAATTCTTTGGTTGGTGAAATGATACCGCCTTCGCCTTGCAGAGGCTCCATCATTACCGCACACGTATTATCAGAGATAAGCGCTTCGAATGCTGCTAAGTCGTTATAGTCACAGTGCACGATATCGCCAGGTTTAGGACCAAAACCATCAGAGTATGCAGCTTGGCCACCTACCGTTACAGTAAAGAATGTACGACCGTGGAAACCTTTATTAAATGAGATAATTTGCGACTTTTGCTCGCCATAGTTATCAAGAGCAAAACGACGCGCTAATTTTAGTGCCGCTTCATTTGCTTCTGCGCCTGAGTTAGCAAAATATACTTTCTCTGCAAATGTTGCATCAGTTAGCTTTTTAGCTAGACGAAGTGCAGGCTCATTAGTCATTACATTTGATAAGTGCCAAATTTTCTCGCCTTGCTCTTTTAATGCACTTACAAGAGCTGGATGGCAGTGACCTAGACAGTTAACTGCGATACCACCAGCAAAATCGATAAATTCGCGACCTTCTTGGTCCCATACACGAGAGCCTTCGCCTCGAACAGGAATAACACTTGATGGTGCATAGTTAGGAACCATTACTTGATCAAATAATTCACGATTGACTGTCATTTTATATCCTCTTAATTGTAAGCACACGAAGAGTAAGGTGGCATCTTAAAGCTAAACTAAGCCATTTTAATTAGCCGATTGAGCTTAGCGTAAATTCACCAAAATTACTCTTTGGTTCAATTTTCATTCGTTCATTATTTCAGAAAATTTTCGTTCTGTCTCTTAGAAAACTTTCATGTAGCCCTTGAAAATAAAGGGCTCGAGATATTTTTTCATGGATAGTGAATAACTATTTGAAGGTTGTTTTTTAGACTAAATACGATAAAAAGGCGTGCTGCTAGTAAGCACCGCAGAGCATGCTTACAGAAAAATTGTCAGTGTGGATTGATAAACAATGAATGAATAGTCGCAAAAAAATTAACATTTTTTTTAATTAATTTGGATATGGAAGCGATCAAAATTGCATTTTGCAAGCTGATCGAGCTCTTCTTGAGTGAAGTTAAAGTGCGCAAACCAATGCTCAGTTTCGTCTTGTTCAACTAATTGGTGCTCATTTAAACTTAAGTATTGAGCATAACAACGCGCTTTTAATATCACTTCTGTAAGTGGTAGATACTCATCGTTTTTAGCTAGTGGCGTTGTTAATTGCTGCATCACCGCATTAAAGGGTAAATACTTAAATGACATTTGCTCAATAACAGTAGCGGTCACTTTCATTGACAGAGTTCTCAATAATGAGCTTAAAAACAAGGGATCTGGCTTAAGCTCTAAAAGTGCCGTGTGTAAGTCTTTCTTTTGTTCTTCACGCGCTTTTGCCACTTGTCGCTGCCAAACTCGCTCAAAGGTGCGTAAATACAAACGCACTAAAGCAATTTTGCCAACATCCAATAACATACCTAAGGTAAACGCGTGCACCTCGTTTACACCATTTAATTTAGCAAGCTCTTGAGCCGCAATAGCACACGCCATCGAATTATCGCGCAAACGACGCTTTAATAATGGAAATGGTTCTGTACTGTGAGGCATCCAATGGCGAACCGCAAATGTAGGCACAACAAACTTTAAATTATCTAAACCAATATAACGCAGCGCTAATAATGGGTTATCAACTTGAACCGAGGTATGCTTGTTACGCTGCTTACGATAGAAAGGCAAATTAACAAAGGCAACCAACTCACGGCCTAACCAACTTAAATCTTTAACTAAAGGTTCAAGGCGACCAACCGATGCGGAGCGTACTGCTAATATTTCTAAAATCGCTGGAACACTATCTTGAATACCAATTGTTTCATGCACAACCGAGTCGACGTCTTCTAGCTGCTTGTTCATAGCTGCTTCTATGACTTGATGTAACTGCTTACTCGCCTGAGCACGGTACTTATGATGTGCTGTACTGCTTTTTTGTCGCTTCTTTTCGGCTGCAACTTCCACCTCTAATAAAGTGCGTTGCTCCATCGACTCACCGTAGTCAATCTCTAAGGTGTGAATATAACCAATTTGGCGCTGTGCAAAACTATGACCAAGCAATAGATCGTGGGCGCGTTCATTGAGCACCATCGAAGTCCTTTGTTGTCGTTTTTCTTCAGTAATTTGCACAGGGGTATTGTCAGTCATATTTGTTAATTCATTAGCCTAAGATTAGAAGCGAGTTAAAAAGTTAGCAAGTAATTCAAGTCCCTGCTGAGTCAAAATTGCTTCAGGATGAAACTGCACCCCTTCAAGCGCTAAATTAGCATGCATTAAACCCATTATTTCTTCGAAATCAGAATTTTGCTCAGTCAAAGCAGTGATTGTAAGGTCATTAGGTAAATGCTGCTTATCAACCACTAATGAATGATATCGGCAAACGGTAAGTGGGTTTGCTAACCCCTTAAACACCCCTTGGTTGTTATGTTTAACCAATGAAGTTTTGCCATGCATAACTCGTTTTGCTCTGACTACTTCAGCCCCAAGCGCCTGAGCAATAGTTTGATGCCCTAAGCAGATCCCAAGAATAGGCACTTCACCTTTTAGCTGTTCGACCACCTGTAACGAAATACCCGCTTCGTTGGGTGAACATGGGCCGGGTGAAAGAACAATATGTTCAGGGTTAAGCTGTTTGATCTCTGCAATGCTGATCTCGTCATTACGTTTTACCAATACATCTTGATCTAAGCGCTGAAAATACTGCACTAAGTTGTAGGTAAACGAATCATAATTGTCGATCATTAACAGCATTGCGTGTAACCCAAAATTACTCAGTCAAAATAATGAAGGCGCATTTTAACCCAAGTACTGCGAAATGTCGGCAAAAAATGGTTTATTCCTCAGCGATTAAATGCGCTGTAAGGTCAGCCCTTTCCTGCTCATTAAGTTTTTGCGAGCATTTGTTTGCAAAGTCGTAACGCACGAGTACAGTTTTACCAACGGCGCAGCAGTTATCTTGTTGCCATGCTTCTTGGCGAAGCACAAATGAGCTAGAGCCGATGTGCTCTACACTGGTTTTAACGGTTACATCGTGGCCATAAAACAACTCACCTACAAAGCTTACCTCAACCTTAGCAATGATCAATTTCCACTCATAAGGGTTTAGATCGGGGGTAAAAAACCTGAAAATAGGCGCTCGGGCGGCTTCAAACCATACAGGGAGTACGGTATTGTTGATATGCCCTAGCACATCAGTTTCGCTAAAACGAGGTGTGATAGTCTCAGTAAACATAGTAACCCTATAAAAAATATAAACTAAAGGTAGCTCATGACGGACTTTATTCGCGTATACGAAAACGCCCTCAGC
Organism: Pseudoalteromonas thalassia; assembly: GCF_049257215.1. Classification (NCBI taxonomy): domain Bacteria; kingdom Pseudomonadati; phylum Pseudomonadota; class Gammaproteobacteria; order Alteromonadales; family Pseudoalteromonadaceae; genus Pseudoalteromonas; species Pseudoalteromonas thalassia. The sequence goes on from NZ_JBMMUE010000009.1 coordinate 88,491, forward strand.
AAAGAATTTTGCGACAACTTTATCACGGTATTTGAACAAAGCCCGCATTTAAAACAAGGCATTACCTCTGGCGGCGTGGATTTAGCAAAAAAAGACAGCCGCGATTTATATCTTAATAATCATCCAGAGTACGTTGAGCAACTTAAGCATATTCAGCAAACAACCGCCAGCCACATCTTTAAATACCTTGAAGAGCATATTTTCATGATGATAGGTGCATTTGGTTTAAAGGTATATCATCCGAAAACAGGTCAGCCAGTTGATCTTACACAAGATAATTTTGAAGAAGTTGGCAAACCACAATTGCCATTACTCGTGCAGCAGATTTTCCGCATGGGTCCAATTCAAGCACAGAAATACGATATCAATAAAGGTGGTTACCCTTATTGGCATAGCGAGGTATATCCGCAAGCAGGCCACAACGAAGCTCTGCATCGTGTGCTGTTATTTATGTTCTATTTAAATGATGTAGAAGAAGGTGGTGAAACTGAGTTTTACTATCAACAACGAAAAATATCGCCTAAACAGGGTTCTATGGTCGTAGCACCGGGCTATTTTACCCACACGCACCGTGGTAATAAGCCAATTTCAAATGATAAGTATATTTTAACCTCGTGGGTCTTATTCAACCGCGCGGAACAAATTTATGGACAACCACAATCCTAGCGGTAATAAGCAGCCAACTCGGGCTGCTTATAGCTTATAGCTTATAGCTTATAGCTTATAGCTTATAGCTTATAGCTTATAGCTTATAGCTTATAGCTTATAGCTTAATTAAAGCTCAGCTTTAATCTGCTAGTAATTGATCAAATAAATCAAAAACCTTATCAAGCTCTTCAATTGTGTTGTAATGCATACAACCAATGCGTACTACGCCGCCTGTTTCTAATACACCTAGCTGCTTACATAAGCCTTGCGCGTAGAAGTTACCATCCCACACACAAATATGCTGCTTACCTAAAAACTCAGACACAACACGTGGCTCGATGCCTTCAAACGTTAAAGCAAAAGTCGGTGTGCGATTAGCAACACGCTCTAGCTCATTAATACCAAACAGCTTAATGCTCGGGTAATCTGCTAAACGAGTTAAGAAATGCTTACTTAATGCCATTTCGTGCTGTTTAGTGATAGCAAAGGCAGCCGCCAGTTTTTCTCGGCGTGAATGACTGTCATCAAGCTCACTAATTGCAGCAATGTAATCAACAGCAGCAATGAGACCAGCTAGCGCTTCAAAGCTTTGCGTACCTGTTTCCCAGCGACCTGGGGCAACATCTTTTGCAGGCTCAACTTTGTATGGTGTGAAACCTTCAAGGTGCTCACGTTTGCCATATACAATACCAAGATGAGGGCCAAAGAACTTGTATGCAGAGCACGCTAAAAAGTCGCAATCAAGTGCCTGTACGTCTACCAGCTCATGAGGTGCGTAATGAACGGCATCAACATAAACTAGCGCACCAACTGCATGAGCAAGCTCAACAATGCGTTTAATGTCATTAATTGAACCAGTAGTGTTTGATGCATACGTCACTGCAACAAGCTTTGTTTTGCTTGATAAAAGGCTTTCAAAGTGTGCCATATCTAAGCTGCAATCAGCTTCATTGATAAGAGCCGTTTTTACTGTTGCGCCCTTATCTTCAGCAGCTTGCTGCCAAGATGAAACATTTGAGTAGTGATCAGCATTTGTGACAATAATCTCATCACCAGCAGTCCAATCACGCGAGATGGCACGACTAAAGCTGAACGTTAAGCTTGTCATGTTTGCACCAAACACGATTTGCTCTTTAGATGGGGCATTTAATAAATCGGCTGCTGCTTGGCGAGCGTTAGCCATTAACTCAACCGTTTTATCACTTGAGAAAAATGCACCACCTAAGTTCGAGTTGTAGTAACCCAAATAAGCAGTCATGGCACTTAAAACTGACTGTGGCACTTGCGAGCCACCCGGGCCATCAAGGAAAATCGGTGACTGACCAGCAACTTGTTGCATAAGTGCAGGAAATTGACGACGTAATTGCGTTAAGTTCATGATATACCCTTACGCAGTTAGTACGAAGCAATCAAGGTAACCTTCTTTGCTTGCGTCTAATTTATTCATTGGTGTTGCGTTGTGCCATACTTCACGGTCATTAATAAGCGCGAACATGCCGTCTTTAATTTCCATTTTGAAACAAGGCTCTGCTTGCTGATGTTCATAAACAAGTAGCTCACCACCTTCAAGGTTTTCGTGTGATACACCACATACACATACGTGATCAAAACCATCTTGGTGAACACCTTCAGGCGCAGCGGGTGTATCGCTGTCAATCGCAAGCATTCTGAATTGGTGAATTTCAATATCGCGATCATCGCTGATCCCCGTCATATCGCGGAACTGATTAACGATTTGCTTCATGCCATCAGTGGCTAATAAGCTATCTTCTAAATTTTCATAAGTACGCTCAACATTACCTTGGAAGGTATTGATTGAGTCATCCTGCACAAATGCTTTAGTTGGTTGTAGCTTTAATTCACCATCAACGACTTTGATTACTGAATAGCGACGCTTACGAAATTGACCATCGGCGTACGGATTCGCAGGTAGGTTAGCAAAAGAAGGCTTTACTGCGTCAATATGAGCTTGGCTTACAAAACGAAGTTGCAATAGATTCTGGTTGTTTAATTTTGTCATAACGATCTCGCCTTAATATGTTGAGAATATTGGCGAGGATTTTAATGCAATTGGTAGGAAATTTTTGCGTTATTATGTAAACAGCAATGATGATTTATGTAGCTTTAAGATCGAATTTAGAAGTAAATTAGAATTTTTATCTAAAATAAAAAGCCCGCTGGATGCGGGCTTTTTAGCTATTTAATTTTAATTAGAATTAAACGGCTTGCTGAACGATTACTTGGTCTGCCTTTTTAGTGTATTGAGGCATACGGTGGAAGTTCAGGTAACGATATGTATCAGCTGCAGTTGCATTGATCTTATCTGCATACTCTTGGTACTCAGCAGGTGTAGGTAGTTTACCTAAGATTGCCGCTACTGCTGCAAGCTCTGCTGATGCTAAGAATACGTTTGCGCCAGTACCTAGACGGTTAGGGAAGTTACGCGTAGAGGTAGACACAACCGTTGCTTTATCAGCAACTCGTGCTTGGTTACCCATACATAGTGAACACCCTGGAGTTTCGATACGCGCACCTACACGACCAAAGATACCGTAGTAACCTTCGTCAGTAAGTTGGTCTTTATCCATTTTCGTTGGTGGTGCAACCCAAAGTTGAGTTGGGATACGACCACTGAAACCATCTAGTAGTTTACCTGCAGCACGGAAGTGACCGATGTTAGTCATACAAGAACCGATGAATACTTCATCGATTTTCTCGCCCGTTACGTCTGAAAGAAGACGTGCATCATCAGGGTCATTTGGAGCACAAAGGATTGGCTCTTTGATATCAGCTAGGTCGATTTCAAGTACGTGTTTGTACTCTGCATCAGCATCAGCTTCCATCAGCTCAGGGTTAGCTAACCACTCTTGCATTGCTGTGATACGACGCTCAATTGTACGAACATCACCGTAACCTTCAGAGATCATCCACTTAAGCATTACAATGTTTGACTCTAGGTATTCAGCGATAGACTCTTTAGAAAGTTTAACTGTACAACCTGCAGCTGAACGCTCAGCTGACGCATCAGAAAGTTCGAAAGCTTGCTCGACAGTTAGGTGCTCAACACCTTCGATTTCTAGTACACGACCAGAGAATTCGTTGATCTTACCTTTCTTCTCAACTGTTAGAAGACCTTCTTTGATACCGTAATAAGGGATAGCATGTACTAGGTCACGTAATGTGATACCTGGCTGCATTTCGCCTTTAAAACGTACTAAGATTGACTCAGGCATATCAAGTGGCATTACACCTGTTGCTGCTGCGAATGCTACTGCACCAGAACCCGCTGGGAATGAAATACCTAGAGGGAAACGAGTATGCGAGTCACCACCAGTACCTACTGTATCTGGTAATAACATACGGTTTAACCATGAGTGGATTACACCGTCACCTGGACGTAGTGATACACCGCCACGGTTCATGATGAAATCAGGAAGTGTGTGGTGAGTGTTTACGTCGATTGGCTTAGGATAAGCTGATGTATGACAGAAAGACTGCATTGTTAAATCTGCAGAGAAACCTAAACACGCTAGATCTTTAAGTTCGTCACGCGTCATAGGACCTGTTGTATCTTGCGAACCAACCGTTGTCATTTTCGGCTCACAGTATTGACCAGGACGTACGCCAGGCATGTTACATGCTTTACCAACCATCTTCTGAGCTAATGTGAAGCCTTTACCAGAATCAGTTACAAGAGCAGGTTTGCGGAAGATATCTTCAGCTTCCATACCTAGTGATGCACGCGCTTTATCAGTTAAACCACGACCGATGATCAGTGGAATACGACCGCCAGCACGCACTTCATCAAGAATTACGTCTGATTTAAGAGAGAAAGTAGAGATTACTTCATCTGTGCCGTGACGCTTAACAACACCTTCGTATGGGAAGATATCGATTTGGTCACCCATGTTTAGCTCATCAACAGGTAGTTCGATTGGTAATGCACCAGAGTCTTCCATTGTGTTGAAGAAGATAGGCGCGATTTTACCACCTAAACATACACCACCAACGCGTTTGTTTGGTACGTGAGGAATATCATCACCCATGAACCAAAGTACAGAGTTAGTTGCAGATTTACGAGAAGAACCCGTACCAACTACATCACCAACGTATGCAAGAGGTAAACCTTTAGTTTTAAGCTCTTCTAGCTGTGAAATTGGACCAACTTCACCTGGTTTGTCAGGGTTGATACCATCACGTTCGTTCTTCAGCATTGCTAAAGCGTGTAGTGGGATATCAGGACGTGACCATGCATCTGGAGCAGGTGAAAGGTCATCTGTGTTTGTTTCGCCCGTTACTTTGAATACGGTAACTGAGATTTTTTCAGCAACTGCAGGCTTGTTTACAAACCATTCTGCATTTGCCCAAGATTCGATTACTTGCTTAGCAAATTCGTTACCTGCTTTCGCTTTTTCTTCTACATCGTAGAAAGCATCGAACATTAATAATGTGTTTGATAAACCTTTAACAACGATTGGTGCTAACGCTTCGTCGTCTAGAAGTTCGATCATAGGTGCGATGTTGTAACCACCTAACATAGTACCAAGTAGCTCAGCTGCTTTTTCTTTTGATACAAGTGGTGAGCTCGCTTCGCCTTTTGCTACAGCTGCAAGGAAACCAGCCTTAATGTAAGCAGCATCATCAACACCTGGTGGTACGCGGTTAACAAGAAGGTCTACGATAAATTCTTCTTCACCTGCCGGTGGATTCTTGATTAGTTCAATAAGATCAGCCGTTTGCTGAGCATCTAGTGGCGCTGGTACGATACCTAACGCGGCACGTTCTTCTACGTGTTTACGATATTCTTGTAGCACAATATTGCCCTCTTGGTGACGTGAAAGTACTCGGTTCTATTAATCTAAATAGCAATTTTACCCAGTACTTATAGTATTCTGACGGTTAATTATAAAGCTTTTAAGTATAGATGAAAATCCATGCTGCGCTTAGGCACTTTATATTCAGTATAAATAACATGAATAGTACTAAAAAAAAAAGCTATTCTGATGAATATTTATTAAGAATCATTCCTATCTGTGTTTTAAAGGCAAAAAACCCAGCACTAGGCTGGGTTTTAAACTCAATGCAAAGTCTAACTATTAACGCTCTACTTTAACACGTTCAATAACTTTAACTTTTGCTTCTACACGACGGTTTTCTGCATGTGCTTCCGGCGTGTTAGCTGGATTTTTAAGACGCTCTTCACCATAACCAACTGTAGTTAGGCGCATCGCATCAATACCATCTTCAATAAGCTTCTTAGCGACTGCATCAGCACGTTTTTTCGATAACCACTTATTGTAATCTGCTTTACCAACAGATGAAGTGTGACCTTCTAATACAACATCAGTGCCTGGATGCTCTTTTAAGAATGCAGCTGCACTGTCAATATCATCTAAATATTGTTGTGAAACTTTAGATGTATTGTTAGGGAATGTGATTAGTAAGCTCTTCGTTACTTCACGGTCTTCGTATAATGTACAACCAGAAGCATCTACAGCATCTGTCATAGGAGTATTAGCGCATTGGTCATCTGCATCAGGAATGCTGTCGCCATCGCTATCAACTGGCTCAACCGGAACAGGTACTACTGCAGGTGCTGGCTCAACTGGCTCTGGTTCGCTTTGATCACCAAAGATATAGCTGAAACCTAATTTAGCACCAACATCAGTGTAACCACGGTCAAGACCTTGGTATAAAGAAGTTTCTGCGTTAAATGCAAAGTTATCTGTAAAGTAGTGCTGGTAACCGGCACCCACGTTAGCAAACATTAAATCTTCATCAACAGCGTCAAGGTTTTTCAAACCGAAAATACCGTAGAATGGGCCACCGCCAAAGTGATACAAACCATCGATACCGTAACGCTTACCGCTTTCAGAACCACTCATTGTAGTTCCATCGTTGTCGGTCACGTTCCAATCGAAATCCATATCTGCGTATTCTAAGCGGGCACTCCAGTAATCGCTAAAGCGATAACCAAGCTCTAAACCCCACCCTGTTGAGTCGTCTACGTCTAGGCCACCTGGCGGATAATCACGGATATTCTCCCAAGAATTATCGTAGTAATCACCAAACGCACCAATATAAAAACCTTGTTTCTCGGCTGCGATTGTTGAGGCACTTGTTGCAGCAAGCGCTAAAGCAATTGTAAGTGGTTTCAGTTTCATGTTTCATTCCCTTCCATTTAAGATAACTTAAGGCCGTGTAGCCTACATTCCGTCAAGATAGTTGATGAGTAATTAATCCAAACTTAATAAACCCAAACAACATAATAAATTTTCTTAATTTAACAACACCAACTAAATACAGCGACGTAAAAAGAATCAATATAAATCCAACAATATTGATACTAAAAAAACATTACAGTAAAAATAATTATATTACCTAATAATTATTCTACAAGGTAACTAAAAAAGCTATAGCACAAATGGTTGATAGTTACTTTGATGATTCAAATCAATATTCACTTAAATTATCATTTAACAAAAGGTACATTCTGAAGATTATTTTATTTAATCGAAAAATAATTATGATCTTAAATTAAAAAAATAAAGCCGAACCAACTACTTGGCTCGGCTTTACTATTTGTAACTATTTATAAATATAGGAGTATTTACATATTTATAATAGTTTAGTCTTATTTACGAAGAACTTTTACACGTTCAACGCTAGTAATTTGCGCTTCTACACGACGGTTTTCAGCATGTGCTTCCAGTGTGTAGGCTTTATTTTTCAAACGCTCTTCACCGTATCCAACTGTCGAAATTCTATCTGCAGCGATACCGTCTTTGATAAGTTCATCAGCAACATCTTGAGCGCGCTTTTCTGAAAGCTTCATATTATAGTCAGCATCACCCACTGCAGAGGCGTGGCCTTCTAATACAACTGATGTGTCTTGGTTTTCTTTCATAAACGCAGCCACATCTGCAATATCGCTGAAGTATTTGTTTGGTACTTCTGCTACATCATGCGGGAAAGTAACTAACAAGGTGATAGTTGCTTCTTTTTCTTCGTATAATGTACAGCCTGTGCTATCTACTGCATCAGTCATTGGTGTGTTAGCACACTGATCATCAGCATCCATAACACCATCATTATCGCTATCAGTTGGAGCGCTAACAACCGGCGCAGGCTCTACTGGCTCAGATGAGCTTTGGTTACCGAAAATATAGCTGAAACCTAATTTAGCGCCAACATCAGTGTAACCACGATCAAGACCTTGATATAAAGACGTTTCAGCGTTAAATGCGAAATTGTCTGTAAAGTAGTGCTGATAACCGGCACCAACGTTAGCAAACGTTAAGTTTTCATCTAGAGCACTTAAGTTCTTAAGACCAAAAATACCATAGAATGGGCCGCCACCTAAGTGATATAAAGCATCAATACCGTAACGCTCGCCGCTTTCAGAGCCACTAGTTGAAGTACCATTAGCTAAATCTGCAGTCCAATCAAAGTCCATGTCTGCATATTCTAGACGCGCGCTCCAGTAATCACTGAAACGATAGCCTAACTCTAAGCCCCAACCAGTTGAGTCATCAACATTCAATCCACCTGGCGGATAATCACGAACATTTTCCCAAGAATTGTCGTAATAGTCGCCAAATGCGCCAATATAAAAACCTTCTTTTTCAGCAGCGAGGGCTGTAGAACTCGTTGCAGCCAGTGCTAACGCAATAGTAAGTGATTTTAGTTTCATTATTTCCTTCCCATTTTCACAATAAAGCTGTTTTCAGCTAATGTTTGTTGAGTATTTAAAAACTGTTGAGTAGCTCAAAAAATCAATCTTACGATAGTTCATAAGCCACAATTTTACTTATTTATTAATTATCAATGCTTAACACTTGATGCTTAATACTTAATAAAGCTGAATCCAATATAACAAAAGAATTATTTAAATTACGTCTAACATGATTCTAAAGTCGTATTAGATCATCATCTAAAGCAATAAGTTAACTCCATTCTATGATAGCACTTGCGTTTATTCTGCTCAATCAGCAAGCATTTAAAAAAACTAAATAAACACTTTTTATTTCAAGCAAGTACAAATGCATTAGGTACCACAAAATGTTTGATAATTAGCATCGCCATTTTCAGGTGGCTCATACCAAGATTCGAATTGCTGATCATAAACGTAGGGCTTTGATAAAACTGACAAAAAGCCATTCAGCATTGAACTACATCCTGTTTTTTCATATTCCGCCAAGATCATTTCAATATTATGGTTGCGTGGAATGACTGCAGGATTAACAGCACGCATGATGTCATAACTTTCAGCTGATGTTCTGACTCGCCACTTTGCAGCCCACCCCTTAATACTATCCGGTAATGCAAAATCCGCAAGTAATGACTCCGTAAGAGCATTGAAAGTATTAGTATAATCAAGGTTATTTTGCTGCATCAGAGTGAGTAACTCAGTCACTAAAGCTTGGTTATCGTCGTGTTCATCTAGAAGTCCTAACTTCCGTCGCCACATTGTAGTAAATGCATGATTAAACTTTTCAGCAAAACTATTTACTGCACTGGATAATAACGACAAAGCTTGCTGTTCATTTTTAAATAATGGCAGCAAGCTCTCAGCTAATCGCGCGCAATTCCAATTCGCAATGTTTGGTTGGTTACCGAATGCATAGCGCCCTTGATGGTCTATGGAACTAAACACAGTATCAAAGTCAAACTGGTTCATCATAGCGCATGGGCCGTAATCAATGGTTTCACCACTCACTAATGTATTGTCTGTATTCATTACACCATGGATGAATCCCACTCGCATCCAACTGATGATAAGCTCAATTTGCTTATCTATGACTGCGGTTAAAAAGTCTACATAACGTTGCTCTGCACGCGTATCTATCTCTGGGAAATGACAACTGAGTGCGTAATCAACTAACTTTTCTAAGCCTTCAATATCGCCCTGGGTTGCTAAATACTGAAATGAACCAACGCGAATATGACTTTTTGCTACGCGAGTTACGACAGCGCCTGGCCGAGGTGGTTGTCGATACACCGTTTCGCCGGTAGTAACAACAGCTAAGCAGCGAGTTGTCGCGACACCTAATGCAGCCATCGCTTCGCTCATTATAAACTCACGAACCGCCGGCCCAATCGCACAACGTCCATCACCACCACGTGAAAACACTGTAGCACCCGCCCCTTTAAGCTGTATGTCCCACAGTACTCCTTCAACGTCTTTAACTGCTCCAAGCAAATGCGCTCTGCCATCCCCCAGACGTGGTGAGAAATGACCAAATTGATGCCCTGAGTAACCTAAAGCAATAGGCTTTACGCTGTCATCAGTTATTGAGCCACTTAACTGTCCTGCTAGGTATTCTGGATCATGATTAATACCAAGCGACTGAGCTAATTTATCATTGAATAACAATAATGCGGGATCAGCGGCGCGAGTAGGCATATCTTCAATAGCCAATAGTTCGCTGATATCGGTATACCTAGTTTGCAGTTTCATAAAAAATCCTATCGCGCAGCTATGCCAACGCGGTTATCGCCTACCCCATAAGCAACTAATTGACTTAACGCTTGCAGGCTAAAGCCACTTTGTTGTTGTAGCTCGTTGAAAAAATCTTGTGCAGCTTGTAATGACTTTTTAGTTTGTAAGCCACCGTCAATTAATTCATGAGCACGTAAATAATTTTCTACGTCTCGAGACAGTAAAAAAGTATCCTTACCCATGGCACGCAATGCATAAGGCCCTGTGTTCCCACCTAGTCGCGCACCATGCTTTTTTAAGTAAGCCCACAAACCGATAATATTATTTACTGGCCAATCAGCTACAAATTGGCTGAAACTACCATGTTTTTCGGCTACTTCATGGATCATGTAGGCATTTTCAGGGATCGTTTGTACTTTTTTAAAGTTACGAATAATACGTTCATCACTGGCTTTTTGCTCGAGCATATCAGGTGGCATCATTAATAGTTTCTCAACACTGAAGTCCCAAAATACCTCTCGAAATCCTGACCACTTACTATTGATAACAGACCAGTAAAAACCACTTTGGAACACTTTACGCGTTAACTCTTCCAACCATAAGTCATCATGCATTTTGGCAATGTCAGAGCTATCAAGCGGGTCAGAAAGCAGTGCAAGTAGCATTTCTTCACTGCCCTTACGGGTGACAGCTCGCTGATAGATATCGTTAAACTTTTCCATTCTTCTTCCAATTCGTCTGGGTAATACTAGTGTACTAAAAACACGCTTATACGTAACCATGTTGCAAAATCGGTCACTAAAAAAACGAATACTCCGCCTTGACACCTAGATGGCTAAAATGCTTTAATCGCCGCTGATACCCTATTTAACTATGTTGGCTTTAAGCTATAAAGCGAGCATAAAGGGCTGGAAGAGGTGCGTTATTCAGGTAGCGTATGGGAGGAGCACAGACTCTGTTGATCATACGTGAGGGGAATTAACGCCGAGAAGTAACACCGTTTGTGAGGTGCTTATTTCGGGCGACTGGGCTGAATCCCAGCGACTGTCACCAACAATAGCAAAATGCTATTGATTAGTTTGGTGGAGAGCTTCTGGTCTTAGTATAATAAGGCCGTTGCGTCTTTATTATTTTAAGCCCATTCGCTCTTCGAATTATACCTTGTTCGAACGACGACATGCGGCTCCATTCAATTGCTCCCGCATAAACTCTTCGAATACCTTATAAGTTCGTGAGAGATGATCAACAATTTTGATTTATACGACTATCCACTATGGACAGCGCTTGTCACGCCATTTTCTGAATCTGGCGAGGTCGATTATACGGCCCTTGGGCAACTGGTCGCCGAGCAGCAAGATGCTAATAACGGCATTTTATTGCTTGGCAGCACCGGCGAAGGACTGGCGCTTTCACTTAAAGAGCAACAAGCCATTGTTGAGCATGTTTGCCAATTATCACCGACTGTACCACTTATGGTCGCTGTGGGCGGCATGAACCTTAAGCAGCAAATTGCTTGGGTTGAATACTGCAACCAACTACCTATTCATGGCTATCTATTGGGCTCTCCTCTGTATGCAAAACCTGGGGTTGTTGGCCAAACACATTGGTTTGAAAGCCTACTTAACGCAAGTCATCACCCTTGTATGTTGTATAACGTACCAGGACGTAGTGCAGTTGAGATTTCACCGCAGGTGATCAAAAACCTTGCTGAGCACAAAAACCTTTGGGCTTTGAAAGAAGCCAGTGGTGACATTAGCAAATTTGAAGGCTTTAGAACGGCGTCACCAACACTGGCTATCTTCAGTGGTGATGATGCACTTATGCCGTATTTTGCTCAAGCTGGTGCAAAAGGCTTAGTTTCGGTTGCCGCAAATGCTTGGCCGAGTCAAACCCATGAGTTTGTTAAACGCAGTTTAAGTGGTCAATATCCAAATCTATTCACCGATTGGTCGCAAGCGATTCAAAGCTTATTTGCTGTCGCAAATCCAATCCCCGTAAAAGTACTGATGCACCTGCAAGGTAAAATAAATACCCCGCATTTACGTCCGCCGCTTACGCATTTAGAGCTAGAGCAAACAGACAGCATCACCCACGCAAACAACACTATTTTATCTTGGAACTAAAAACAGGTTTTATCATGAGCTGGTTAGAATTATTAAACAACTTAGAATCGGGCGCAGTGCGCGCAGCTACACAAGACGAAAATGGCAACTGGCATGCCAATGTTGAAGTTAAACAAGGCATTTTAGAAGCCTTCAAAAATGGTACTAATACCGAGTTCCCGGGTGGTTTTGTGGATAAGCACAACCTAGCACCACAGGGCTTTGCTGCAAATGCCGGCGTGCGTATGGTACCAGGTGGTAGCAGTGTTCGTCGTGGCGCACACGTTGCTAAAGGCACGATTATTATGCCACCAGCGTATGTAAATATTGGTGCGTTCATCGACGAAGGCACGATGGTCGACAGTCACGCATTAGTGGGTTCATGCGCACAAGTAGGTAAAAATGTTCACCTAAGTGCAGCAGTACAGTTAGGTGGCGTGCTTGAGCCAATTGGTGCCAGCCCTGTGGTTATTGAAGATGACGCTTTCATCGGTGCAGGCTGCGTTATTGTTGAAGGTGTGGTTGTGAAAAAAGGTGCTGTACTTGCGCCGGGTGTGCGCTTATCTGCAACCATCCCTGTCTACGATTGTGTTAATGAGCGCCAGCTAAACAAAGGTGAAGCAATTCCAGAAAACGCGATTGTAATCCCAGGTTCTCGCCCTGCTTCAAATGCATGGGCTCGCGAGCAAGGTTTAAGCATGTCTTGTGCATTGATCGTGAAATACCGTGACGAACAAAGCGATGCATCATTATTGTTAGAAGAGGTTTTACGTTAATGAGCTTTTTGAGCACGCCCATCAAGCAAGCGGTTGAACAAGTTTCAACACATCTTGATACGCCATTTTTTATCTATGATTTAGATAAATTAACTGCACATTTAAATCAACTAACTGCGCAAACCGATGTGAAACTTTGGTATGCAGTTAAGGCCAACCCGCTGTCTCGCATTATTCAATGTTTAAACAGCGCAGGGTTTAATTTTGATGTTGCGAGTAAAGGTGAACTTGAGCAAGTACTTGCCCAAGGCATCGATAGCGAGCGCGTGCTCAACACTGGGCCTGCAAAGAGCCCTGCACAAATTTCACATTTTATTGCTCGCGGCGTACGTACCTTCGTGGCCGAGAGCATAAACCAAGTTCGCTGGTTAAATGAGCAAGCAACGAAAGCAAATTGTCAGCTGCAAGTTCTGTTGCGTGTACAACTTCGTTGGCCAGACAGCGAAAAGAACCCACTTGGCGGCGATAGCCTTACTCCTTTTGGTTTGGGTTGTGATGAGTGGCAAGCACTCACAGTCAGTGATTACCCTGCTCTTAACTTTGATGGCCTGCATATTTTCCAATGGGGCAATATGCTGAGCACTGACAAACTCGCCGAGCTATGGCATGCGATGATTGCGCCCTTACAACAACTAGCAAGCGCGTTAAATATTAACCTTAATATTCTCGATTTAGGGGGTGGCTTAGGCATTCCTTATACTCAAGATGCTAACCGACTCGATTGGTCTGCACTTATCGAGACTCTGGCGAGTATTAAAGCAGATGCCGGTGTCAAAGAGCTTTGGATGGAACTTGGCCGCTATGCGGTGGGCGAATGCGGCCATTACGCCACACCAGTTGTTGAACGCAAAGAAAATTACAATCAACAGCAGGTGATTTTATCAGGCGGTATTAACCATTTACTTCGCCCTGCTGTAACAAGCCAAGATTTTCCTGCGGCGTTACTGCGTGAGTCAGCGGCTGAGCCAAGTGCAATGACTTTATACGGGCCACTTTGCACTGCACTTGATTGCTTAGGTGAGCACCAACTAGCTAGTGATTTAAGTGAGCAAGACTGGTTGGTATTCAGCCAATGTGGCGCGTATGGCTTTACCGAAAGTATGCCGTACTTTTTATGCCACGAATTAGCGGCTGAATACATCCTTGAACAAGGCAATATTGAGTGCATTCGTAGCGCTGAAGATGCCAGCTATTATTTAAGGTAATCACCATGAGTAAAGAATTAATCAGCCAAGAGAATATTGTGGTTGGCGAAATTGCCAACGGCCTACCACTGACAATTCCTGTGTATCGTTTAAAAGGCGATGGCACAGGGCCAAACGTGTATATACAAGCTAATATGCACGGTGCAGAAGTACAAGGTAACGCTGTAATTTATCAATTGCTTGAGCAATTAAAATCACTCAAGCTGCGTGGCGATATTACCCTAGTGCCTTATGCCAACCCAATTGGTTGTAATCAAAAGTCAGGTGAGTTTACTCTAGGTCGCTTCGATCCAATCACTGGCACCAACTGGAACCGCATGTACCGCTTTAATAAAGCATTACCATCACAAATTGCTGAACAGCACAAAGACAGTGATGATGCGACCCTTAAAGCTGCGTTTAAACAGGCACTCGTTGCTGACATCGACAGCCAATTAACGGGCCCAGATTACAGCTTAACAACGGGTAAGCGCATTGCACTTAACTTGCAAAAGCTTGCCCATCAGGCTGATATTGTTTTAGATCTTCACACAGGGCCTATCTCAAGTAAGCACTTATATTGCCCCCAATACGCCAAAGCCAGCGCGAGCTATTTTAATATTGAGCATGTGTTATTGATCCCAAGTGATTTTGATGGCGCAATGGATGAAGCGAGTTTCTGCCCGTGGTGGTCGTTATCTGAAGAGCTTGCCAAACAAGGCCGTGAATTTGCAGTTCAAGTCGAAGCATTTACCGTTGAACTTGGTAGCCAAGAAAAAATCGATTTAAGTGCAGCCCTTGAAGACGCCAATAGCATTTTAAGTTACCTCAATCATAAAGAGGTATTGGTTGATGCCGCATATCAACCAAAAGCGATGACACGCTATGCATGTATGCTTGAAGATTATGTAGCTTACTACGCACCTATGGGTGGCATGGTAGAATACCTTGCACCACTCGGTGGCCATATTAAAGCAGGCGAACCAATTGCTCATATTTTACGAATGGAGCGCTACCTTTCTGAGCAGCCACTACAAACATTGAGTTTTGATAAAGACGCCATCGCTATTTTGCATTTTGCCTCAGCAAGCGTGAATCAAGGCACCGAACTTTATAAATTTTTTACCAACGTATTTGAGCTATAAGCTCACCCCTTCTCATTGCGTGAGAGTCGACGGCTTATGCCCTTAGGCCGTCACAGCAGGGCTCCAAGCTTAGCTTGGGGCTCTCTATTTACCTAAAATATCAACAATTCAGTATAAGTTCACGGTTACTTATGTAAAAATCGTTATAATTATTCTTACTTATAAGTCTATTCAAAAGGGAACTGCAATGGGATGGCGCATTTGGCTGGCAGCTGCTGGCTTATTTTCTGTACCTGTATTTGCTCAAACTGAACAACCACAAACCAATGAACAAGATGACGCGCTTGAACTCGTAAAGCAGTGTATTTTGAATGAAGCCATTGGCGGTGACGGCAAACAAACACTCGAAGAACTTCGTAAAAAATGCTCTGACTTAGACGAGAGTAAAAAACTTACCGCTTTAGACAAACGTAAAGCCCGTGAAGAAGTGAGCAAGAAAAACCGTAATGTGATCACTCCTCATAAGCGTAACTACATTTTACCGCTTTCATATGTATCTAATCCGAATGAGCGCCCATTTGATGGTTTAAAAGATCTTGCTGAGCAAACTGATGGTGAACCACTTGATAACCTTGAAGTGAAATATCAACTATCAATTAAAGTACCTATTTTCGAAGGCTTCTCAGATAAAGATCAGGGCGTATTCTTTGCGTTTACCATGCAATCGTTTTGGCAGTTTTATAACAAAGATATTTCATCACCGTTTCGTGAAACAAACTACGAACCAGAGATCTTCTGGGTGAACTACCTTGATCCTGAGCATGTACTTTGGGGCGATGAAATGGCAATTGCAATTGGTGCATCACATCAATCTAATGGTCGCAGCCAACCTAATTCACGTTCATGGAACCGTATCTATGCCGATTTCTTGTGGGAAAAAGACGGCTTTGTATTTAGCTTTAAGCCTTGGTACCGAATTCCGGAAGATAAAAAAGACGATGAATTAGAAGCGCGTGGCGATGACAACCCTGATATTTACAAATACATGGGTTACTTTGAGTTCTCAGGTGCATACCGTTATAACGAGCATGAATTTAGCTTTATGACCCGTAATAACTTAAATTCAGATAACCGTGGTGCAATCCAATTAGATTGGTCTTTCCCTCTATGGGGCAGATTACGTGGTTACGCACAATACTTTAATGGTTATGGCGAGAGCTTAATTGATTACAACGCCGATATTGAACGTTTTGGTGTGGGTATTCTGTTAACTGACTTGCTTTAACTACAGTATTAACTGACTTACTTTAACTGCAATAAAGAGCGAGCTTTAGTTAGCTCGCTCTGAATATGCGTTATTTTTTAACAATGAAGTGACCTTCAAATTCAGCAACTAACACATCACCATCATATACATTCACTGGTACATGGTAGCTTGCTTTGCCACTGTCTTCTAAATCCGCTAACTTGCCTTTACAGCCAGCCAGCTCAACACTACCACGAGGGTCGTTATTCAGTGGTTTAAGGTATTTAATGTTGGCATCAGCTAATACGATATTCCCTTCAAGTCCTGCTTCTTTCAGTGCAAGGTAAGTAGCACCCCAGCCAGTTAAAGTCGCCAGACTGTAAATTGAACCTGCAAACATAGTGTTATGAAGGTTTAAGTTCGCATCTAAATCAGCGCGAGTAGTAAATTGCCAATCAGTATAGCTTTCAACTTTAATTCCCATCGCATCACTGATTGGAATCGACTCACGCCACGTATTTTGCAGTACTTGTGTCCAGTTTGGATGACGGAACCACCCCGGCTCAGACGGTTTTTGTTTTATCATTTTCCAGTGTTGTACATCGTCATAGGCAAGGTGCGCTTTTTCTTTTAGCTCGTAGCCGTGACGTTTATAAAACTCTAAGGCACGTTCACGGGCAAAAAGCACGAGCTCATCGGCATCTTGAGTCCACGCTATTTTTTCTAGCTCATGCAGTAAACGACTACCAATGTGCTGATTACGATTCCCTTCAGCAACCGCCATATAGCGTACTTGTGCTTGTTGATGATTATTAAAATGCAAACGTGCTACACCTAATACTTCGCCATCATTGTTTTTAATAAAGCGATGCTCGGCATCTTGCTCTAAGTCATCTTGCTCAGAACCGCGCGGCTCACCCCAAGGTGCTCTTAAAACCTGCCAACGTAATGAATAATACGCTTGCCAATCTTCGCTACTTTGCGGTGTGGTCACTTTAAACATAAATACTCCTGTGAAAATACAGCCACTGTCTGTTATTTTTCTAACGTGGCTCGACGAATGCAAATTACGATACGCGATCTTCTTGCAAGTTGGAATAATACTTTGGTGACCCAGCTTAAATTATTATCCTGAGCTGTAAAAACTAATGCACAATTGCACTTTATGGTGACTAGTCTATGCTGAAACAATTGTCATACTTTTTAAACATAAAAGCTAAAGGCCCGAGATATGGAACATTTTTTTGAACCCAGTGGCGCAATAAAGCATAGTTTTATTGAAGAATGTCACCAGTTAGGGCAGCTGATTTACTGGCACAAGCAAGGCAATTACAGCATTCAAGTTAGGCAACTCAATCAACTACGTTGGTTATTGATTAACGAAACTCTTCAATCCGTTATCGAAAAACGTCAGCCTAACAGGCTTCTTTTCCCTCATTTACAATATCTTGCGAAGCTCTGGCAGAAACTTGATGAACCTAAAAAAATTTTAGAGTTAGGCTTAGGTGGCGGGGCAATTCGTAACTATCTCCAGCATACTTACCCTGATAGCCAGCTTATTTCAGTGGAAAAAAACCCCGATATTATTCATTGTTACAAACGCTACTTTGGTGGAGATCACACAAGTAATTTACGCTGTTTCGATGCTCAACAAATACTTGAGCAAGGACACGAATACAATTGGATTATATTGGATTTATTCAGTGAAGTAGATGGCCCACTGTTTTTATACAAACATACTTTTTATGCCAAGCTTCGCACAGCGATGGCTAAAGATGGTGTATTATTTATTAACTTTTTATCCAGTCACCCATCGCAGTTAAAGCAACTTGAGCATTTACTTATCACCGAATTCGGCAAGCGACCAAGTATCGAAAAGATCCCTAATTATGTGAATCATATCGTGATGATCAAAAAGTAGTTGTCTGTTACACAGATAAATTAAAAGTAACGGGACCATCGTTACATAGGCTTACTTGCATATCAGCACCAAATTGCCCTGTGGCTACTGTTAACCCGGCTTTTTTAGCTTCAGCGATAAAATACTCATAGAGCGTATTAGCTTGATCAGGCGTACCAGCACTTGAAAAGCTCGGACGCATGCCCTTTTTAGTGTCTGCGGCTAGTGTAAACTGCGAAACCACCAACAGTTCACCCTTGATATCATTCAAGCTTAAATTCATCTTTCCTTGTTCATCGGTAAAAATTCGGTAATTACTTACTTTATGTAAAAGCTTCTGAGCGCTTTGTTCGGTATCCTGTTTTTCAACGCCTAATAGCAGCAAAATACCTTGTGAAATTTCACCGACGACTTCGCCCGCCACTTCTACTTTTGCCTGTTTTACTCTTTGAATTAAACCTTGCATTGATCCCTCGATAACTTGATATACATTAAATCTGCAGCACGTCGCATTGCTGCCAAATATACCTGATTATCGCTACTGTGCCCAATACCATCTAATATCAATAATTGTGCATTTAACTGTTCAGCAAGCTGCTGTACGGCACTATATCGACAGATCAAATCGGCCCGGCCATGAATAAACCAAATGGGTAAATGAGTCAAAACATGCGCATTTTCTGCGATGTAACCCTCTTCAATAAAACAAAGATTACGAAAATAATGCACCATTAACCTTGCTTGATTTAAGCCTACATGGGGCTCTTGCAAACTCCAATTAGTTAATGGCTCACCATGACATAACACCTGCTCCCAATGGCACCATAGTTTGGCGAATTTGCTGGCTTTAATTTGATCGTCACTGTTTAGTTGTTGCTGATAAAAATCGAGTAAGGCATGCCAATCGGTAAAATCGTGAGCAAACTCTTGAAAGCATTCTGGGTAAAAATGCGCGCCCGCGCCTTTAGTTGTGTAAAGCCATTCAAAGTCACTGTTACAAGCTAAAAAACTAGCCCGTAAAATAAGTCCTGCGATGTGCTTCCGATGTTTTATTGCATACACAAGTGCAAGAGTTGCTCCCCACGATTCGCCGCACACCAACCATTTTTCAATGCCGAGTTGCTGGCGTAAAAACTCGAGATCAGCGACTAAATCTAATGTGGTGTTTGTGTTGATATCATGGGGGGTTGAATGACCACAACCGCGCTGGCTGAACATGATCACTCGATAACGTTCTAAATCAAAAAAGCGGCAATTTTCAGGGCACAGCCCCGCTCCAGGTCCGCCATGACATAACACCACAGCAATCCCTGTAGACGCACCATATTCTTGCACATGGATTTGATGGCCATCGCCAACACTCAAATGGTAATCACGGTTGGCAACATAATGTGGATGTAACTGCACCTCGCTCTCCTTAGGTGCAGTCGCTATTAAACGTCTATATCAGGTGTATCCTCAATATCTTCAGGACTGATACATACCGTAAACTCTGCACCGAGTAATACGACAATCCAAGACAGATAGACCCAAACAAATAGTATAGGTATCGTCGCCAACGCCCCATAAATAACTTCATAAGATGGGAAGTGACTGATATACAGAGCAAAGCCTTTTTTTGTCAGCTCAAACAACATAGCTGCAAACAATGCTCCTGGAATTGCCGCTCTAAATGGAACTCGTGTGTTAGGCACTAAAGTATAGAGCATAATGAAGCCAATCATGGAAATTATGTAAGGTAATAGTTTCAATAAAAAGCCGCTGAATCCTGGAATACCTTGATCAGCGAATGATACTAAAGACACAATGTATGAGGTAACACCAATACTCGCGCCGAGTAATACTGGGCCTAAGCTAAGCACCATCCAATAAACGGCAAACGAAATCATCATGGGGCGTTTTTTCTTAATACGCCAAATTCGGTTCAATGTGGCATCGACATTGCGAATGAGTAACAAGGACACCGCTGCTAAAAATCCCACACCGACCGCGGTCATTTTATTAGCATTACCGGCAAAGGCGCTGATATGCTCTTTAATAACATCAGAAGAAGTCGGCACAAGATTTGTAAATAAGAAATTTTCTATGGTTACTAACGTGCTTTCAAATCCAGGAAAAGCAGAAAAAATAGCGACACCAACCGCCACTAATGGCACGATTGATAACAAGGTTACATAAGCTAAATAACCTGCATTAACAGTAATTTGATCGTCAATACAACGATTGAGATACTGCATCCACCAAGTAGGTTGTTGCTTTAAGAAAATGCTTATTTGCAGCTTATAACGAGTGAGCTTCTCATCCATAGAATCTAATTTCTGCTAAAATGTTTTGATAATCATAGCAATCCACCACATAATTTGAAATGACAGGTACCTAAAAAGGATTCTCAATGAAAAAACTGACACTTTTAAGTGCACCACTATTTGCAGTAACCATGGCATTATCAGGCTGTCAGTCAGCTTATTACTCTGCTATGGAATCTGTAGGAGTGCACAAACGCGACATTTTAGTCGACCGCGTAGAAGAAACAAAAGAATCACAACAAGAATCCCAAGAAGAATTTCAATCAGCCTTAGATAGATTAACCACATTAATCAATTTTAATGGCGGTGAACTTGAGGATGCATATAAGCAACTAAATGATGATTATGAATCAAGCCTAGCGGCTGCAAATGACGTAACAAATAATATCAATAAAGTTGAAGATGTCGCTGAGGCACTATTTGAAGAATGGGCTGATGAGCTAGAGCAATACAAAAGCGCCTCACTAAAACGTGAAAGCAGCAAAAAGCTCAATGCAACTAAGCGCCAATTTGATCAACTACTTCGCTCAATGCGCAGCGCTGAAAGCAAAATGGAGCCGGTATTATCATCACTTCATGATAATGTTTTGTACTTAAAACATAATCTAAACGCACAAGCTGTAACTGCTATCAAAGGTGAGTTCACAAGCCTAAAACGCGATATAAAAGTGTTAATGGACGACATGAACAAATCTATTGAAGACTCTAATAAGTTCATTGAGCAAATGAATAAAGCTGGTTAATTAGCGCAAACGAGTTTTTACAAAGCCTACTTAAACGTAGGCTTTTTTGTGTAATCTCTTGTTACTTTTTAATGATTTATCTTAAATTTTATTTTGCTAAACTCACGGCAAAGAATAAAAAGTAAACATAGTATGCATTTAAAAACACTCTCAGCACTCATTGCAGCTGCACTCTTAACTGCTTGTAGCAGCCCTAATACTGTCAATGTTATTGCCGGTGAAGGCACTATTACTCCGTTAAAAACTGAAGGTGACTACGAAGGTCGCTTTCATAACCTATATCCTGGTGATAAAGAATACCCAACAACCTGCACTGACAATTGCTATGAACCATCAGAGCTACTTATATGTGACGACAGCAACTCACAATGCCAATATCAAGCAGAACAAAGCGTACCTGAAATCAACTCAGGGTTTACAGTTCGCTGGTTAGGTCATGCAGGCTTTTATATTCAATCACCCAATGGTGAGCAGCTATTATTTGATCCAGTCAAAGAGCAATTTGATTCGCCTGTAGACTTGGCCTTTAAGCTAGCTGGAGGTATCTATCGCAAACCAGGTTTTTGGCCAACACAAGCAGAACTTGATGGCTTAGATGCTGTGATATATTCACATATTCACTATGATCATTTTAACAAAGCCGACATAGAAGAAATTGGCAATTCGCCGCGTTATTTAGTGCCATTAGGATTTGCAGATAACTTTCCGACTGGTGGCTTTAATATTTCAGAAATGGCGTGGTACGCAAGTACACAAATTAATGACTTAACTGTTAATGCGGTGCCAGCACACCATTTTAGTAGCCGAACTCTAGTCCCATTCATTTATGAAGATCACAACAAAGATCTCTGGAATGGCTGGTTACTAGAACAAAATGGTAAAACCTTATTTTTTGCTGGCGATACCGGTTACTCACAACATTTTCAGGATATTAAGCAGAAATACGGCGAGATTGATGTATGCCTTATGCCGATAGCTTCTTATTACCATGAAGAAGATGGTAAGTGGTATCGCTATGTTCATACTACACCTGAAGATGCTATTAACGCAGCTGAGGAGCTTGGCTGTAAAGTGATGATCCCTTGGGGTTATGGTAACTCAAGCTGGCAAATGGGCGACCATTCAAGCCATTCGGCACTACTAAGATTACTAACAATGAAAGCAAGAATGGCTAGCAAGCTCCCTTTGTACATTCTTAATGAAGGTGAGCAAGTTTCACTATAATGCTGCTTGTTCTAGTATACCAATTCGCTTAATTGAGCGAATTGGTATTAAGCTAACTTTTAAGCAGTAAATCCCTGAGCGCCAACATTAGTTTGTGTGCACTACCTGCAGACATAGCGAGCGGGTTAAACTCACTCGTACCAGAATATTTGAGGGTAATCGGAGTAACGAGTCTAGAGTAAGGAATGTAGCCCATAGACCAGTTCTCAAACTCTCTTTCAAAAATCTCACAATAATTTAGCATAATAATATTTTTATGCCGCGTATCATTCAAAATACGGTGATAAGTTGCATTTACCGCACTTCTAGAGCCTTCCAAGCACTGTAAAAAGTGAGTAGTATTAAAACAAAGCAAACCTGTAACATTCATTTTGCTATTGTTTTGTTTGGCTTTCTCAAGAATATTTTCAATATCCCCAGGCCCAAACCCATCGCTAATTTCACTTGTATAAATAAGTCTAACTAAGTACATCTCACTCTCCTGCAAGGTCGATTTAGAAAAGATAGTACAGATGGGGGGTTTAGCAAAAAAGTGCAATTAAGTTTAAAATTTTAAATGAATAAAGTTGGGTATCGCTGCGCACAACCTACTTGGCTGACCACTAAAAAAAACCGCCGTATCTTTCAATACGGCGGTTCTAATTTTGTGAAACTACAAGACCTTATTAGTCTTTAGCTTGACGGCTCGCACGTTTACGCTCACTTTCAGTTAAGTGACGTTTACGAATACGGATGCTCTGAGGTGTCACTTCCACTAACTCATCATCATCGATGAATTCAATCGCTTGTTCAAGCGTATAGTTAAGTGGTGGTGTTAACGTTTGTGCTTCATCTGTACCAGATGCACGAACGTTAGTAAGTTGCTTACCTTTAAGTGCGTTTACTGTTAGGTCGTTATCGCGGCTGTGGATACCGATAACCATACCTTCGTAAACTTCAACACCGTGACCGATGAATAACTTACCACGGTCTTGTAGGTTGAATAATGCGTTAGTAAGTGCTTTACCTGTTGCGTTAGCAATCATTACACCGTTCTTACGCGCGCCGATAGTACCGCCTTTATGTGGGCCGTAGTGATCGAATGTGTGGTAAAGAAGACCAGAACCAGACGTTAATGTCATGAATTCAGTTTGGAAACCAATTAAGCCACGGCTTGGGATCATAAAGTCCATACGTACACGGCCTTTACCATCTGGAGACATGTCTGTTAGTTCACCCTTACGAAGACCAATTTGTTCCATGATAGAACCTTGGTGCTCTTCTTGACAGTCAATTGTAAGTGTTTCGTATGGCTCTTCTTTTTGACCATCAACTTCACGAAGGATTACTTGTGGACGAGACACCGCAAGCTCGTAGCCTTCACGACGCATGTTCTCGATTAAGATACCTAAGTGTAACTCACCACGACCAGAAACACGGAAGCTATCTGGGTTGTCAGTTTCTTCAACACGTAGTGCTACGTTGTGAACAAGCTCTGCTTGTAAACGCTCTAGGATGTTACGTGACGTTACGAATTTACCTTCTTTACCAGCGAATGGTGAAGTGTTTACAGAGAACGTCATTGTTACTGTAGGCTCATCAACGCTAAGCGGTGGTAATGCTTCAACGGTATTTACATCACAGATAGTGTCTGAGATTTTCAGCTCACCAAGACCCGTGATAGCAATGATGTCACCAGCGCCTGCAGATTCTGCTTCATGACGCTCAAGACCTAAGTAGCTCATTACTTGGCCAACTTTACCGTTACGCTTAGTACCGTCTGCACTTACAACAGTAACCTGTTGGTTAGGACGAACAGTACCACGCTTGATACGACCAACACCGATAACACCGATGTATGAGTTGTAGTCAAGCTGAGAAATTTGCATTTGGAAAGCACCTTCAGGATCTGCATCCGGTGGAGATACTTCATCAACGATCATCTGGAACATTGGTTCCATGTTATCTGATGGCTCGTCTAAATCTAATGTAGCCCAGCCATTGATAGCTGATGCATAGATTACTTTAAAGTCTAACTGTTCGTCAGTTGCACCTAAGTTATCGAATAAGTCGAATACTTGGTCCATAACCCAGTCAGGACGTGCACCTGGCTTGTCGATTTTGTTGATAACAACGATCGGTGTTAAACCTTGTGCGAATGCTTTTTGCGTTACGAAACGCGTTTGTGGCATTGGACCTTCTTGAGCATCAACAAGTAGTAATACTGAGTCAGCCATCGAAAGTACGCGCTCTACTTCACCACCGAAGTCGGCGTGTCCTGGGGTGTCTACGATATTGATATGGTAGTCGTTCCAAGAGATAGCTGTGTTTTTAGCTAAAATGGTAATACCACGCTCTTTCTCAATGTCGTTTGAGTCCATTACGCGCTCTTCATTACCGCCGCGCGTTTCTAATGTGCCTGATTGCTCAAGCAGTTTATCAACCAAAGTTGTTTTACCGTGGTCAACGTGGGCGATAATCGCTATATTTCTTAACTTTTCGATGCTCATATTTTTTCTCAGAGAAATTGAATCTCATTGATCCTGCAAGATCTACGCACTCACCGGCATTTTCACCAGATGTCCCAGCATAGGATTTAAAAGGGCGCATATTATCCCTTAATAATGGCATGGATGAAAGTTTATCCAATACAATTTTCAAAACTTTCTTCAGGCATTTTATAAGTATCTGTTTTATAAATGACAAATTTATGAAAATAATAATTTTTATAAGCATAAAACTGGCAAAATTGCATTTTTTAAACCATATTTTGGCACTTAATCGTATTTAGAACCGATAAATTGGCACGCTCAGTAATTGTGCAAATCGTCGTCATTCTTTTTACGCACCAAAATGATCTTTTTCCGCACCAAAACAGTGCATAAAAAGTTAACATAACAACAAGCGGTTTCTTTTTTGTCAGCCTTAACAACACCTTAAAAAAATGGCATGAAACCAGCTTACATAGAGCAAAAGCAATAATGCAGCAAAAATAAAACCCAACAATTGGAGGACACATGTCACAATCGGTTTTAGATTTTATCAAAGAAAATGACGTTAAGTTCATTGATTTACGCTTTACTGATACCAAAGGTAAAGAACAGCATGTTTCTATTCCTCATCACCAAATTGATGAAGATTTCTTCGAAGACGGCAAAATGTTTGACGGTTCTTCAATTGCAGGTTGGAAAGGCATCAACGAATCAGATATGGTGCTTATGCCTGTTCCTGAGTCTGCTAAAATGGACCCGTTTTCTGAAGAAGCTACACTAATCATCCGTTGTGACGTAGTTGAGCCTTCAACACTTCAAGGTTACGAGCGTGACCCACGTTCTGTTGCAAAACGCGCTGAAGAGTACATGCGTTCTACAGGTATCGCTGATACTGTATTATTTGGTCCAGAGCCGGAATTCTTCCTTTTTGATGACGTTAAATACAAATCAGACATGTCTGGTTCTATGTACAAAATCGATTCTGTAGAAGCTGCTTGGAACTCAGATAAAGATTACGAAGGTGGCAACATGGGTCACCGTCCAGGTGTTAAAGGCGGTTACTTCCCGTGTTCACCTGTTGATTCATCACAAGATTGGCGTTCAGCAACTTGTTTAGTTCTTGAAGAACTAGGTCAAGTAGTAGAAGCTCACCACCACGAAGTAGCAACTGCAGGTCAAAATGAGATCGCAACTCGCTTCAATACAATGGTATTAAAAGCTGACGAAATCCAAGAGATGAAATATGTTATCCATAACATGGCTCACTTATACGGAAAAACAGCGACATTCATGCCTAAGCCAATCGTAGGTGATAACGGTTCTGGTATGCACTGTCACCAATCTCTAGGTAAAGATGGCGTAAACATCTTCGCTGGTGACAAATACGCTGGTCTATCTGAAGAAGCACTTTACTACATCGGTGGTATCATCAAGCACGCTAAAGCAATCAACGCATTCGCTAACGCGTCAACTAACTCATACAAGCGTCTAGTTCCGGGCTTCGAAGCACCAGTAATGCTTGCATACTCTGCACGTAACCGTTCTGCTTCAATCCGTATCCCAGTGGTACCGTCTGCTAAAGCACGTCGTATCGAAGTACGTTTCCCTGATCCAACAGCTAACCCATACTTAGCGTTCTCTGCAATGCTTATGGCTGGCCTTGACGGTATCAAAAACAAGATCCACCCTGGTGATGCAATGGATAAAGACTTATACGATCTTCCAGCTGAAGAAGCTGCAGAGATCCCACAAGTTGCATCTTCACTGCAAGAAGCATTAGATTCATTAGATGCTGACCGTGAGTTCTTAAAAGCTGGCGGCGTATTCACTGATGACCTTATCGATGCTTACATTGCACTTAAGGGCAAAGAAGTTGAAAAGCTTAACATGACAACTCACCCAGTTGAGTTCGAAATGTACTACAGCGTTTAATTTAACGCCGTATCAGAATTATCAGATTGATAATAAATGTGTGTTCTCAAGCCCGCTTTGCGGGCTTTTTTGATGGTAATTTGGCCAATTCTACTCTAAAGTTTTAGTTAGATTAGATAACCTAGGGTCACAGAGTGAAAAACACGATTTTATTAGTATTACTCCTTTTTACAGTATGCAATTACGCACAAAGTGAAGTAAAAAAAATTTACTCGTGGAAAGATGAGAATGGTGTTTTAGTGTTCTCAGACTCACCTCGCCCTGGGGCTAAAGAAGTAAAGCTCAATACTCAAAACCTTACCATGCCTACAACCGACACCAGCATACTTGATAACCCCGCTAGTGCGACACCTGTCAATTTTAAAATAACGATTTCCTCACCAGAAAATGAGGCAACCGTTCGAGAGAATACAGGCTCAGTATACGTCACAGCACGAGTGAGTCCGCGTTTTGCAACAGGCTTCAAAGTACAGCTGATAGTCGATGGCACACCTCACGGAAAATCGAGTAATAGCACGACCTTTGCATTGCGAAATGTCGACCGAGGCGAACACACATTACAAGCAAAACTTATAGATGCGAATAATAAAGTCGTTTCGGTTAGCCCTGTTAGCACTTTTTACATGCACAGAGCATCGATACTTAATTGAAACTAATTTTTTCGAGTCGGTATCATGCAAAGTAAATGGATTGTGCTAAGCTGCTGTTAATTGCAACGCACTAAAATGGTGCAAACATGCTCAGTGATACACATTTTAATTCTGAACTACTCGAAAGTATTTGGAAAAATTTAAGTACAGCCGTTATTTTGCTCGATAATGATTTTAAACTGGTTTATGCAAATGATAGTGCCAGTGAGCTATTAGGCTTAGGTCCAAAACGTATAATTAATCAGCCATTCGATAACTTATTTAACTACCACTCCATTGACCTAAAACGTATTGCTCAGTACTCGTTGTTTGATGGCGTTGACTGCCACCAGCATAGAGCTGACGTGGTGTTCGTCGATTCTCGCCATGCTAAGCTAACCATTAGCACCCGCCGAATAAACAGCAATAATGAAAATTATATTTTGTTTGAGTGCCGACAAATGGATGATGAAATTCGCCACGATCAAGCATCAAATCAAATGCACCAATATCAAGCCGCACGCAATTTAATTCGTGGTTTAGCACACGAAATTAAAAATCCTTTGGGTGGAATACGCGGAGCGGCGCAATTATTGCAGTACGAGGTTGATCAGCAAGAGCGTGATCAATGTGCAGAGCTTATCATTGAGCAAGCTGACCGATTACGAGAGCTAGTAGACCGTTTACTTGGTCCAAACCAATTGCCACATAAATCATATGGCAATATTCACCAAGCTCTTGAGTCAGTGATTAAGCTTAGCATGTTAGATAACAGCGCTAATATCACTTTAGTGAAAGACTATGATCCAAGTATACCGAGTGTGTACATTGACCAAAGTAAAATTCAACAAGTGGTACTTAACATTATTCGCAATGCACAGCAGGCTCTGGTTGATGGTGGCGAAATTAGAATAAAAACCCGTATTAACCATCAACATAGACGTCCTGGTAAAGCACCGAAGAAAACCTTGCTGATCCAGATTTCAGATAATGGTCCAGGAATAGATAAGAGTTTAAGAGAAACCTTGTTTTATCCAATGATCACTAACAAAGAAAATGGTTCAGGACTAGGGTTATCCATTGCACAGACTTTGGTTGATCAACACGGTGGACACATTGACTGCGATAGTTGGCCTGGCCATACAGAATTTAATATCTATTTGCCTTTTACGGATTAATGGTTTTTTGGAGTAGTCATGAAAACAGTTTGGTTAGTTGATGATGATGCCTCAATACGCTTTGTATTAGAAAAAGCGCTGGCGCGAGCAGGATTTGAAACAGAAAGTTATGCAAATGCACAAGATGTGCTTAACGCACTCAAGTTTAGTCAGCCTACCGTTCTAGTCTCAGATGTAAGAATGCCTGGTATGGATGGTATGGCATTACTTGAAACAATTGCCGAACAAAACCCTGGGTTGCCAGTCATCATTATGACTGCACACTCAGACTTAGACTCAGCGGTAAATGCATTCCAAAAAGGCGCATTTGAATACCTTGCAAAACCATTTGATCTAGATGAAGCAGTTGCGCTGGTAGAGAGCGCCTGTCGTGCTAATTCAACAAAAAAAACCAAGCGTAAGCAAGCACCACAAACGAATGCCCATATCATAGGCGAAGCGCCTGCGATGCAAGAGGTGTTTCGCGCGATTGGTAAATTATCAGCATCAAGTATGAGCGTGCTAATTAATGGTGAGTCAGGAACAGGTAAAGAGCTTGTTGCCAGTGCCCTACACAATCATAGTCCGCGTAAAGAAAACCAATTTATCGCTTTAAATATGGCTGCCATTCCAAAAGAGTTAGTAGAATCAGAATTGTTTGGCCATGAAAAAGGCGCGTTTACAGGGGCCGACAGTATTCGTAAAGGTCGTTTTGAACAAGCCAATGGTGGTACCTTATTTTTAGATGAAATTGGTGACATGCCACTTGATGTACAAACGCGTTTGTTACGTGTATTAGCCGATGGTGAATTTTACCGAGTTGGTGGCCATCAAAGCATTAAAGTGGATGTGCGTATTATCGCTGCAACACACCAAAATCTCGAAGATTTAGTTAAACAAGGCAAGTTTCGTGATGACTTGTTTCATCGTCTCAACGTTGTGCGTTTACGCTTACCTGCGCTACGCGAACGTACCGAAGACATTGAACGATTAGCACAGCACTTTTTACATAAAAGTGCCAAAGAGCTTCAAGTTGAAAGCAAAATACTAAGCCCTAAAGCCACAGAGCAACTACGCTTATTCAATTGGCCAGGTAACGTGCGCCAACTAGAAAACACCTGTCGCTGGTTAACAGTAATGGCTCCGGGTGAGCTTATCAGCGAACAAGATTTACCGCCCGAAATAGTTGCCGCAGCTCCAGTGGAACAGGAAGGTGATTGGCTGGATGCATTTCAGCAATGGCTCAACCTTGAGCTTAAACAAGGTAAAGAAAATATCTGGCCGGCTATACAAGCACAGCTAGAAACTCGCTTGATTAAAACAGCATTAGCCAATTGTGCGGGGCACAAGCAAGACGCCGCGGTGAAAATTGGTTGGGGCCGCAATACATTGACCCGTAAGTTAAAAGAGCGCAATATTAGCTAATTTATCGCCATAACAATGTGAATCAATGAAGTTAATCGAACACATACCACTCATTAAACAAATGGAAATAATTAACAGATTGTCGTTCTTTAGAGAGTTTACTCTTAGTGAGCGACAAGTGTTATTAGAGTCATTCAGTCATTTATATTTGGTTAAACAAGGCCGTGCTGTTTTCAAGCAGTACGACAATGACAAGCGTTTGTATATTGTTCTAAGTGGTTCACTGCTGGTGTTCAAGCAAAGTCATTTACATGAGCTTGGCATTATTGACCCAGGTGAGTTTATCGGTGAAGGTGCTTTTATTAACAATCGGGAACATAGCACAAGCGCCCGTGCTAGAGTAGATACTATTTTATTAGCTATTGCCCCCGAAGCACTCACCCGCTTGCCCAATGTGATCCGCGAGAAAATTAAAGATCGCATAATCGAAGGCATGAGTGAGCGTATTGTGAAATTGAGTAATTATCTCGAATCACGTAGCTAATCCCACTTAATTGTTATAATTTTATTTTCGAGTGCCTAACTCTGAAATATACTTAAAAGTAGGAGTTAGTACACACGAAGCAAATAACAAATACATAAAAGAAATTTGGAACATATCGTAGATTTCATAGCCGTCATGATTATTTACAAACTCATACCCTAGCGCAACTATATAAATAATTACATAAAACGTGATAGTAAAAATCCAAAACGCCTTCGAATTTATAAGTTTCTTTCTAAAAGCATAGTTATAAGCCCCAATAAGAATTAATACATCAGCGCATAGAAGCAGAATACTAACGAGCAAAGGATGAGTAGGGGCAATTGATTCATCAATAGTAAATGCATCATATATAGAAAAAGACACGAAAAAACACATTACTACGAAAAGCACTCGCCACTTTAGTCTACGCTCTTTCATTTCACCACCAATGCCCATAAGGAATTTCAGCAGGTTCCAAAGGTAACTTTCGCCATCCATCTTTATCATCAATATACCGACGTTTGAAATTTCTCCGTTTTGCACCAATTGGAGTCAATGAGAGCAGAGCTTGCAATAGACCTATGAATTCTTTTGAGTCTCTACCTGATTGACCAAACGTAATCTTCAATAGAGGTTGAAGATTCTTATATTGCTCCTCTGCATCCTCCTTCTTCTTAAAAAACTCTTTATAAAGAAAATCACCTGCTGAATAGATTTTCCCTAATAGTCCTGCATTCCTTAAAGAACCCTTCATTATTTTGACTTTCCTGTCAATTAATTCCACTCGTACCCTAACAAGGAATATTTCATGCTTCAATAATGAAATATTCCTTTTATTTATAAAGATTAAAGCACTCTAACCTAATCCATATACACAACTTGCAATGAACAATTAAGCCAACCGGGTTTATTTACACGTGCTGTGTAACGATAGGTGTCAGATGGCTTCATACCAAATGGGGTACTCACTTCTGGCGTTAAATGGCTGTAACTTTGCGAATAGTTTTTATAATAAATGACTAAATAGCCGTATAAGTAATCCCAGTCCAATGAGACTCGTCTACCACTCGCTAGGTTAAACTCGGCCTGTTTATCACTAAATTTGACCGCAAGGCCGTTAAACTCATCCTCAACGCAACCCGTTGTTATTACTCGAGCCGGCATAGTGAAACTAGTTGAGCCATTTTTTGCTCGTAAGTAAAAGCCTATATTGCCTTGATTGTAAAAATGATTAGCCTCTGTGGTGTACTTAATTTCAGCTTGATAACCCAGCCCCTGCATAATTTCTGCAAGTTGCTCGCTTTCATGAGTGAGAATTTTATCGCTCGATAACATTAAGGTTGCATCAGCAAAGTCTCTTGGAATAGGGAGCTTAGTGTATTCGTAAGGTAAGCTTTGCTTATTTAAAGCTTGCTCTAATGTGTGCAACTGTTGTTGATCAAGATTTTCTGTGTATACGTAGACTGTTGGTTGCTGACAACCTGCCAAAATTAAAAATATGGCTGCTGAAATTATCCTTTTCATTTTCTTTCTCATTTTAGATTACAAGTGTAGTCTAAAGCGAGAAAAACAATAAATCAATTAATTCAGGTGCTTTTTCAGCCAATTATTAACACTTTGCCGGGTGTAGAGAATATCTTTAAATAAGCGGTGGGTTTGATGCTGAAGCAGTTTTTCTTTATTTGCTTCACCTGAAGTCAATTGGCTATGGTTATCATTAAAGCGAGAAATTAATGCAAATCCCTGTTCTGACTTTTCAGGCTGCGACTTTATAGCTTGAGTTAGCAAAGCTCGCACATCATCTGCCGCTAGCAATGATGAATCTTGTAATCCCATTAACTCTTTTCTTAGCGCTGATCTTACGCCCATTACTACTACTCCAGAACGAATCTAAAAATATTAAACGGATAAGCAATTAGCAATTTGTACACCAATTTCATACGCGCGCAGTGTAGCCAGCAAATACTGCAGTTTTTTTACTGTTTGTAGAAATCTCAGATTATTTATTGCTGTAAATTTTAACCGCTTGAAGAGCTTGAAAATTTAATCTTGGTTCAATTGAGTGCTAGGCTTTATAATGGCTGCGATTGAATTAAGAGAGACCAACATGAACGAAGATTTCATCGAAATTGAACTAGAAGAAGAGCCAATAGAGCTATGTAACTTGCTAAAAGTGCTCGACCTAGTCGAAACAGGTGGCCAAGCAAAAGCCTTAATTGGTGAAGGTTATGTTGGGGTTAACTATGAAATTTGTACAATAAAGCGGAAAAAATTATACAGTGGTGACGTGCTTGCTTTTGATGGTGAGTTGTTCCAGCTTACATTAAGCGAAGATGCAACACCAAATCCTCGTCCACCAGAATCAGTACAAAAAGCACAACCACAAAGCTCTGAAGAAGCACCAAAAAAATCAAAACGTAAACGCACTAAAAAACCAAAAGTAGACGAAAAAACCGGCCGCCGCCCTATCTCTTTTGGTTAACTAAATCTTGCTTAGTTAGCATAAATCACCTTTAATTGAATGTGATAATAACAACAATAAAAGGTGATTTATGACCCCTCCTGCTTGGCTTAAACCACTTGCTTGGGCTGCACTTGTTTGGAATCTGTTAGGTGTTTTTGCGTTTATCATGCAACAGTTAATGACTCCTGAAATGATTGCTTTACTACCCGAGAATCAACAAGACGCATACCGCAACATCCCCCTTTGGTCTACTGCAGCCTTTGCTGTAGCGGTGTTTTCAGCATGCCTTGGCAGTATTATGCTAATTGTTCGAAAAGCCCTAGCCAGAGAGTTTTTTTTAGTGTCATTTATCGCTGTGTTAGTACAGCAATATTATAACTTTGTAGTGATCGATAGCCTTGCTATGTTTGGCAGTAGTGCACTGGCAATGCCATTTTGCGTTATTGTGATTGGCTTAGTCTTACTTTTGATTAGTAATAAAGGTAAGCAAGAAAGCTGGCTTAATTGACAGACTTATTCATGAGAACTATTTTAAATATCTACACTTTAATCTGCCCTTTACACTTGAAATAAATCACATAGGCATCAACTATATTTAAGTAGCATATTTTTTCATCAGCAGAAAAATTTACCAGCTGGTATTAAGTTTGCAATAGCAATGTGTCTATTTCAAAAGGAAACACAAAAGCGAGCTTTGCTTGCTCAAACCACAGGGGCAAATAATGAATAATAGTTTTGATACCCAAAAACAGCTTACAATTAATGGTGAACAATACCATATTCACTCTTTACAAGGTTTAGGCGACAAAGCCAAACGTCTACCATTTTCGTTAAAAATATTACTCGAAAACCTGTTGCGCAATGAAGATGGCGTCAACATTAAAAAGCAAGACATTGAAGCCTTACTCAACTGGGACCCACAAGCTAAACCATCTGCTGAAGTTGCCTTTACACCTGCACGCGTAGTAATGCAAGACTTCACAGGGGTTCCTGCAATTGTTGACTTAGCGGCGATGCGCGATGCCATGGAAAAACTCGGTGGTGATCCTGCAAAGATAAATCCACTGTCACCTGCTGAGCTGGTTATTGACCACTCAGTGCAAGTCGATGGCTACGGTGAAGATGGCTCATTTGATCTAAATGCGAAGCTTGAATATGAGCGCAACAAAGAACGTTACGAATTTTTACGTTGGGGCCAAACCGCTTTTGATAACCTAAAAGTAGTGCCACCAGCAACCGGTATCGTTCACCAAGTTAATTTAGAATATTTAGCCCGCGTGGTATTTAACGATAGTAAAAACGGTAAATCACTCGCTTACCCAGATACCCTCGTTGGTACTGACTCACATACGACTATGATCAATGGTCTTGGGGTACTTGGTTGGGGCGTAGGTGGTATCGAAGCCGAAGCCGCAATGCTTGGCCAACCAATCAGCTTACTTATTCCTCAAGTTATTGGCTTTAAGCTCAATGGTCGCCTGCCTGAAGGTACAACTGCAACCGACCTTGTGCTAACCGTGACAGAAATGCTGCGTAAACATGGTGTGGTTGGAAAGTTTGTTGAGTTTTATGGTGATGGTCTTGCTGATTTACCACTTGCTGACCGCGCGACAATCGCCAATATGGCGCCTGAGTATGGTGCAACTTGCGGTATTTTCCCGATTGACGACGAAACTATTAACTACCTACGTTTAACTAACCGTGATGAGGAGCAGCTTAAGCTTATTGAGGACTATGCTAAGCACCAAGGCTTATGGCGTAACCCTGGCGATGAAGCTCACTACACAGATACGCTTGAATTATCACTTGATGATGTCGTGCCAAGCCTTGCAGGTCCTAAACGCCCGCAAGATAGAATCGCCCTTGATAAAGCTGGTAGCATTATCGGTGAACACCTTCGTGGCTTTCAAGAAGAGCGCATGCAACAACGTGATAAAAGCGATGTTCAAGAAGCCCGCATTGAAGATGAAGGTCCAACAACTAACCCAGATGATCAGGTAAACGAAGCCCAATACATGGGTGCTGCCAAGGTTAACTTTAAAGGCGAGGAGTTTGAGCTTAAAGACGGCGCTTGTGTGATTGCTGCAATCACAAGTTGTACAAACACCTCAAACCCAAGTGTAATTCTAGCTGCAGGATTAGTTGCGAAGAAAGCAAAACAATTAGGCTTAAAGGTTAAACCTTGGGTTAAAACTTCACTCGCTCCAGGCTCTCAAGTGGTGACTGATTACTTGAAAAAAGCCGACTTAATGGACGATTTAGATGCGTTAGGCTTTAACCTTGTCGGTTATGGTTGTACAACCTGTATCGGTAACTCAGGCCCGCTGGCCGATGAGATCAGTGAAGCAATTCAAAAGCATAAACTGGTCGTAAGCTCTATTTTATCGGGTAACCGTAACTTTGAAGGTCGTATACACCAAGATGTGAAAATGAACTTCTTAGCCTCACCGCCACTCGTTGTTGCTTACGCTATTGCAGGTCGTACAGATATTGATGTATATAACGAGCCATTAGCACAAGATCCGAATGGTAATGACATTTACCTGAAAAATATCTGGCCAAGTGTTAGCGAAGTTAACGACCTTGTCCGTGAAACAGTGACCAAAGAAATGTTCGCATCAAGCTATGGCAATGTGTATCAAGGCGATGATCGTTGGCAGAAAATTCAAATTCCTGATGGCAAACTATATGATTGGGATGATGCGTCAACCTACATCAAAAAAGCGCCATTCTTTGATGGTATGGAAATTGAGCCTCCAGGAATTCCAAGCATTAGTGGTGCACGCTGTTTAGCAAAATTAGGTGACTCAGTTACAACCGACCACATTTCGCCAGCAGGTGCGATTAAAGCTGATGCTCCTGCAGGTCTTTACTTGCAAGATCACGGTGTACAAAAAGCACAATTTAACTCTTATGGATCACGCCGTGGTAATCACGAAGTGATGATGCGCGGTACCTTTGCTAATGTTCGTTTACGCAACCTACTAGCGCCGGGCACTGAAGGCGGTGTTACCCGTATACAACCAAGTGATGAACTTGCCAGTATTTATGATGCAGCAATGCAGTACCAGCAAGACGGCACACCTCTGATTATTTTAGCGGGCGCAGAATATGGCACAGGTTCATCACGAGACTGGGCAGCAAAAGGCTCATTATTACTGGGTGTTAAAGCTGTTATTGCACAAAGTTATGAGCGTATTCACCGCTCTAACCTGATAGGTATGGGTGTATTACCACTGCAATTTAAAGAAGGTGAAAGCTATGAGTCACTGGGCCTTACAGGCCAAGAGTCATTCGACTTAGAGGGCTTATACGACAAAACCAACGAAGTCAGTGTGATTGCCACTAACAGCGAAGGCAAACAAATTAGCTTTAGTGTTGATGTGCGCATAGATACCCCGAAAGAGTGGGATTACTACAAACACGGCGGTATTTTACAGTATGTACTTCGTAATATGCTGGCTGAGCAATAACTGCTTTTAAGTTAACTAAGGGGCTGAATTTTCAGCCCCTTTTTTTGTTTAAATCACTAATTAATTGCAGTTTAGACCAACACACTTATTTACAAAAAATGAAAAGCACATAAAAATCAGCATGTTAATATTGGAGCATTGCTTGCTTAAGTAATCCAAATAAAACAATCACAATAACTTGGAACAAGTATGACTATTTCATTATTTAAACGCGTACTTTGCGCTACCGCTATCTCATCAAGCTTACTGTTAACTGGCTGTGTTATTCATGTATCCCCAAGTCAAATCGCAGAACAAAAACAACAAGACTTAAGCATTTCTGCTGCCAATATAAGCGAGTTAAAAATTGATGCCGAAGCAGGCTCATTGATCATCAAAGGCGACAGCAATACAAAAGATATCACCGTAAATGCCAATATCTATGCAGCAAAAGGCGATGAGACCTATACATTAACACTCGAAAAGCATGGCGACACGGCTGAGCTTATCAGCAAGCTCAATAATGGTAGCTTGTCGTTTTACAGTGGCTCATCCCCTCATATTGATTTAATTGTCTCTGTGCCTAGCAACCTCAAACTAGAGATCGATGATGACTCAGGTGATATCGTGATACGTGCGATGCAAAACGATATCAGCATTGATGATGATTCTGGCTCAATCATTATTGAACAAGGCAGAAATATCAACATAGATGATGACTCCGGCGATATTCGCATTAGCAATGTCAGCGGCAATATCAGTATTGAAGACGACTCTGGCTCAATTATGATTGACCAAGGCCAAGGGCGTATTGATATTGAAGATGACTCTGGTGATATCCGCATCGAAAACAGCCAAGGTCCTGCGCGAATTATTGATGAATCTGGCAATATCAGCATAAACCACTTAGCTGGCGCACTCACTATTGACGACGGTTCAGGTGATATTGATGTAAGACATGTAAAAGGGCTGGTTACCATTACCGATGGCTCTGGCAGCATTTATGTGGATGACACACTTGGCCTGACAATTATCGAAGCGGGTTCAGGTGATTTAAGTATCGATAACATCAACGGCCCAGTAAAATTGGACAAATAACCGACAATTGCTTGATTTAGAACAATCCTATTAATTACAACAGCACCTACACTTTAATTAAGGCTAAAGTGAGGTGCTTGTATGACTGAACAAACCATCATTCGAATCTTAAAAACCTTTATCATTTTAGGTATTTGCCTAATTATATTGGGGCACTCTTTATTAGCCGGTAATTACTTAAGTGATAGCATGGGTATACATGGCATTATGATCAGCGCAGCGTGTATTGCTATTGGTGTGCTATTCTCACTACCCACCAAAATTTATCTCACTATTTTACTGATGAAAATGGAAAGCGACCTCGCAGCGCAAAACAAACAAAGTTAATTTCCACCTTGCTTTTTGAGCTGCTGTTCAAGTTGCTTGTTACGTTGCTCCATAAGCTGTTTTGCTTGCTCAGCGTCTTGCATCATTTTTTGTACGTTTTTAGGGTCGTATACCCCAAGCGTTGAAGGTGTTTCGTCAGCTTTAACGGTTGCTGCTTGATTATCTTCAACTTGAAAAGTCTCTGCAGGTAACACAGTTATATCGTTCGGATCTAAACTTACCGCGATACTAAAATAATTAGGATGGGGTGTATCAGCATAGTGCCACTGCCCTTGTTCATCTTGCCATTTATACACCACGACAGGTGCATTTGCGTCTTGGCTCAAGCTCAACTTCTCAGTGAGCTTTTTAGCTTGGCTAGTAAGAGTATCGGCTCCTTGCGAAGCAAAATCACTCACATCAGCACTTACTTTTTCTGAATAACGCTCAAACATACCAAGCTCTAGGTAAGGTTTACCGTCTGGCTTTTTAATGTAAAACAGCAGCGCAACACTGGTTAAGAGCAGCATCACAGCAAAATAACAAAAGCGTTTCATAATTCCATTTACACATTATTGGTAGTTACTCACAATCTTAGCAAATTCCCCCGATGATTTAAGACTTTTCATAAAGTCATTAAATTTTTCGCTCATGCGCTTACCTTTTTCATTATAAATGAACTGTAGTTGCATCGGCGCTTTGCCCACGTTGTAGTCGCTAACAGTAAACTTTTGAAAGGCATCATTTTGTGCGGCATACCATTGCAAGGTATTTTTTGCGATGACGGCAACACGTTGATTTTGTTTTTGATCAAGTAAAGCATTCAACATGTCTAATTCAGAATAGAAGTCTTCTCGGTGTACTTTTCCTGAAGCAAACAAAGCTTCAAATTGCGGATAGGTATAGCCAAATCGCGTCAGTACAGCAAAACCATTCAGTTTATCAAGTGAAGGGATATGACAACCATTTGGCATCACCAGCACGTCTTCGACAACAGCAATCATATCACTCCAATAATAGTGATTTTCGCCTCTGTACCACTGCTCAGACTCCAACCTCACATCAACCTTTCCCTCATCCAGTAAATGCTGAGAGCGCACTTCAGGTACGAGAATATAACTAATTTGCACTTTGTACTTTTCAGCGAAACGTTCAAGTAGCTCATCAACTAAGCCTTTTTGTTTCTCGCTCGCAAAATGATAAGGAGGGTAATCTGTGTCATAGAGTGCAACACGCAGCGTTTCAGCTCGTACTAAAGGAGCAATAAATAATAAAAATAAAAATACAACAACACGACTCATAATTTTCTCTCACAGAATTAAGCCTGAAATTGTATATAAATAGCACAAAAAAAGCGCAACCTTGGTTACGCTTTACGAAAATTCTGATAGGAATTTAGGATTAGATACCATCACCATCGATATGTAAGCCACATTCACGGTTTAAACCAAAGAAACGCGTCTCTTCTTCTGTCATGCCCGGTTCAAGTTTACGTGTTGTGTGAACATCGCCCATCGACACATAACCTTGCTCCCAAAGTGGGTGATAAGGTAAATCATGTTTAGTTAGATACTGATAGATGTCACGGTTGTTCCACTCAATAAGTGGATACACTTTCACAGTCCCTCGGCTGATTTCAACAATTTGCTTATCAGCTCGGCTAGATGACTGATCGCGACGCAAGCCACTAAACCAAGTACCTGCATCCAGCTCGTTTAAGGCACGAGTCATTGGCTCAACTTTATTCAGTTGATTGTACTGCTTAATGCCTTCTTCACCTTGCTCCCAAAGCTTACCAAACTTCGCTTCTTGCCACGCAGGGCTAAGCTCAGCTTTATAAACTTTAAGATTAAGCGAAAGTCGTTCGGTCATTTGCTCGATGAACTGATAGGTTTCAGGAAACAAATAACCGGTATCTGTCAGTACCACCGGAATATCTGGCTGCTGTGATGTCACTAAGTGCAACATCACCGCCGCTTGAATACCAAAACTCGACGACAAAAAGTGCGTGCTTGGTAAGTTTTCAAGTGCCCAAGCAACACGCTCTTCAGCGCTTTTATCAGCCAGAAGACCATTTATATCAGCCAGCATGGCTGTTTGGTCTTCTTTGCTCATCGTTAAGATGTTTTTAAATTCACTCATGGTTAATTCCAAACCTTAAAGCGGTGTCGCTTATAAAATTATGCGTGAAAATCAGTTACTGAAACTTTAACTTCAGCAACAATGCCTTTGCGAATTACAAAATCACCAAAACACTCGCCTTCATTACGCTCACTTGCCCATTGGCCAATTAGCTTATC
This sequence comes from Pseudoalteromonas thalassia, assembly GCF_049257215.1. Lineage (NCBI taxonomy): Bacteria > Pseudomonadati > Pseudomonadota > Gammaproteobacteria > Alteromonadales > Pseudoalteromonadaceae > Pseudoalteromonas > Pseudoalteromonas thalassia. Next base: position 128,847 of record NZ_JBMMUE010000009.1, read on the forward strand.
GAATGCGTCTAGGTATACGTCTTCGCCAACATTTTCTAAATACAGTTTTGGAATACGCGTGCCTTCACGGTTACCACCTAAGTACACGTTGTATTTTCCTGGACCTTTACCAACCAGACCCGCTTCTGCCAACATTGCGCGGCCACAGCCATTCGGACAACCCACAACACGCATAATGATGTTGTCATCGCCAATACCATGTTTCGCTAAGAGCGCTTCTGTTTTCTCAATTAAGCTTGGTAAATAACGCTCAGCTTCTGCCATCGCTAACGGACACGTTGGTAATGCCACACACGCCATTGAATTTTTACGCTGCTCTGTATGGCTGTCATCAATCAGGCCATGGTTACGAGCGATCTCTTCGATTACCGCTTTTTGATCAGCCGGAACACCTGCGATGATCAAGTTTTGGTTTGCCGTCATGCGGAAATCACCTTGGTGAATTTCAGCAATTTTACGACAGCCTGTTTTTAGCGGTTTGTCTGGGTAATCTAAAATACGGCCACTTTGAATAAACAGCGTTAAGTGGTGCTTACCATCAATACCTTCAACCCAACCGATACGGTCACCACGGTGAGTGAACTCATACGGGCGGCTCTGTTCAAATTTAACACCAGCACGTTTTTCAACTTCAGCTTTAAATACATCCGTACCTACACGGTCTAGTGTGTACTTAGTTTTCGCATTTTTACGATTTGAGCGGTTACCCCAATCACGCTGTACAGACACGACGTGCTCAGCAATTTTCAAGGTGTGCTCAAGTGGAATAAAACCAAAGTCATCTGCTTTACGAGGATACGTTGCTGTATCACCGTGAGTCATAGCAAGACCACCACCCACTAACACGTTAAAACCAACTAACTTGCCGTTTTCTGCAATTGCCACGAAGTTTAGGTCGTTCGCATGCACATCCACTTCATTATTCGGTGGAATTGTTACTGTGGTTTTAAACTTACGCGGTAAATAAGTTGAACCTAAAATTGGCTCTTCAGTGGTTTCACTCTTTTCACCATCTAACCAAATTTCAGCGTATGCTTTGGTTTTTGGTAATAGATGCTCTGAGATTTTCGCAGCCCACTCGTAAGCTTCTTGGTGAAGCTCAGACTCAACAGGGTTAGTCGTACATAATACGTTTCGGTTTACATCGCCCGCTGTTGCAATTGAGTCAATGCCCACGCTATTAAGCATTTGGTGCATACCTTTAATATTTGGCTTAAGCACACCATGGAACTGGAACGTTTGACGCGTGGTTAAACGAATACTGCCATAGCTGGTTTTCTCTTCAGCAAACTTATCAATCGCTAACCATTGCTCTGGCTTGATGATACCGCCAGGCATACGAGCACGTAACATTACGTTATGTAACGGCTCTAATTTTTGTTTAGCGCGCTCAGGGCGAATGTCACGGTCATCTTGCTGGTACATGCCGTGGAAACGGATCAGTTGGAAGTTATCAGCAGTGAAACCACCGGTGATCTCGTCTTTTAAATCTTGCTCAATTGTGCCACGTAAAAAATTACTTTCTCTTTTCAAACGCTCGTTATCAGAAAGCTTTACGTTTTTGTCTTGTTCGCTCATGGTATTTCCTAAATTTGTTACAGTGACGGCTGTTAGCTTTAAACGTGATTAGTACACGTCTTTCTGATAGCGATTTGCGCTACGTAAATCTTTTAAATATTGCTCAGCTTGTTCATCATCTTTGCCGCTATTTTCTTTGATAATGTCTACAAGCGCCTGATGAACATCTTTCGCCATACGGTTTGCATCACCACAGATATAGAAATGAGCACCCGCTTCTAACCAAGCAAATACTTCTTGGCTGTTTTTGCGAAGTTTGTCTTGAACATATACTTTTTCCGCTTGGTCACGGCTAAACGCCACATCCACTTTAGTCAGTAAACCTGACTTCAAGTAACCTTGAATTTCAACTTGATATAAGAAGTCTTGAGTAAAGTGTGGGTTACCAAAGAATAACCAGTTTTTACCACTTGCTTCACGAGCATCACGCTCTTGTAAAAACGCACGGAATGGTGCAATACCCGTACCCGGACCTACCATAATAATTGGCGTTTCATCATTAGCCGGTAAACGGAAATTATCGTTATGCTCACTGAATACTTTTACTTTGCAACCTTCTTCAGCACGACGCGCTAAATAGCCAGAACACCCACCTAAGTGCTCGCTTCCAAATGCATCAAACTCAACCAGACCCACAGTTAAGTGAACTTCATCTTCAACTTCAGCTTGGCTAGATGCAATCGAATATAAACGCGCTTGTAGTTTACGTAAGCAGTCGACTAAGGTTTGCGCTTCTAGTTGAGCTGGATTTTGACGAATAATATCGAAGATTTGGCGAGGTTCGATGTACTCACGCATTGCCGCTTTATCTTCAACTAACTTTAATAATTCAGGGTTGCCAGTTGCTGTTGCATATTTTTCAACAAAACCTGGGTATGACTGGGTTAACTCTAATTTTTCGATTAATGCATCACGAATACTGAGCTCTTCATCGCCTAGTTTAACCGTGCTAGATGCATCGATTTGGGTAAGCGCAAGGACTTCATCAACAAGTGCTTCATCATTCAAGAAGTAAACGCCCAGCGAATCACCCGGTGTATAAGTGATGTCTGAACCTTCTAATGAGATTTCTACATGACGCACATCTTTAGTTGAGTCACGACCGGTAATTTTTTGCACAACACTTAGCTCTGCAGCAAATGGGTTTTGCTTGGTGTATTGGCTTGCTGCTGGCGCTGCTGCTCCAAATGGCATCGCCACAACTTGACCACCACTTGCTTGCTGCTGCGCTTTAAGATCTGGTTCAAACGCATCAAGTGCACCATCAATCCACTTAGCAGCTTCATCATCGAAATCAACATCTAGGTCAGCACGCTGGAAAATAGTTTCTGCGCCAAGCTTGTTAAAACGCTCTTCGAAATCTTTTGCTGTTTGGCAGAAGAATTCGTAGCTTGAGTCACCTAAGCCAATCACAGCCACTTTAACACCATCTAGCTTTGGTGCTTTTTTAGTCGTTAAAAATTCATGGAGGCTTTCAGCATCTTCTGGTGGCTCACCCTCACCGTAGGTTGAAACAACAACCGTGATAAACTTTTCTTTTTTCAGGGCTGTTGGTTTGTAGTCAGCCATGTTTACTAGCTTAGCCGTTAGACCGCGCGACTCTGCTTGCTCTTTTAACTTGCTCGCCACGCCTTTGGCGTTACCCGTTTGCGAGCCGTATAAAATAGTCAGTGGTGCAGCATCACCCGCAGCTGGAGCGGCAGCAACACCACCGGTTAATGCACCTGCATTTGCGTTAGCAGCTAAGTAACCACTTACCCACGCTTGCTGAATTGGATTAAGTTCAGCCACTAAGCCTTGCAGCTTTTGTACTTGCTCTTGCGATAGCGGGCTCGCCGCTGCATTTAGTTGACTTAACAACATGAATTTATTCCTCGTAACCCTGAAAAGTTAACAGCGAAACGAACTTACTACCGTCATTTCGCGAACAATTTTTTCGACTTTAAAGACTAAACAAAAATGCTTTAAAGGTTTATCTGAGCGTGAAGAATAACGGGGTCTGAGGCGATTAAAAAAGAATAGAATCTGCTTTGATATTCCATTTAGTTATTAATTTAGTATTTATCCAAAAAAAACATGTTAAAAGCAAAAATTACCCAATAAGAAACTTTTATTAATTAACATTATTGCAACATAAGCCGATTAGCCTATACTCGCTGTGTTAATTTTGAGAACAGCAAAAACTATTAAAATATAAAAAGGAAACAACGATGTCACACGGGACATGTAAAAAATACATGCTAGCCAGTAGTTTACTGTGTTTAGCGAGTTCAGCACTGGCAAATGTTAATAATGCCGACTTCGAAAATTGGTCAGCAAACACCCCTGCAAGCTGGAGCACCATAGATAGCGGTATTAGTCTTAGCGCTAATAATAATGTGGTTTACTCAGGTAATTACTCAGCACAAGTTGTGGTTAATACTGGCACGCAAAGTAATACCGATTTACAGCAATTAGTTGATGTAGTGGCCGGTGAAAGCTATGAGTTTTCTGCTTGGGTTTACCATACTGAAGGCGGCGTAAAAGCTCGCTTAGTGGTTGATGGCTATCAAGGTTACTCTAATTCAGCATTAACGAATCAATGGCAACAAATCAGCTATCAGTATACAGCTTCTGCGACTACCTCAATTAGTGTTGGCCTGCGCTTTTACGATGTAACAGGCTTTGATGGCAGCGAAGTGGTTTATGTTGATAACTTTGCACCAAGCACGGGCTCAACACCACCACCTTCGGGCAGCTGCACCGATAACCAAGTATCTTTAACTCTCGCTACCGATAACTATGGTGAAGAAACCAGCTGGCATATCACTAACAGCCAAGGTAGCACAGTAGCATCAGGCGGCAGCTATGCTGCAAATACTCAGTACAGTGAGCAAGCATGTTTAACTGATGGTGACTATACCTTTACTATTTTTGATAGCTATGGTGATGGCATATGCTGCTCATTCGGCAATGGCAGTTACAACCTTTCTTTAGGTCAAACAGTACTTGCCAGTGGTGCAAGCTTCCAAAGCTCGGAAGCAACGCCGTTTACTTTGGGTGATAGCTCAGGCGGCGGTGACGGTGGTGGTACAACACCAACAGAGCCAACGGGATACTATGTTACAACGCAAGGCCTTAGTGGTTATGCACTGAAAACAGAGTTATACAACATCATTAAAGATCACAACTCACAAGGCTATTCAGCTATTTGGAGTTTTTACGATGTTGCCTCACGCGATAAGTATTTTGAAAACGACAACTCTATTTTAGACCGTTATTCAGAAAACCCTGCAGGCCAAGACAGTTACAACTATGTTGCTGTGAGCGATCAATGTGGTACATACAACAGCGAAGCAGATTGCTACAACCGTGAGCATTCTTTCCCGAAAAGTTGGTTTGGCGGTACAGTTGAGCCAATGAATTCAGACGTACATCACATTTTTGCTACTGATGGTTATGTAAATTCAAAACGTAGTAACTACCCGTTTGGTGAAGTTGGTAGTGCAAGCTATACCTCTAGCAACGGCAGTAAGTTAGGCAGTGCAGCTAGCTCATTAAATTACTCAGGAACGGTATTTGAACCTATTGATGAATTTAAAGGTGACTTTGCAAGAGCCTATTTCTACATGGCAACACGCTATGAAAACGTAATTGGCTCGTGGCAAAACAACACAACCTACAGTAACGCTGTATTGAATGGTTCATCTAATCAGGTATTTGAGAACTGGGTCGTTGCTATGTTATTAAAATGGCATAACGAGGATCCTGTTAGCCAATTAGAGCTTGACCGTAACCAAGCAGCTTATGAACATCAAGGTAACCGCAACCCATTTGTGGATCATCCAGAATTTGTAGAAATGATTTGGTAACTTCGTTAAGCCAAGGCACTTAGTTTCGGCTAAGTGCCTTTTTATACGATACAAGATAACTTAAGCCCCACTAGCGTTTAACTGCTCGACAAGCGAATGTCATGTAACAAATGGTTATGCCTTACCGATAAAGCGTTTTCTGGCGTTGGCTTTATTTTATAGCCAAGCTGCAATAAAACCAGTGTAAATAGGGCTGCATGCTGGTAATGGCTAGGCTGTCCATTCAAATCAAACTCTTCGATTACGCTATGTGCATAACTAGAATTATTTTGTAATGACTGCCAAATACGCGTTTGTACTTGAGAAATTTGAATCGCTGACGCTTGATAGCAATTAATCTGTAAGCTTAATAAATAGTTTTCTAGTGAGTTCATAGCGTTATCCATTACAAAAAACGCTACTTTAAAATCTCAAGTTAAGTTGAGGTAAAGTTTTTTATTATTTATTACTCCATTTATTCATAATTTCTTTAAATAACTTAGCGTCTTTGTCTTCGCAGGGTCTTGGCGATCCACTTGGCACCCCAGATTTACCAAACACCGAATTGAAATTTATGCCATAACACATACCATTTAGCACCTCGATACGCTTGCTGCCATCGCCACTTTGCCAAATGACGGTTGCCTTATCTGACACGGTTAGTTGTTCGGGCACTGTTACCCTGCCTGTAGGCAAATTATTATTCGTAGCTTCAACTTGCCCAAATGCTGATGCACTAGTCGCTCTATTTTCAAATTTAAGCTCTGGGATTGGCGCATACGGGTTGAGCTTTTTAAAGGGTGCTTCGGTTGTTTTTGAATTATCAGATGCTTGATTGGACTTAACGATCTCAGTGGTTGCTTCTTTGGGCTCATTAACTGAGTGCTCAAAGACCTCAACACCGTTACTCTGCCCTGAACCACTATGAGAAGCTTCTTCTATTTCTGGCAAAGGCTTAGCCTCATCAGGCATTGCTTGCGGCTGCTCCGGTAAAGGTTTGTCTTGAGATTTCTGAAAACTAGGTAAGGTAGTTAAATCGACACTCACATACGCGTTGATTACTTTTGGCGGCTCTCTGGCTGCTACTGGTAGTTTCACAAACTTTCCATATTGAGCAAATAACAACAAAAGCACAGCATGTAGCGTAATCGAGATGATCCATGCTTTGTAAGTCCATTTTAGCACTCAAACGCCTCATTTTTATTTTTAAGAGTGTTAAATAAGTGAATTAGTTCATAAGAAAAAGTGGCGTTTTAGCAAGAGTAAAGTTTAAGGTTCTAGCTCAAGTCTATTCGTAGAGATGATTTGGATTCAGCATGAGTGCCATATGAGGTTTTACAGCAGCGGGAAACTCTGCAGCAAACAAGTCTACCGCTCAACTGACGTCTCAAAGCTGATAGCTTTATTTTAAAAACAAAAAGCCCCAGCAAATGCCGGGGCTTTTTAGTAAGTAAACTTAATTAAAAATTAAGCTTGCTTTGGACGTTCAACAACGTCTACTAAAGTCCAAGACTTAGTCTTAGAAATAGGAGCACACTCACGGATAGTAACTACGTCACCAGTTTGAGCTGTGTTGTTTTCGTCATGTACGTGTAGTTTAGTCGTACGTTTGATGAATTTACCATATACTGGGTGCTTCACGTAACGTGCGATAGCAACAGTGAAAGATTTATCCATCTTGTCGCTGATTACACGGCCTTGAAGAGTACGGATTTTATCGCTCATTATTGACCTGCCTTCTGGTTAATAACTGTTTTTACACGCGCGATATCGCGACGTACTGTTCTTAGCGTGTGTGTCTGAGCTAACTGACCAGTGCTTGCTTGCATGCGCAGGTTGAACTGCTCACGAAGAAGTCCTAGAAGTTCAGCGTTTAGCTCTTCTACGCTTTTGTCTTTTAGTTCGCTAGCTTTCATTACATCACCGTCCGAGTTACGAAAGTTGTTGTGAATGGTAATTTACGCGCTGCAAGGTTAAATGCTTCACGAGCAAGCTCTTCAGAAACACCTTCCATTTCGTAAAGTACTTTACCAGGTTGAATTTCAGCAACCCAATATTCAACAGAACCTTTACCTTTACCCATACGAACTTCTAATGGCTTGTTCGTAATTGGCTTATCTGGGAATACACGGATCCAGATTTTACCTTGACGCTTTACGTGACGTGTCATAGCACGACGAGCTGCTTCGATTTGACGAGCAGTCATACGGCCACGACCAGTAGCTTTCAAACCGAAAGTACCGAAGCTTACTTTGTTACCGTTTTGCGCTAAACCGCGGTTGCGGCCTTTGTGCATTTTACGGAATTTTGTACGTTTTGGCTGTAACATTACTCGCTACCTCTACTTAGCACTTTTTTTGGCTTTCTTTGGCGCGCGTTTAGCTGGCTTCTCTTGCTCTTGTACTAGTGGTAAACCACCAATAACTTCGCCTTTGAAGATCCAAACTTTAACACCAATGATACCATAAGTGGTTAAGGCTTCAGAAGTTGCGTAGTCGATATCAGCACGTAGAGTATGTAGAGGTACACGACCTTCACGATACCATTCTGAACGTGCGATCTCAGCACCGCCAAGACGACCGCTAACTTCAACTTTGATACCTTTTGCACCAATGCGCATTGCATTTTGTACCGAACGCTTCATAGCGCGACGGAACATAACACGACGCTCTAGCTGTGACGCAATACCGTCAGCTACTAGTTGTGCATCAAGTTCAGGCTTACGAACTTCAGAAATATTGATCTGAGCCGGAACACCTGCAATCTTAGTTACTGCTTGACGTAGTTTTTCAACGTCTTCGCCTTTTTTACCGATAACAACACCAGGACGAGCTGTGTGAATTGTTACACGGATAGATTTAGCTGGACGCTCGATAACGATTTTAGACACAGAAGCCGCTTTTAATTCCTTAGTTAGGAATGCACGTACTTTGTGATCGCCAAAAAGCTGATCAGAGAAATCTTTTGAATTCGCGTACCAGGTAGAAACCCAAGGTTTAGAGATACCTAGGCGAATACCAGTAGGATGAACTTTTTGTCCCATTACTTATACTCCTAGCTATCTGAAACCACAACAGTGATGTGGCTTGTACGCTTAAGGATGCGGTCAGCGCGTCCTTTAGCACGTGGCATAATACGCTTCATTGTAGGACCATCGTCCACAAAGATCGTAGTTACACGAAGCTCATCAATGTCAGCACCTTCGTTATGCTCTGCGTTAGCAATAGCAGACTCAAGTACTTTCTTAACTAATACAGCCGCTTTTTTAGGGCTGTACGCCAGGATTTCTAGAGCGCGATCAACCGGAAGTCCGCGGATCTGATCTGCAACTAGACGTGCTTTTTGCGCCGAACCAGAGGCGAATTTATGTTTAGCTAATGCTTGCATTTATCATTCTCCTCTTAACGTTTCTTCGCTTTCTTATCCGCAGCGTGACCGCGGTAAGTGCGAGTTGGTGCAAATTCACCTAGTTTGTGACCGATCATTTCGTCTGTGATAAACACAGGAACGTGCTGACGACCATTATGGACAGCGATGGTCAATCCGATCATGTTAGGTATGATCATTGAACGACGGCTCCAAGTTTTAATTGGCTTCTTGTCACCGCTTTCCAACGCTTTCTCTACCTTCTTCAGCAAGTGTAGGTCAATAAAAGGACCTTTCTTGAGAGAACGTGGCATGGCTATTCCTCAACTATTATTTAGTACGACGACGTACGATAAATTTATCAGTACGCTTGTTCTTACGTGTCTTAGCACCTTTAGTCGGTTTACCCCATGGAGACACAGGATGACGACCACCAGATGTACGACCTTCACCACCACCGTGCGGGTGATCTACCGGGTTCATGGCAACACCACGAACTGTCGGACGGATACCACGCCAGCGATTTGCACCAGCTTTACCTAGTGAACGAAGCATATGCTCAGCATTACCTACTTCACCAAGTGTTGCGCGACAGTCAGATGGAACTTTACGAACTTCGCCAGAACGAAGACGTAGAGTTACGTATTGACCTTCACGAGCAAGGATTTGAACGTATGCACCAGCAGAACGTGCGATTTGCGCGCCTTTACCTGGTTTTAATTCTACGTTGTGAACAGTCGAACCTACAGGCATGTTGCGCATTGGTAACGTGTTACCAGGTTTGATTGGTGCATCAATACCAGACTGGATTGAATCACCCGCTTTTAAGCCTTTAGGTGCAATAATGTAACGACGCTCACCGTCTGCATATAATACAAGAGCGATGTTTGCGCTACGGTTTGGATCATACTCTAGACGCTCAACAACAGCTGGAATGCCATCTTTAGTGCGTTTAAAGTCGATTACACGGTAATGATGCTTGTGACCACCACCGATGTGACGAACCGTGATACGACCTTTGTTATTACGACCACCAGACTTAGAGTTTTTCTCTAGTAGTGGTGCGTAAGGTTTACCCTTATGTAAATCTGGGTTAACCACTTTAACCAGGTGACGACGACCCGCAGAAGTTGGTTTACACTTTTGAAGTGCCATAATTCTAACTCCCCTTATTACTCGGCGCCGCCGACAAAGTCTAGCTCGCTACCTTCTTTAAGAGTAACGTAAGCTTTCTTCCAGTCTGAACGACGACCGAAACGCATGCCAGTACGTTTTGTTTTACCCTTAACGTTTAGTGTGCGAACACCAGTTACTTCTACTTCAAAAAGCTTTTCTGCAGCAGCTTTGATTTCAGCTTTAGTTGCATTAGAAGCTACTTTGAAAACAATCGTGTTGTTCTCTTCAGCAGCGATAGTGCTTTTTTCAGAGATGTGTGGAGCAAGGATCACTTTTAAAAGACGTTCTTCACGGATCATGCTAGCGCCTCCTCAAGTTGCTTAACAGCAGCAGCTGTAATAAGTACCTTATCGAAAGCGATTAGGCTTACAGGATCGATACCAGCTACATCACGCGTGTCAACCTTGTATAGGTTACGTGCCGATAAGAAAAGATTCTCATCTACTTCTTCAGTCACGATTAGAACATCTTTAAGCTCAAGTTCTTTAAGCTTAGCAACTAGTTCTTTAGTTTTTGGTGCTTCAAGACCAAACTGTTCAACAACGATTAAACGCTCTTGACGAACTAATTCAGATAAGATGCTTTTGATCGCACCGCGGTACATTTTACGGTTTACTTTTTGGCTATGATCTTGTGGTTTAGCTGCGAAGCTAACGCCACCTGAACGCCAAATTGGGCTACGAATTGTACCAGCACGTGCACGGCCAGTACCTTTTTGAGACCATGGTTTTTTACCACCACCGCTAACTTCAGAACGTGTCTTCTGAGCACGAGTACCTTGACGAGCACCTGCTGCGTAAGCAACAACTACTTGGTGTACTAATGCTTCGTTAAACTCACGTCCAAAAGTAGCTTCAGAAACTTCAAGAGCGCCAGAAGCGTCTTTAATTGCTAATTCCATCACTAAATCTCCAGGACTTATGCTTTAACAGCTGGTTTAACGATAACGTCACCGCCGATAGCGCCAGGTACTGCACCTTTAACTAAAAGCAAGTTACGCTCAGCGTCAACGCGAACTAGTTCTAAGTTTTGAGTCGTTACACGCTCAGCACCCATGTGACCGGCCATTTTCTTACCTTTAAACACCTTACCAGGTGATTGGTTTTGACCGATTGAACCAGGAGCACGGTGAGATAGAGAGTTACCGTGAGTAGCGTCTTGCATGCTGAAGTTCCAGCGCTTAACACCACCTTGGAAACCTTTACCTTTAGAAGTACCGGTTACGTCAACTTTGTTGATTTCGTTGAATAATTCAACAGTAAGCTCAGCGCCTACTTCAAAATCGCCTTCACCACCATTTAGGCGGAATTCCCACAGACCGCGACCCGCTTCAACACCAGCTTTAGCGAAGTGACCCGCTGCTGCTTTGTTTACACGGCTTGCTTTTTTAGTGCCTGCGGTTACTTGAAGCGCGTTATAACCGTCTGTTGCGTCAGATTTGATCTGTGCAATGCGGTTAGGAGTCGCTTCGATAACTGTCACAGGGATAGATACACCATCTTCAGTGAAGATACGTGTCATACCCACTTTACGACCGACTAGACCTAATGCCATTTTCCTAAAACCTCTCTAATCTTCCGATTAACCCAGGCTGATTTGAACATCAACACCAGCAGCAAGATCTAAACGCATAAGAGCGTCAACAGTCTTGTCAGTTGGTTCTACGATGTCGATCAGACGTTTATGGGTGCGGATTTCGTACTGATCACGCGCGTCTTTGTTAACGTGCGGTGAAGTTAGTACAGTAAAACGTTCAAAGCGTGTAGGTAGTGGAATTGGACCACGTACTTGAGCGCCAGTGCGTTTCGCAGTTTCCACGATTTCCGCCGTTGATTGGTCAATCAAACGGTGGTCAAAAGCTTTTAGGCGAATACGAATGCGTTGATTTGACATTCTTAAACCTCAATATAAAGAGCATTTAAAAAGAGCATAAAAAAACGACCGAAACAATCTTACTAACTAAGATGTCGGCTGTTCTCTTATATCTACGTTGAATTCCAAATCGGAATTCCTGTTTATTAGCTTGAAATCCAAGCTTAATCTTTCCTTCCAAGTTCCCGAGGGAATTTTGAAAGCCTGCGTATTATAGTTATATTGGTGATAAATGCAACAACTTTTTAGAATTAATACACTCGACGCCTTATCAAAATGAAATTTAAATGAAATAGAACTAAATTCAGCCAAGGTATGTCTTTGCTTACTATAGTTAGGTAAAGAAACAAAAAGCCATACAATGTTGCAATGGTCAGTCCAGTTAATAATTGTTATTCTATGCCGCTTATTTTGACCGCATGTGGTCTACTGTATATTTACTAATACCAATTGGCTTAATAAAGTGAGCTGTCTTAGGCACTAAACCTAGTTGGTATAAAACTTTGGTGAGTTGATGCGTATCATTAATCGTTGTTTAAATGCTATTTCTGCTGGGATGAACCGCTTGCTAGTAAAAAGCAAAGTTCTGCCTGAGAACCCTATTGAACAATACAATCTAAACCCTGCCAATCCAACTTTTTATATTGTGAGGCTGAATGCGCGCTCTGATTTAGCGGCACTGGCGCGGGTATGTAAAAAATATGGCTTACCTGACCCAACCGAAGAGCAGTTATTAGGTAATGCCGAACTTAACCGCTTTATTGGTATTCAAAACCCACCACCGCTATTTGGTAATAAAAGCAAACCAAGTAATGCCTTGCAGCAAGGCAAACACATTATTGACCACCTAATGCAATCTGGTGAGCAAAACGTCCAAGTGATCCCGGTGACCATTTTATGGGGTCGTAACCCAGGAAAAGAAAAGCCTGGTTTAGGTACTTTGGTGTCTCATTCATTAACACCCAGCTGGTTTCGCAAGTTCTTTGTGTTGCTATTTTCTGGGCGTGATAACTTTATTCGATTTAGCCAACCACTCGACTTATCTTTATTAGTCAATGAAAAAGCCGATGTTGATGAGCTACCACATAAGTTAATACGCGTAGCCCGTGTGCACTTTCGCCGTCAAAAACTGGCTGCTACAGGGCCAAAGATGCCATCGCGTGAACAGCTTTTTAATTCGCTACTTGCCTCACCAACAATAAAAAAAGCGATTCAAATAGAAGCAAAAGAAAAAAACATCAGCCAAGAGCAAGCTCGTCAAAATGCGCTGAAGCTACTTGATGAAATTGCTGCCAATTACAGCGATGCCACCATTCGTGTTGCTGACCGTGTATTAACTTGGCTGTGGAATAAGCTTTATAACGGCATCGACATTAAGTTTTCAGAGCAAGTTCACGAGCTCACTGATAAAGGCCATGAAATTATTTATATGCCTTGTCACCGCTCGCACATGGATTACTTATTACTGACCTACTCTATTTATCACTTAGGTTTAGTACCACCGCATATAGCCGCTGGTATCAACTTAAACTTCTTCCCGGCAGGTGGTATTTTCCGTCGAAGTGGTGCTTTCTTTATTCGCCGCTCATTCGCGGGCAACAAGTTATATTCATCAGTATTTAAAGAGTATCTGAGCCAGTTATTTATTAAAGGCTACTCAGTGAAGTTTTACACTGAAGGTGGCCGTAGCCGTACTGGTCGTTTGTTACCACCAAAAACAGGTATGCTCGCCATGACGTTGCAAGCCATGCTTCGTGGCATAGATCGCCCTATTTCGATTGTGCCTGTATACATCGGTTATGAGCATGTAATGGAAATTAATACTTACTTAAAAGAGCTGGCCGGTAACGATAAAAAAGGTGAGTCGGTCTTGGGGATTTTTAAAGCCATTAAAAACCTGAAAAACTATGGTCGTGGTTACTTAAATTTTGGTGATCCAATTTCGATAAATCAATACCTTAATGAACAGCAACCTGATTGGCGCGAGTCTATTCACCCAACCGATGTACAAAAGCCACAATGGCTTGGACCGCAGGTAGCGAATCTTGCCGATAAAGTCATGGTTAATATTAATAGTGCCGCTGCACTCAATGCGGTGAATCTACTCGCGATGATTTTATTGGTGAATGACAAACATGCATTAAGTAAACCTAAGTTGATTGCGCAGCTTGAGTTTTATCTACATTTACAACGCAGCGCAAGTTACAGCGACAAGGTAACAACACCTAACGAAAGTGCTGAACAGCTATTAGAGCATGCACTTAAGCTTAATAAGTTTGACGTCATCAGTGATGAATTTGGCGAAATTATCGCTATTAACGACAAAGAAAAGACGCTATTCAACTACTACCGTAATAACGTATTGCACTTATTTGCTGTACCAAGTTTGCTTGCGCTGCATTTATTCAAAGCACATCAAACTACCATGGCAGATTGCCATGCCTTGATTGCACGTTTTTACCCGCTGTTCGCTAAAGAGTGGTTCTTGCATGAGCTAGATGAAAACTACATTACTCGCGTGCTCGCAAGCTTTGTTGATCAAGACCTTATTGAAATTGAAGGTGATAATATCAAAATCACCAATAGCAATGACTGCTTAGCAAAACTCGAAATGCTTGGTCGCGCCTTAAGCTTAACGCTACAGCGTTATGCTATCGTGGTTGGTTTTATTCAAACCAGTAGCGGTATTGAGCGTGAAGAGCTTGAGCACGAAAGCCAAGTTTTAGCAGAGCGCTTAGGTACCTTGCACGGCATTAAAACGCCGGAGTTCTTTGACAAAAAAGTACTTATTGGTTTTATCTCAAGCTTGCGAGAGCAAAAGCTAATTACCGAAACAGAGCAAGGCTTAACGGGTAGCAATGAGCTGTGTGAAGTGTATTTATATCTGAAGGCATTGCTGCCAGCACGAGTCTGGCAGTCAATTGACGATATAGTGCAAAGCCAAGCTCAGCACGCAAAAGATTAACGCTGACGCATGACCCCTTCTTGGATCGTTGAGGCAACCAAATTGCCTTGACGGTCAAAGAACTGACCTCGCACCAAACCACGGCCAGAGCTCGCACTTGGGCTATCAATCGAATATAAAATCCAATCGTCTAGTCTAAACGGGCGGTGAAACCACATTGCATGGTCAATCGTCGCAACCTGCATATTCGGCTGCATAAACGATACACCGTGCGGCTGTAATGCCGTTGGTAAAAACTCAAAGTCAGACGCATACGCAAGTAAGTAATTATGAATACGCTGATCGTCAGGCATCTCACCATTGGCTTTAAACCAAATATGCTTAACGGGTTCCATTGCTTGTGGTTTAAATGGGTTATGAAAGGTCACTGGACGCATTTCAATTGGCACTTCACGAATAAACTTATTGCGAATTGGTTCAGGAATAAGTTCAGCATTCGCTTGGTAAAACTCAAGCGATGACTTTAATTCTTCAGGCTGTGGGACATCGGGCATCTGCGCTTGGTGTGATAAGCCGTCCTCTTCACCTTGAAACGAAGCAGTCATGTAAAAAATCGGCTTACCATATTGAATAGCTTTTACACGGCGGGTACTAAAGCTCTTACCATCACGAATATTTTCTACATCGTAAACGATTGGTTTGCTCGCATCACCTGGACGTAAAAAATAAGAATGCAGTGAATGAACTATACGCCCTTCAGGTAATGTTTCTTTTGCTGCCGACAAGGCTTGCCCCATTACTTGGCCACCGAAAACAGCTCTAAACCCTAAATCTTGGCTTTGCCCGCGATACAAGCCTTGCTCAATCTCTTCTAACGACATTAATGACAGTAAGTCATCTAATACTTGGCTCATTTATTTATCCTCAATCCCGACAAGCGTTTAATGATACTATAGACTAATTGGAAGTAAATCTTTGTAAGAGCACCCCATTATGGCTTATTGGCTTTTTAAAACCGAACCTGATGCATTTTCAATTGATGATTTAAAAAACGCACCTATGCAAACCTCTATGTGGGATGGCGTGCGCAATTATCAAGCGCGAAACTTTCTACGCGATGGCATTAAACAAGGCGACTTGGTAATGATTTATCATTCAAGTTGTAAACATGTAGGTGTCGCAGGAATAGCCACGGTCAGCCGTGAGGCCTATGCCGACCCAACTCAGTTTGATTTAAATAGCGATTACTACGACGCTAAAGCAACTGCTGATAACCCGCGCTGGTTTGTGGTCGATGTTACTTATAAATCTCACCTTAAAAAGCTTGTTAGCCTACAAGCAATTAAAGCCAATGACTCTATTACCGAAATAGCCCTTAAAAAAGGCGGTCGATTATCTGTAATGCCAGTAACTGAACATGATTGGCAACAGATTATAGCTATGAGCGAAACATAACACATTAAAAAGGCGTGCATTTTTAATGAGCAGTGATTTTTGCTATAATTCTGTCCCTTTATTTTAGAGGTATCTTGGGGGATGTATGAAATTATTATATTGGTTAGATGAGTGGACCCATCTCCCACATGAACAACAACAAAGCCGAGTCCCATTTACCGGTGGTGACTTACTCGGTGATGTATATGTGAAGTACCATATCATCGATGCAAATAAACCTCTGCTATTCACCTTCTCACCAGCGGGAACCAACTACCAAGAACATGATCTCACAGATGATTTTTCGCCTTGGGCCTATAAACTTGCGAAAAAACAAGATGTGAATGTAATTGCCTTCCAACATTTAGGCATTAGTAACTGGTTTAGACACCGCAACCTATTGTTTTTTATTGAGCAGTTAGCGCCATTGATTGGCGGATTTAAAGAACGATTAGGATATGGCTTGAGTCGTGGTGGCTTTGCTGTTGGTGCATTTGCCAATCTATTAAAGCTTGATAAAGTCTTGTTATTTCATCCTGTCAGCACAAAAAATAAAAACAAAGCCCCATGGGATGACCGCTCAAGCACAGATATCGCACAAAAATTTGACTGGAACGGTGATTATCACGATTTAGACCTAGGTCATGCTAAAGGCTATATCATCTACGATCCAACCAATCGTATCGACCGAGCTCATGCTAAACGCTACCCACAACTCACCCATTTACGGGTGTTCGGTATGGGCCATAGCGTTCATGCTACGTACTTGAATAAATTTGGTTTTTATAAAGATGTTGCTGTTGATTTTATTAGCCACCAGCAAGTCGATATTGCTCAATTTCGACAGCAGACAAAAACGTTACGTTTTAAAGAAGACTATTATCGTCGGCTCAATAAAGCCAACAACGGTTCGGCACACCGCTTAGCCTTACTTAGTAAGGCACACACAATTTTGACTGAAGAAAAAGCTGAGCATATTCAAGAGCAAAATGGCACAATTGATGTTCAGCCGCTGATTGATGTCGCAATCAAGCATCAGGATGAACACCCAAACGATGCAATAAAGATTTTAGAGGTGGCGCAGCAACTTTCACCTGATGACCCATTGATAGATCATAAATTGAAACAGTTGAAGTGAGACAGTAGCTGTAAGTTAACCCTTCGTTTTTATTTTACGGTGTTTTTTGACCCGCCCGTGTTTAGGGACAATAGTTAAATACATCACTAAAGCTAACCACGAAAAGAAAATGATACCAATTAACCAAGCATTCTTTTCGTGGCCTTGAGTGCGTTTACTATTGAGCACAATGACCACAGGTAAAATGTAGGCACTTAAAACAATAATTAAAAACGCAACTTCATTCATAAATACCAATTCGCTTAATTAAAAGTATTATTGCGGATTGGTACTATACCAACGCTGACCAATCAACTTCGTCACTCAAAACACGCTCCGCAGCAATATAATGCAAAATATCTCCTTCACTGACTACATAGTCAAGTGGCGGATTTAAATCCATGTTTTTTGCACTTAAATTATGTGCTACACCCAGTAATATAGCATCGTGGCTGTATTTAAAGTGATGAAACAGCTTGCCAAACTCCATTGCTTGCACGCCTTTTGGAATAGGCAAACTAAACTGAGTATCACCATGAAGTGTTGATAACAACTCTTCTTGCACACGGCTCGAACCTGGATCTTGCATTGAACGCACTAAGATTTCGGCTGACTTGGCACTACTGCATTCAACATTATGACAGAGCTCATGTAGCATTTCGATTTTGGTTTCGTCAGTAAAATGCGCGCTAATATGACAATCCTTATTTACCAACTTACTTATGCGCAGTGCAGTAGTAAACGTTTGGTCATCATCTTGGCCATCAATAATAATTTTATCGGCGCGTTCAATTGCGATTCTTTGCAACTCATCTAAGTCGGTAAAGCTACTTAGGCGTGCAAAATCAACCATCGGATTTGTTAAAAATGGATGCTCCATTTGTTCAGTAACTGCCAATAGAATACGACGATCTAAGCGTTTTTGATCGGCTAGAATATAGTCAACCATCTTCTTAGTACGAGTATCGTGCCAACCAAAAATAATAATGTGATTGTTTATATGTGCGAAGCTTTTATCACCCGTCATAGCGCGCCTGATTAAATAAGTTACTGTTTGCCCTGTTTTTCCTAACAGAACGCCAAATAATGCTAAACCAAAAGGTATTTGTAGTAATGCAACAATCCAGCGACCAAGCTCAGTACTGGCACTAAAATCGCCATAGCCAACTGTTGATGTTGTTACAACATAATAATAAACGTAGGTACTTAGTGGTGTTAAAGCTTGCTCTCCTGCAAGCATAAGCAGCCACCATATAAGTAGCATATGCAAAAGCGTGGTAACCACCACAGCCTGCCAACTTACTTGATCAATATGACTGCGGATAAGTACCACTATACGATTTAATAAATAGTGCATAATCCTTGCAATTTACAGTGGTAGAAATTAACGATACGGTACTGGAATGCTTGCTCTTTGGCAACAGATTGAAATTACTAATGCATGTCGATGAAAAATAATAGTAGACTATAATATCTCTGTATTAGTTGTTTTGGGTGAAATATGTCAGGTGTTCTTGCTTCAGTTGATAAGCGTACGCAACTAGTCGGTGAAAACCGCTTAGAGCTTTTACTATTTTACCTCCACAGTCGCCATTTATTTGCTCTTAATGTTTTTAAAGTAAAAGAAGTCGTTAAACTGCCTCATATCAGCAAAATTCCTCACGCACACCCGAAAGTGTCAGGTGTAGTTGATATTCGCGGTGAGTCAATTCCTGTGATTGATTTACGAAGAGCGATTAACATGCCTGAAGCTAAACACATTGAAGATACAAACCTCGTTATCACTGAATACAATCGTACCGTACAAGGCTTTTTAATTGGCAAGGTTGATCAAATCATTAATATGACATGGTCTGATATTATGCCGCCACCAACTGCGATTGGTAAAAATCATTATCTAACAGCCTTAACGAAGGTGAAACGCGATGGCCAAGAGCAACTGGTTGAAATAATCGATGTAGAAAAAGTGCTCGCCGAAATCGTTGAGTACGAAGTACATATTTCTGAAGATATTCTTGATAAGAGTATCGTGAACGAATTTGCAGGCCGCAAAATTCTTCATGCTGATGATTCACCAACGGCTCGCAAACAAGTAAGCGATACTTTATCGCAACTCGGCATCGAAATTATTCCTGCTCGTAACGGACTTGAAGCACTCGAAATGTTAAAAGGCTGGGCTGATCAGGGCAAAGACGTCGAAAAAGAATTACTTATGGTGATCACCGATGCAGAA
Organism: Pseudoalteromonas thalassia; assembly: GCF_049257215.1. NCBI lineage: Bacteria > Pseudomonadati > Pseudomonadota > Gammaproteobacteria > Alteromonadales > Pseudoalteromonadaceae > Pseudoalteromonas > Pseudoalteromonas thalassia. The sequence continues at coordinate 148,358 of NZ_JBMMUE010000009.1, forward strand.
ATGCCAGCAATGGATGGCTACCGTTTAACCCACGAAATTCGCAACGACAGCCGAATGAAGAACTTACACATCGTGCTTAACACATCACTCAGTGGTAGCTTTAACCAAGCCCTGGTTGAGAAGGTTGGTTGTAATGCCTTTTTATCTAAGTTCCAGCCAATTTTGTTAGTGGAAGAAGTACAAGCCCGCTTAAAAGCCGTGCTAGAACAAGATGCTCAGTAATCGTTTTTAACATTTGTTTTATTAATATAAGCTAAAGCAACGACGTCGCAATTTGCCAATCATCGTTATTCATGATTTATTGGCTTTATCGATTCGACGACAACAATAAAAACTATGCTAAATCGCGTTGCCAAACCATTCACTAAACTAGTAGAGCGTTACCTACCCGACCCGTTTGTATTTGTTATATTACTCACCTTGCTGAGCTTTATCGTTGCGAGTCTCTTTACACCGTCAACGCCCACACAAGTGCTCGCGGCTTGGGGTGGTGGATTTTGGAACCTATTACAATTTGCTATGCAAATGCTGCTAGTACTGCTTACAGGCTACATGTTAGCGAGTACTCCAGTTATGCGCAGCATACTCAATAAACTTGCAACACTAGCAAATACCCCAGCCAAAGCAATTATACTCGTGACGCTCGTTTCTTTATTAGCGAGCTGGCTAAACTGGGGCTTTGGCTTAGTCATAGGCGCTTTGTTCGCCAAAGCAATTGCGAAACATACCCGTGTTGATTACCGTTTATTGGTTGCCAGTGCCTATTCAGGCTTTATTGTTTGGCATGGCGGCTTAGCCGGTTCAGTGCCGCTGACAATCGCGACCGACGGCCACTTTGCAGAGCAAAGTATTGGTGTAATTGGCACCGAAAACACGATCTTTTCGGCATTTAATATCGCTATTGTTGTGGGCTTGTTTATTATCATGCCGCTGGTAAATCGCTACATGCTGCCAAACGAGAAAGACAGCGTCTATGTTGACCCCGCAAAGCTTGATGATGAAACTAAGCAAATAGCAACACCTACCCGCCCTGCCGAAGTAATAGAGCATAGTCGTTTGCTAGGAATGGGGATAGGTGCCGTTGGCCTTGCCTATTTATTCTATTATTTTGTGCTAAGCGGAGGCGGCTTAAATTTAAATAGTGTGATCGCTATTTTCTTATTTAGCGCAATTTTACTACATCAAACACCACATAATTTACTCCGAAGCTTACAGCAAGCAATCCCCAGCGGTGCTGGTATTGTGATTCAATTTCCGTTTTATGCCGGGATCATGGCGATTATGGTAAAAACGGGACTTGCTCAACAAGTCTCTGAAGGATTTATTGCCATTGCAACAGCCGAAACGCTGCCTTTTTGGAGTTTTTTAAGTGCCGGGTTTGTGAATATCTTTGTGCCATCAGGCGGCGGCCAATGGGCAGTGCAAGCGCCGATTGTCATTCCTGCAGCACAAACACTTGGCGCTGATATGCCACGTGTTGCTATGGCTGTCGCATGGGGCGATGCCTGGACTAACCTAATTCAGCCGTTCTGGGCACTTCCCGTGCTTGCTATTGCCGGCTTAAAAGCAAAAGACATCATGGGCTTTTGTCTTGTGCAGCTGATCATCACCGGCGTGTTTATATCGTTAATGCTGAGCTTTTATCCTTAGTACGAATGCAAAAGCACTGAGTTTTAGCCCACTCAGTGCTTAATATGCAATTCTTAGCTCGATAAAATCTTCATTGGCAAGCTAAGGATTGCGCTTTCTGAATCAGCAAAATGCATCATCACCGCAACGTGGCCTGCAACAACCAATGCGTACATGACCGCTGAAAAACCTTGCCCGTAAGTATCAAGAGGGATTAAGTGTGAATAATGACGACCACGCCATTCAAATACAATTTCAAGCGCGCCAACAAACAAGAAGAACACGAGGAGCATTAAACCAAAGGTATAGCTCAGCCATAAACCAAATAACACGCCTAATAAGCACACGCTTAAGCCGACCCAAGAACGCATAGAAAAACTAATGCTTTTTAGTACATGACCGCCATCTAAAGGCAAAATAGGTAACAAGTTAAATAGGTTTAACAGTGCACTGAGTACTGCCACACCGGCGAATATTTCCATTTCAGTGGCGTAGTAAAGCACCACTCCGAGTACTGAGGTAATTAAGCCAAATGCAGGCCCCATTAGAGAGATCACCACGTCTTGCCAACGGGTGGTAATTTTATCGTCGGAAACGGCCAAGCCACCGACAAACGGAATAAGATAAATACCTTTAGTTTTAATGCCAAAATATTTCATAGCGCGCACATGACCATATTCGTGCACAACCAAGCAAGCAATTAACATCAAAGCAAATTCAATAGAAAAAAGCCATGCGTAACCTGCAACTGATGCACCCGCTAAAGCAGCTTTCACTACTTTTGCACTTTTAAATAATTTAAAGCCCAGTGCTAGCAGGCCAATGATGCCGCGTTTTGGTTCAGCGTCTTCTACCGCAGGAAGTGCAAGTTCACTAACTAATTGCTGATTAACATAAATAGCTAAGCTTTTTTCATGCACTTTGCTGGTATCTAAGCTAATTTTTTGTCCTTGAAAATCAAATTCATACTTATTCTGAGTCGGGTTATCAAATGCAATAGCTTGCTGTTGATGGAATAACTGTATTAATTGCGAGCCGTGCAAATGCAAAGTGAAGGTTTCATTTGCTAAGCTCAACTGAAGTCTTGCCATAATCTGTAAAAATACTAGATAAGAGTGCGGCTATTATACGTAGGACAAAATAAATTACGAGAGAGAGGCTTCTACAATTTAAATTACTCTGTCCAGCACACAAACAACCAAAAAACATGACTAACTAATATTTATCTACTACTTTTAAGTATAGTGTTCTCGTTCAAGGAGTGAATATAGTGAAGTCAAATAGGCATATTCTCGTAGTCGATGACTCCAAAGCGATTCTTATTGTTATGCAGGCTATTTTGAATGAGCTGGAAATTAGCCATGTCACTACTTGCCTAAGTGCAGAAGAAGCCCTAGAAAAAGTAAAAAAAGCGCCTCACTTCTTTGATGCTATCTTTACTGATCTAAAAATGCCCGATATGGATGGTATGGAATTGATCCGTCATTTAGGCGCAATGAAATACCATGGTGCTATTGCGATCATTTCTGAAATGGATCCCAAAGTAATTGATTTAGCAGCTGATATTGCCCGTAAAAATAATGCCCATCTGATTGGTAATATATCTAAACCCGTGCAGTTGAATCAGGTTTATTTGTTGCTGCAAAAACTTGAGCATTTTTCATTTCACGTAGAGCGGACAAAATCCCCTATTTCTGAGTCGCTGTTACTTCATGCGATTAGTCACAACGAAATAATTCCATTTTACCAACCCAAAATTAACCGCCACGATAACCGTGTCGAAAGTATTGAGGTATTAGCGCGAATAAATACAAGTAAAGAAGAGGAAATAATTCTACCTGAGCGATTTATTTGTGTTGCCGAGGATTTAGATTTAATTAACCTTATTACCTTTCAGCTCTTTGAAAAAGCGACCAACGACTTTGCCGAAATCAAAGAACATTTTCATCCTAACCTAAAACTGGCTTTTAACTTATCGCCTTCGCAACTCGAAGACTTAAGCTGCCCAGATAAATTGGCATTAATATTACATCTAAATAACCTCACCCCAGGTGAAGTTATTTTAGAAATAACCGAGCAATACGCCTTACGCACCGCTGCACAGTTAGAATCACTAAACAGATTAAGAATGCGAGGATTTGGTATTTCTCTTGATGACTTTGGCACCGGCTTTACCAACATACAACAATTGAAAACCTTACCATTTACCGAGATTAAAATAGATAAAACGCTGATCAGTAATATTGAAACTGACCAATTTTCTCAAGTCATTGTCAGTAGCCTTGTGAATATTGCTATTCAAGAAGATTTATTTATTGTCGCCGAGGGGATCGAGCGAGTAGAAGAACTCGAATACTTAGACCGCTATAAAGAATTTATCTTAATGCAAGGCTTTTTGTTATGCCGCCCGAAAGCCAAAGAAGATTTTTTAAATTGGTCAATCTCATGGCGGCAAATGGTCAAAACAGCGACCGGGCAGCGTCGCTAAGGCTCCCGTTTGTCATCACTAACAATGGTATTACTTCGTGCTAAGCGCTGTCGCCAACGCTGCTTAGCCACTTTTTGCATATTTGCAGATTGGTCATGTTCATCAACAATCTCAAGCCCCATCAGCGCCTCAATTAAATCTTCTAAGGTCACAATCCCTTGAACATCTCCGTATTCATCAACCACTAAACAAATATGGGTTCGCCCTGACAATAAGGTTTCAAGTAGCGTTGGCACATGCAGGGTCTCTGGCACTGTATAAATTGGTTTAACCAGCTTACTTATCTTATAGTCTTCACCTAAACGATGATACGCAAGCATAATATCGTTTTTATGTACAAAGCCGATAATATCATCACCATTTTTGTCATATACCAGCACCCGAGAGAATGACGATGAGCCATGTTCAGACAAATACTGATTAACAGTTAAATCTTTATGCACTTTAAACAGCACAGTACGCGGCGTCATTATGGTATCTAGCTTAGCGTGGCGAAAACGCAGCAGACTCCTAATAATCTCAGATTCGTCGTGACCAAGTGCCCCTGACTCTGTGCCTATATCAGCCATGGCTTCAATTTCTTGGCGAATATAGTAGGCCTCATCATAATTACGCCCCAAAAAGCGCGTGAGGATATCTGCAAACCAAACGAAAGGTTTTAAAATGACCACCAACCAAATAAGGCTAATGCTGACGATAGGTGTTAGACCACGCCAATAATTTGCACCCAGTGTTTTCGGAATGATTTCAGAAAGTACAAGAACCAATAAGGTCATAATTGCCGAGGCTATTCCAACAGCAGCATCTGAAAAAACCACTGCAGCTTGTGCACCAACACCTGCAGCACCAGCTGTGTGCGCAATTGTATTAAGCGTTAAAATAGCCGCGAGCGGTTGGTCTATATTATCTTTTAGCTTAGCAACGCGTTTTGCTAATGCAGGTTGCTGCTTCCTTAACATAGCAACATAGCTTGGCGTTATACTTAATAACACCGCTTCCATTACCGAGCATAAAAAAGAGACGGTAATAGCAACCAACATATAAACAAGTAAAAGTGTCACTGTGCATCCTCATTGTTCATCTAAGCGCCCACCATATCAACAGATAACTGGAACCTCAAACCCATCAGCATTCTAACGCAGAGCTCTTTTTGCTAGTTTTTCTGCGTGCTATATTGCTAAAACTTACCTTCAACAGGCGAAACTATGACATTTACAACCACTTGGCTGAACAAAAAAACTCAGCTAAAAACCACGCTTAGCGCACTTGTACTTTGTTCTCTAAGTTCAACAGCTATGGCAGACGCTATTGAACGTTCAGCAATTCAGTTTATTGGCCCTCTTAGCGATGATATGCAATTAAAGCCTTATCAAACCGAACATCGTGACGCTATTATTGCCAACTTAGTACCAAGCTTACAAAAAAATAGCGACAATATTCGTATTTTTGGCGACGTGATAAAGTGGCAATCATTCGACAAAGTAAGCGCCCTTACATTAGGTGGCCTGCAAGCACTAAAATTTACTGCATCAACCGAGCGCTTTAGCCAAGGCTCGTTGACTCTTAAAGGCATTGAAAACGCACAGCTGTTTATCGATGGTGAAAAGCAAACAGAAAAAAATAACAGCTATGAGTTAGCTTTAAGCCAAGGCGATCACCAGTTTGTTATCATCACTGAGCAAGTAGCAAACTGGAATGAAGTTGAGCTTGATTTTACTGCTAAGTCAGAACTAGATACTGTGCAATTTAGTTCTAAACAACAACATGGCTTGTCTGCAAAACAGTTATTCGATGCGCCAACGGTAAGTTATATTTCAATGGCGCCAAATGGCAATTACTTTATTACTAGCCAACGCCATTACGAAGATGTAACGGCTAATCAAGCGCAATACGTGACTGAGCTTAAAGACGCAAAAAACAATACTCTTTATCGCTTTGAGTCAGCCCAACCGAGCAATATTACTTGGAGCCCTGATAGCACAAATTTAGTGTATCTATTAAATGGTGAGCTTAAGCGTTTAAATCTAAAAACGATGCAACTTAGCGTGATTGCTAAAAACCTTTCTGGTGCAAGTGGCTTTCAATATTTTGATAACAACAGCTTAATTTTTAGCTGGTCAAAATCACCAACAGACAATGGCAAGCTCACTAAACATTATCAAGGCCTGCAAGACCGTTGGTCTTATGCTCGTACAACATCACAAATATACTTGCTTGATATCACAACAGGTCTTAGCAAAATTTTAAGCCAAGGCCCACTTAGCCATTCACTTGAAGATTTTGATGCCAAAAACGGTCACGTATTAATGAGTCGCTCAGCACAGGCAATGCAGCTTTCACCACAGCCTGCAACAGAGCTTGTTGAGCTAAACCTAGCTACATCGGCTATCACGGTGCTTGGTCAATTTAATACCTTTAATCAGGCTAAATATACTGATGACGGTATTTATGTCACTGCTGGCCCAGATTTTAATAATGGCTTAGGCCGAAACCTTCCTGAAGGCATGCTGGCTAATAACTATGATGGTCAACTTTACTTACTCAGCCGCGACGGTAAAAAAGCAACCGCTTTAAGTAAAGAGTTTAACCCGGCTATCGGCCAGTTAAATGTACTAGAAAACGGTGATGCACTTATTAAAGTCACCGAGCAAGATACCGTACAACTTTATCAATACGACTTAAGCAAAAAGCGTTTCAATAAAGTAAATACAGGCTTTGATGTTGTTGAGCAATTTAGTTACTCAAACGAACGCAATCCAAGCATTTTAGTGACTGGCACTACAGCGTCAACACCACAGCAACTTAAGCAGCTCAACTTAGGCAAGAGCCGTGCTAAAGTCGTGTGGGATTCAAAGCCAATTGGCTATGAAAATACCCAAGTAGCCTCACTTGAAGAGTTTAACTTTACTAATAAAGATGGCATTGAAATTAAGGGTCGTGTTTATTTACCTCATGATTTAGATAGCAAAAAACAATATCCTGCACTGGTTTATTATTACGGTGGCACATCACCAGTAACACGTGGCTTTACAGGTCGTTACCCATTTAACTTATGGGCAGAGCACGGCTATGTTGTTTACGTAATACAACCAACAGGTGCGACTGGCTTTGGCCAAGAGTTTTCGGCTAAACATGTAAATGCATGGGGTGAGTACACAGCTAATGACATTATTGACGGCACAAAAGCCTTTTTGGATAAATATAGCTTTGTAGATAGTAAGCGTGTTGGCAACTTGGGCGCGTCTTACGGTGGCTTCATGACCATGCTACTAGCAACTAAAACTGATCTGTTCAGTGCATCTATAGCTCATGCGGGGATCTCAAATATCACCTCGTACTGGGGTCAAGGTTGGTGGGGTTATTTATATTCAGCTGAGGCATCAAAAAATAGCTACCCTTGGAACAACCCTACACTTTATAGCCAACATAGTCCGGTGTTTCATGCTGATAAAGTAACAACGCCGCTATTACTCCTTCATGGTGATTCAGATACCAACGTACCAGTTGGTGAAAGTCACAACATGTACACGGCATTAAAGCTACTCGGTAAAGATGTTGACCTAATCGAATACAAAGGAGCAGATCACCAAATTTTTGCGCGTGATAAACGCTTTGACTGGTGGAACACCATGCTGGCGTATTTCGATAAAAACTTAAAAGATCAGCCGCAGTGGTGGCAATATCTTTATCCTGAAAAATAGTTTAATCACTTGGCTGAGCACTGCACGAGTGCTCAGCTTTCACCCTTTTCAACTATCGCTAAGCCATTAAATTGTAAGAAATAGTTACAAACCTCGCCATTACACTTCTCAGCCTTCGCTATACAGTGCTAACATAACAACAAATCAAGTGTGAAATTAAAGCGAATGACTATTCAAGTTTTATTGGTTGAAGACGACGAACTGCTCGTTAAACGCATTCTTAACCACTTTAAAGAAACTGAGTTTAACATTGAGATAGATTCAACAGGTGCTGATGCATTGAGCATAGTGCAATCTCGTGCAGCTTCTTCACAAGCTATTTCTTTAGCAGTTATCGACATTGTGCTACCTAAGCGCGATGGGTTATTGCTTGCCAAAGAACTAAATGCTCTGACTGATATTGGGGTCATTGTTTTATCAAGCCGAGATTCGCAAGCTGACCGTATCGCAGGCCTTGCGCAAGGGGCCGATGATTATATTTGCAAACCAGTGGATTTACTCGAGCTAGAACTTAGAATGCGCGCACTGTATAAACGCCTTAAGAGCTCTCAAACAAACGACGAAAGCGAAGAGTTTATTGAGTACGCCAACTTTAAATTACACCCTGATAACCGCACGCTGATCACACCCAGCGGCGAAGAGTCTCGCCTGACTGAAGCAGAACATAAAGTTTTAATCTGCTTAATTGGTAATGCAGGTAAAGCTACATCAAGAGAAAAGATTTCCGAAGAAATTGGCCAGCCTGATTGGAGTCCAAGCGATCGTACCGTTGATGTATTAATTGGTCGCCTTCGTAAAAAGCTCAGCGATGAAAAAGATCAAAAACGCATTGTCACCGTGCGCGGTAAAGGCTACATGCTTTCAATCTAATTCGTTTTCTAGTACTGCGTTAACTGACTTATTAGTCGTTCAAACGCACGGTAATTTAGCGCTTCTTTTAATTCATTTAAGGTAATTGTTGGCTGGGCTTTTAAGTCGCTTAAAGTTCGGGCCACTTTGATAATACGATGATAAGAACGCGGTGACAGCGCCAGTTTCTCACTAGCTTTAGCCAAAAACTGCAACTCAGCGGCTCCTAGCTCACAATAACGCGCCATTTCTCTATTACTTAACCTGGCATTCACCTTACCCTGCCGATTAAGCTGTATAGCATATGCTCGCTCTACACGCTGGCGCACTTGATCACTGCTTTCTTCTGCTTGGGTGCTCTGCAATTGGCTACTTGTAAGCCGCGGTAACTCTATTTGCAAATCAATCCTATCGATAAATGGCCCAGACACCCGAGATAAGTATCGCAAGACTTGGTCTGGCGTTGCACGTTTATCGGTATGACTCCCTGTCGGGCTAGGATTTAATGCGGCGATTAGCTGAAACTGCGATGGGAACTCCATTTGCCTTGCCGCTCGAGATATTGTCACTACACCTGTTTCCATTGGTTCACGCAGTGAGTCGAGAACTTTACGCTCAAATTCAGGTAATTCATCTAAAAACAACACGCCATTGTGTGCCAATGATATTTCACCGGGCTTCGGATTTGACGACCCTCCCACCAGCGCTACCGCAGAGCAAGTGTGGTGTGGATTTCGAAATGGTCGCTCGCGCCAATTTGATAGATCTACCGATTGACCTATAATCGAATACAATGCTGCGGTACTAATGGCTTCTTCGTCAGACATGGTGGGCATAATCGTCGGCATACGCTGTGCGAGCATTGATTTTCCTGTACCAGGGGGGCCAAGAAAAAGTAAGTTATGTCCACCAGCGGCAGCGATTTCTAACACTCTTTTTGCGCCGGGCTGCCCTTTCACATCACTTAGATCAAGTAGCGACTCTCGGTTTGGCTGCTGCTCTGGGTAGTGGATATTCAAAGGCAGAGGTTGCTGATTTAGTAAGTCGTTCCAGACATCTTGTAATGAATAAACCGCTTTTCGTGATACGCCAGAAACTAAACTAGCTAAGTTATCGTTTTCGACAGGTAAAAAGCAACAGCGCCCTTGCTCTTTAGCACCCAACACTGAAGGTAAGATAGCATTCACACCTCTTACTTCACCGTTTAAGGCAAGTTCACCATAAAATTCATAACGATGTATGTCGTTGCAGGTGATCTGTCCAGAAGCGACTAGAATCCCTACTGCTATGGCTAAGTCAAATCGCCCGCCATCTTTTGGTAAATCAGCGGGCGCAAGATTAACGGTTATACGTTGATCAGGAAAGCCAAACTGCGAGTTTTCGAGCGCGCTACGTACACGGTCTTTGGCTTCTTTTACTGAGGCTTCAGGAAGACCAACAATATGAAACGCTGGCAATCCATTACCTAAATGCACTTCAACAATCACTTCAGGAGCTTGCACGCCAACCTGAGCACGAGAAAAAATTCGGGCTAAAGACACGATCCGATATGTCCCTATAGTTCATCCATAGATACAGTTTAGTCAGGATATTTAAAAACATGCAACGTTAAATGCCACCTCATTGCAGCTAAACGAAGCATCAGTGTCATTAACATTGCCATAATCATGGCAAGCTCAGTGACTAAACCTAGGGAAATACTTACTGTGTAAACAATACCACCGGCGATACATGTTATCGCATACAGCTCGCCTTTTAACAGCATGGGTATGTTGCCTGCTAATACATCGCGAATGACTCCGCCAAAACATGCCGTGATAACCCCCATAATAATCGAAGTCGTATCTGGCATACCGGCAAGCATTGCTTTTTGAGCCCCCATAACAGCAAAAAACGCGAGTCCAAATGCATCTGCAATCTGTAGTGCACTTAGCGAAATAGAGCGCTGTTTGTTTATTAAACGCGTAGTGATAAATACCGAGAGTAAAATAGCCCAAAAATAGCTTTGATCATGCAGCCAAAAAACAGGAATGTCTAAAATAACGTCGCGGACTGTGCCGCCACCAATTGCAGTAACAGTGGCTAATACGACAACACCAAAGCCATCCATCTTTTTATCATATGCCAGTAGCGTCCCTGAGACCGCAAACACGGCTACGCCAAATAAATCAAACCAATGGTAAAGTTCAGTCATGTTTGTAGCTAAAAAGTAATATTACTGACGTTGTAACATAAACCTTTCTATCTTTTAAGCGAAGATTCATTACTCGCACTAAGCCACTAGCATAGTAAAGAAAAGCAACTGAATACTCAGCTGCCAAAACTCAAAGGAAGGAAAGCTGAACTGTAAGAGGTTAGGATCTCAGTGATGCTTTAACCATAGCTGTTATTGAGCCATGTTTGCCCGTCAAATACTTACACAAGAGATCCTATCAAGGTACAGCCTAAAGCCATACTTTAAGATTAGTTCAGTCAGTTCTGATATGTAAGTAAATTACGACAAAAAGAATGAAAAATAAGTAAAAAACACTTCTTTTGATTTTAACTATAATAATTTTTTACTAAAAACTAATACATATAAATTCAGTTGATTTTTATAAAGCATTTCTCAATTTACGGGTGGATATCAAGCTATCAGGAAGGTGTTAGAAGGATTTAACATTAGCAGTTGATGCAAAGCAACTTTTTGCAGGCACAAAAAAACACGCTATAGCGTGTCTAGTATTACATATTAATTTTTTAATTTCAGTTGGTTGCGGGAGCTGTGAGTTTTGAGGGCTAACCGACGACCTTCGGGTTGTGAGCCTGAATTTCAGACATAAAAAAACACGCTATAGCGTGTCTAGTATTACATATTAATTTTTAATTTCAGTTGGTTGCAGGAGCTGTGAGTTTTGAGGGCGAACCGACGACCTTCAGGCTCTGAACCTGAATTTCAGACATAAAGAAACACGCTACAGCGTGTCTAGTATTACATATTAATTTTTTAATTTCAGTTGGTTGCGGGAGCTGTGAGTTTTGAGGGCGAACCGACGACCTTCGGGTTGTGAGCCTGAATTTCAGACATAAAAAAACACGCTATAGCGTGTCTAGTATTACATATTAATTTTTAATTTCAGTTGGTTGCGGGAGCTGTGAGTTTTGAGGGCGAACCAACGACCTTCGGGCTCTGAGCCTGAATTTCAGGCATAAAAAAACACGCTATAGCGTGTCTAGTATTACATATTAATTTTTTAATTTCAGTTGGTTGCGGGAGCCGGATTTGAACCGACGACCTTCGGGTTATGAGCCCGACGAGCTACCAGGCTGCTCCATCCCGCGCCTGAAATTATTAAGTTTATTTTACTTCTCACTTAATTTAAGAAGTCAGCCAATTCAAATAATTGGTTGCGGGAGCCGGATTTGAACCGACGACCTTCGGGTTATGAGCCCGACGAGCTACCAGGCTGCTCCATCCCGCGCCTGAATATTAAGTTTATTTTACTTCCTACTTAATTTAAGAAGTTGGTTGCGGGAGCCGGATTTGAACCGACGACCTTCGGGTTATGAGCCCGACGAGCTACCAGGCTGCTCCATCCCGCGCCTGTATGTTTAGAGTCCCAGAAGCCGGATTTAAACCGACGACCTTCGACTTCAGGTATTAGCGAGTCCGACGAATGATTTATCATTCTGCTCCATCCCGCGCCTGTAATCTCTAAGTAACATGAGCATGTTAACGATGCCTTGTTCCGAAGAGAGCGCTATAATATAGCAATAAAATTAGAAATCAAGCGTTATAATCAAAATACGGGCTTAAGCGAACAAAAAGCACACAAAACCTCACTAAAGTGCGCGCTGATGTGGACTAATCATTTTTTGCCACTCCCAGTCAGGGTGCCCCATAACAATAAAATCAGGGTTCTCGGTACTTTCTCGTTGATTGTAAGTTAACGGATTGAATTCAGCGTCCGTGATGCAACCACCCGCTTCTTCAACAATGACTTGCGACGCGCCTGTATCCCACTCACCTGTTGGCCCTATTCGTAAAAAACAATCAGCTTTACCTTCCGCGATAATGCATGCTTTTAATGAACAAGAACCTAATGCAACCGTCGCAAACTGGGTATTTAAATATTGGCTAACAGCTTCAATTTTTTGTCTTCGGCTTACAGCTAAGGTTAAATTATCCGGCGTTGCTACCGAAATTTGCTGATCTTGGCCATTTTCACGTTTAAACGCGCCATTTTGATAACTAGCAAAATAAGTCACTTGTTTCGCTGGCCAATGAATAACGCCAAGCACTGGGCGGTTATTTTCAACTAAAGCGATATTTACTGCAAAATCACCACTTTCTAAAATAAACTCGCCAGTGCCATCCATTGGATCAAGTAACCAATAACGCTGCCAATCTTTTCTATCTGCCAGCGCTGGAATAGGTGTTTCTTCTGACATAATTGGAATATCAGGCGCTAATGCTTGTAAACCTGCCATCAACACCTCATTCGAGGCTAAATCAGCTTTAGTAACAGGCGTATCATCTGACTTTTGCTCAGCACCTATATCATCCTGTTGATAAATGGCCATTATAGCGTCGCCAGCTTGTTCAGCTAACCGAATACACGGCTCTAAAAAATTATTCATTGCCCGCTCCCGACTCTAAGTACTTTGTTAATAATAGCAAAGCTGCGACACTTCGTGCTTCGGTAAAGTCTTCTTGTTGCAATAATGATTGCCAATCACTTATTGGCCATTTCACAACGACAAGCGGTTCAGGCTCATCACCAGGTAAGGTTTCAGGGTAGAGATCTTCGGCGTACAAAATATGCATAGTGGCATTAAAGTAACTCGGTGCCATGCTGACTTTTTTAAGTTCAGCAAAGTGCTTCGCGCCAAAACCAACTTCTTCTTTAAGCTCACGATCTGCAGCTTGCTGTGGTGTTTCGCCCGGGTCAATTAAGCCCTTAGGAAAGCCCAACTGATAATCATTGGTGCCTGCACAATACTCTCGCACTAATAGCAGTTCATTATCGGCCGTTACTGGCACAATCATCACTGCCCCTCTGCCACCGCCACGAATTCTTTCGTATTGCCTTTGCTCGTCATTAGAGAACTTCAATTCGAGAGACTCAACAGTAAATAGTCGACTTTTAGCGACAACTTCATTAGACAAAATTTGCGGTGGTGTAGGATGCTTTTTCTGTGTCATTGGCATTAATTTGCTATCATGGCAGTTATGCTCATCATAAATCTTTTAAAGTGAATTGCCTATGTTAAATTGGTCAAAAATCGATACTGTGTTGTTAGATATGGATGGCACCCTACTCGATTTGCATTTTGATAATTACTTTTGGCTAACCGTTATTCCCGAGCAATATGCGCGTAAACATAAAATCAGTTTAGACCAAGCAAAAGCTGACATTTTACATCGTTATCAACAAGTTCACGGGCAAATTAATTGGTACTGCTTAGATTACTGGCAACAGCAACTTGATTTACCGATTATGGCGTTAAAACGTGAAATTCAACATTTAATCAGAATTCGTGACGATGTTCCGCCGTTCTTAACGGAGCTGAGAAAAGCAGGCAAGCAATTGATCATGCTTACTAACGCGCACCCAGATTGTGCCATGTTAAAGTTTGAACACACGGCTATCGATAATTACTTAGATGGGGTTATCTCAACTCACCAATATGGCGTGAGTAAAGAGCATCAACCATTGTGGCAACAAGTACACCAAGAATGGCAGTTTGATAAGGAACGGACTTTATTTGTCGATGATAGCCCTGCCGTGCTAGATGCGGCAAAAGAGTTTGGTATTGGCCATATACTTGCGGTTGCCAACCCTGATAGTCAGCAACCGCATAAGCAGTTCGATGGCTTTTTATCGACCATCGATTTTCGCGAGTTTATACCCGTTGAATGATTACTTCGGGTAACGCTGTTCTAGGCCTTGGTATACAAGTTTTGCAAAATCTGCATGCTCTGTATCCAGGCTTTTAACCACTTCTACTAAGTGCTCGTTATCTTCTTGGCCATTCCAGACTTTGATATAACTACCGTCTTTGTAACCATGATCTTGACGGAAGAAGTTCAAGGTATTTTTACCAACATAACCACGGTATAAATCATCGATATCCATACCAATTTGAGCCATACAACCTGCAAATGCAGCTGCATTAAAACTCTTTTCAGCGACTGCTGACGCGGCTAATAATTCGAGTGTTTGTTTAAAGTCATCAGCTTGAACTGGCGCACTTAACTCAGCTTCAAGTTGCGCAGCTAACTGCTCATAGCTGGTTTCACCATCAATACGTAAAGATAAACCAAAATGGAAAATATCAACTAACTCTAAAATAACTTGTTCAGTATCTGGGGTTTGTTTTTTCCACCACTTCCAACCGTAGTGGTCTTATGGTCTATAATCTAATAAAAGCTAAAAAGTGAGCGCAAGAAAATATATCACAATTATTGCTTAAAAGGTAAGTAAGAACATATATCACAATTATTGTTTAAAAGGTAAGTAAGAACATGAAGAGCGTAAAACTAGATAACTATCAATATGCAAATTCGAAAGTAGAAAACCTTAGGGTCTTTTTAGACGATGAAGGTCGCATCATTCTGCTGCCATTGCTGTTTTCATATTACCTAAGTAAAAACTTGTTGGTTCATAAAAGACGTGTGATAGAAGAAGACGGTAAAGAAATTATACAACTGGTGATAGAGTCTGTAGCTGCAAGCACAGCAGATAGCTACCTAAACTGTCTAATGACGCTATTGAAATATGTTAACTCGAAAAGCAGCATTTTAGGAGTAAATGTCCATCAAATAAACACAATTTCCGAATCAATACTAATTGACTACCTTAATACTTATTTACCCCAAAATTTATCACCAGATACTATAGAACTTCACAAGTCAGCGTTAACGGCCTTTTTTAATTTTTTAGCTCATATAGGAATGCGAAGCCCAGTCGAGCTATATATAAAAAAAGATGCTCTTTCAACCGCACGAGACAATGATGAAAAAGAAAAAAAAATCAACTACGTCTCTAAATCAGGTCGATTCAAACTCATTAGTGAATGCGACACTATTAGAGATCGGTTAATTTTGAAAATGGGTGCTGAAGTTGGCCTAAGAGCCTCCGAAAATCAAGGGTTACGCCTTTACACTAAAAAAAGAGGCGAAGACTCAATAAATGATTTATTTAACAAGCTTGATTCTCCTGAATTCTCACATGTGCAAGAGTTTAAATATTGGCTTTCTGGCAAACATTGCAAAGGAGGTAGTCCTCGGTATCTTTATTTCAAGAGAGAATTGCTTGGAGAGATGAAGCAATATTATCTCAATGAACGGGCCGAAATAGTAAAAGAAACAAAAACAGATTTTGATGGTTTATTTCTTAATTATGGTACTCGTGGTTTTGGTACAGAAATATCAGCACGCTGCGCATCTTCTGTATTTTCGAAATATAAAAAAAGAGTGCCAGAACTTAATAATAATTTAAGATATCACGACTTAAGACACTCATTTTTAACAGAACTTTATTATGATGAGTTGCTAGCTCCATCGGGCAATGAAACGCGTTCAGAAAGCGCTGCTTTGATAGTTGTGGCAAAAAGAGCTGGACACACATATACAGAAAAAGAAGGGATTGTTCCCAAGGTTACAATAAGATACGTAAGATTGCTCAAAGAGATGAAACTTATCGAAGGTATAGAATGAAAATAGTAAAAACCAAAACTTACGCCTTCGATGATAAAAAAGTAGATAAAGAAGGCGTATCCGAGACTCAAAACAACATCATTCATAATAGTGATATGGTTTACTCGGCGAAATTTCTCCCTCAATACTTGACAGTTTACTTTAACGCTTTTATTCAAATGACAAAAACAGTTTGGTTTAAAAAATTAAACTCTGAAAGCCAAAATAAATATTTAACAAGTATTGTTAAATTTCTAGATTGGGCGCAGTTACAGCCTTCTTCACAATCTCTAGAGATACTCAATAACTTCGACAATTTTGAAATTAAACAAAACAAAAAGAAGCCTCAGAGTTCAATCGCCAGAAAAATACAAACAGCTTTAACAAAGGTACGTGCCAATGCATATTTGAGAGCAAAGGATAGATTGCAAATAAAGAGGGTTTTAGACAATACCAAGCTAGCTAGAGACCTGCCCAGTGACTCTAAACATCTAGGGCTGTGGTTTACGAGTCATCAATGGCTACAAAAAGAATTAGAAAAAAGGCACTTGAAATTAGCAAGTCCCAAAGCGCTACATAGTTCATTTCATACCGTTATTGCTCAGAGTCTTTTAACCCTTTGTAAAGCTCGGAAAGAGCTAAATGTTATTAATAAACATAGGCGACATTATGAAAGTAGCTCTGTAAAAGCTAAGTCATCAAGGGATCAACAAAATCAAATTGCTGATCTGCTTAAAGAAATGCATCAAAGTGATTCTCAGTCTGCACGTCAGGTAGTTTGGACAGAGTGTATAAAACCATCATTTGAACATGAACTTCACGATGCCGTATACAAAAATGGTGCTTTTGAACTGACAAATGCGCTAAAAGGAAAAAGTTCAAATTATCCATACCGTAGGCCAGAAGTTTTATCTGGTAAAACCCCGTCAATTGTCGAGCAAGTGTTATGTTTTTGGTTGTTATGCGGCTTGGCAATTCAGCCTACTGATGCAGCAAAAATGAAGAGAAAGTATTTGGTTATAGATAAGGCACAGTCTGGCCGAACACGCTTCTTTCAAGTCAAATATCACAAAGGGCGTGCAACAGACTACGAATCACCATTATTGCTCGGACGAGATTTGGTAGTCCAGGCAATAGAATCATATTTAGATTTGCTCCCTGATAATCAAAAAAGACTGTTTACTGACAAAGTAACCGCAGCGTTCTCTTTTAGTAACCCATACCAAAAGTCTCGTAAGTCACACCCGTTTTCTGTTGGTTACTTTCTTATAAAGCTTTGGAATGCAGATTGGTTCAAAAAAGAAGTCGTCGCTAAAAATATCGGAGACTCTCTTTTTTTAGACGCGCTAAATATTCTGATTCGTTCAAAAGGAATAACGTTTGAAGAATGGAAGTCTAAAAATAAAAGCAATACTGATTACGAACAGTATTTGATGAAGTGTTCCAATACCATTCCTGAAAAACTTTTCAGCGGTACACACATTAAAAATACATCAGTATATTCTCGCTCAGACCAATATAGAGAGGGTGATCTAGTAAATGATAATTCACATACATCACTCACAGAAAAGCTATCTTATATGACTGATAAGAATAAAGAGTGGGTTAACCAAGTTGGTCGGATAACCAGACTTGTTTTAGATGACATTGAAAATCATGCACTATCACCATGCGGACAATTTATCGACAATGAAGTATATGAAAAGATATTAAAAACCAGGATATCACAAGTAACATCTTCCGAAAAAACACGAATCAACAATTTGAACATCCACGTCGAAAGTACCGAATCCAGTGAAGATTTTGTAGTTATTGAATCTACTGATAATGCAGTATCAATGCTTCACTATATTGAACAAGCGGATTTAAATTATACGCGTTTATCTAACAATAACCCTGGTTTTGTAGAAAACACTCTAATTATAAATGTCGAATGGATGTTCCATTGTTTAAATCAGTTTTCTCCAGAAACACTTAAGTCCGCAAATAAGCTGTTTAGTGAGATCAAAGATGTATTGCCAAAGTTGTTTTTGAATGAAAGCGCAGGGAATATTTCAATATGAATATTTTTTATAACAGAGATAATTATCTGAAGGATAGATTAAATTCATATATTACCTTGGGTAATAAAAATGAACTGAGTGCATCAAAGTGGATGTTTTTTGAAAAAAATGAAACTTACACTCTAAACTTTGAGGTTTTATCTTCGGCCAAACACTCTGATTTAGATTACTTCACAAAACATGCTCTTTCAAAAGAAAAGATAGCAAAAATACTCTTTCTAGATTTGGATGATAAAAAATCTTCACTATCTACGACAAAAGCAAATGGGGATCTGATCTTACTGTTAATTAATTATATAACAGAATACGGCGTCGTTAAATTTGACTCAAGTGACCTCAAGTATTTCTTTGAATACTATATGATGAATAGTGTATTTGAAAATGGTTTCATTGAACGACTGTCGCCTAAATCTTACACCACGTCCAAAGTCGCATTAAATAAACTAGTTGAAGTTAATTCTTTGCTTGCTGCAAATGGCTTCCCTTTACTTTTTGATAGAATTGTCTCGAATAAAATTATTGAGAAGCAGTTAGAGTACGCATTTGAACTAATTTCAAGCGAAGAAATTAGCTATAAGGAGTGGAAGTTAGGAGGCTCATTCAATAACTTAACACTTGATTACGGCAGATATTATGTCGAATATTGTCATGATATTTTTTCTAAATATTTTGAAGTCGCACATGCGTTAAGTGATGTTTACTCAAGAATAGAGCAACATTTACACTCTGTTGGCCTTGAGTTACATAAAAATAGTCGCCAGCTTTTTCTGGGTATATTAAGCAACGAAGACGTAACTCAACGCCCCTATAAGATGTATGCTAAAACCAAGGTTGACCAACTAAAAGAATTAATAACCGAAGATTATAAACGGACGATTTTAAGTCAATTTGAAATTAATAACTGTTTCACACCTTCAAGTGTAAATTTTATCGCTAAGTCGCTCGGTATTGAACCTGAGAGCCACCGAGAGGACCATCTTGCAAAATATCAGGAAGAATTAGACCGTCTTAAAAAAATAATATACTACCATCTCGTAGAACATGATGAAGAAATTGTCCAAAAACTGCTTGAAGAATCACGATTTGATACTACATATGAAGCTTTTTGTAGAGCGGTTGAACAAGTAAGGCTGTCAACCATTGTGCCATCAATGCCAACAGCTAAGCTTTATGAATCTCTATGCATAGAAAAAACCTCTGGTGCAAAATCTTCAGCCGAGCGCTTTATTCGTAAAATCAAAGCGGCTGGTGCAACACAGTTAATTGCTATTTGTGGCTGGCGTGGCAGTGAATTCGGATTTCCGCTTTCATCAATTCGAAAAGTTATCAATGAAGATCCTTTGGATCAATATACTGTCCCATTCAGACAGATTGTGAATTGGTACGTATACAAACAACATGCTGATGAGCTAATTGATCGAGAAATAACGCATCAAGCTTACGTGTTAATCAATAAGCTCGCATTGTTGAACAACAATAAAGATTTCGAACCTGCGATTTACAGTGCCGAACAACGCACCAGTTCACCCAACGGTAAATCTGTTTCTCATTCGGCTATGTTATCTGCAACTCAAATTAACTGGCTTAATTATGTTAAGAACAACCCTCATTTCATCGCACTCGACGAACTAGAAGAATATAAGCAGTTAATCCAGAAACAGAAAATAGGCAATCTAAATGACGAACAAAAACAGAGATTACGTATTCTATCAACTGCGGAAAATCAACAATGGTGGGCAAACATCTCTAATGATCCCAACTTAGTCGAGACAAAGCGGCGAGCCAAGCTTGAACTAGATAGAGTGATGTTCAGGATCTCAATAGAAGGAGAAATGTACAAAAAGTCATGGCTACTTGCATATCGCGACTATTTGATATCTGGGCTAAGCACTCTTTCACACAAAATAATAAATCTATTGACGAAAAATCTTTCTAGCTCAACGAAAGATAAAATTCGCGATATGAACGATACCCAATGCAGAAATAAATCTACGATAAATCAAATTAGTAACGAAATAGTTGAAGGGTGCTTATACCCTACTACCCATAGCTTTAGGCATATGTGGGCTGAGGCCGTTTATAGACGGTTTGACGGAGATGCTGGGTGGATGATTAGAAGCCAATTCAAACATATATCAAAAAGTATGTGGCTAGCTTACATTCGAGATAAAGATAATCGGAGACGGCATGACGCAATTAAGGTAAATGTCATGAGTTCTATAGCAAAAAATTGGCTACGAAAATCAGGAGCTGGTTTTTCTGGTAAGTTTCACAAGTATCTGCATAAAGTCATTAAGAATACAGCTGTGAAGACACAAGAAGCACTTGAGTCATTGATTGACAAATTAGCTAAAGAATCTCTATTGTCAATCAAAGCAAACGCTTGGGGGTTCTGTATTTTGCGAAAAGGCACTATGGTTTTATCAAAGTGTTTCGATGGTCTACAAGCAAGGCCAGAGAACGCAAACCTAGGTCTTTGTCTTGACTGTATTAATAATATAACTCATGAATCTCATATTGATTATATCGTGTTAATCTCATACCAACACATTGATTTGTTGAACGTAAAAGAGATCAAAAAAATACCTAAAGCATTTCTTAAAGAATCAATTTCATTTGTTACTACAGCACTCAAGCGAATAAAAGAAATTGATGAGAATCACGAGGTCATACCTGTGATGCAACAAGCACTGAAAAACGCACGGGGGTAACATGGATCATTTCCGAAGAAAGGCAAAAGAAAATTTATTAAAAGAAAAGCAGAAATTACCAGATTGGGTAAAGGATGAAGATCACATAACTTTTAAAGCATTTATGGCAACTGAAGAAGAGAAAGAATTACGATTACAGTATATAAGTAAGCATTTCTTAAAAAAAGATTATAAAAATAAGTTAGCTACTTTCAAAATCCCGATAACGTGTATAGCTGATAAAATAAATAAAACAGCCACAACACTAGGACAAACCTCCTCATACTCTGAGCGATTTGTTGAGTATTTAGAGGGCATTAATCAACAGCTAGAAAAAGCCAAAAACAAAAGCATCGAAAAGGGGGAACAAGAAAAAAGTGCAAAGAAAAGCAACACCAACGCAGCACTAAGAAAGGAAATATCAGAACTTAAACAACAGCTCAAACAACAAGAAAAACGTGACGTAGAAAAACAGGTAAACAGAGCTTTCGATATGCTATCAAAAGAAACTAAAGAAGCACTGACTTTCCCATCTAAGGTTAGCAGCGATAAGTTAAATTAGTTGTACTAGTGTGATTACCAAAGGAGACTGACGGTATAATTTGAGTTAGTTACTTTGAAAAGCTTTGTTAGAGCAAGTGAACAAGTTTTAAGCTTGTCTTGATGCCACCTAAATACCAAAGCTCAGCCATCCGTTATATGGATTCATCGCCACTTAACTTGGCACTTTCACAGGTAGAGCTATATCAATGAAGCAGACTGCCTCCCTTACTTATTTTTGGACAGAAACGATTAGGGGTATTACACTAAACCGTTGGTATCAGATTAGAAAAAGTACCTTGAAGCCGTAAACTCTTGTTAGGGCTTAAAGAAAACTTCTTTCTTATGTAAACTATCACCTATGCCTATATTTGAGTACCTACTATGACTGGTACCATCGAAACTCGGCTGCAAAATAATAAAATTACGAACCTACATTGGGTAAAAATATGGGCCAAACGGTTATGGATCAATCTGATAGTGGTGGTGTCGCTGCGCTTAAAGGATTTACATATCAGAACTTAGCAGCTGCTTATTATGTTCTCAGTATGCTTCGAGATAAAACACTAATATCCGTACGCTGCGAAGTTGTAGATGATATTGACTTGGTGTACGACAACAGAATCGAATACGTCCAAGTCAAAACAACTGACGGTGATTCTAAATGGTGTATCAAAGATTTTGCTGAAGCTACTACTAAAACCGTTCCTCCTACGGGACGTCAAAAGGTCAATCAGACTATCAGTCAGGAAGATTCAATTCTGCATAAATCCATCCAATGCGATAAAGATAAATTACCTGGCTTCTTTAGGATGTTGACCCCTAGAGAGGTCACTGATTCTCTTCGATACCTTAAGGTCCCATTAAGTGATCGAAGTGAGAAAATCCAAGAAAGAGGACCGCTGTTAAAAAGACTGACAGCTGCCGTCAATCGTCATCGCAAAAAACTTCCGACGTTTTCCTCCCCGAATAGAAATGACACAGAATACTGGCTAGATCATGCAGAGTGGACCGTTATTCCAAATCGAGAACACCTTGAACTTCTTTGCACAAAGCTCATCCTACAATCAGCCCACCAGAAGGGTATTTACTTAAGTGCGAATGAAGACCCAGAGCGTATTCTTGCTTCGTTGCTAAAAAACGTAACGGATAAAGGAGCAACTTCGAGGGTACTTAAGACTATAGCGAATAAGTCTTACCACCGAAAGGATTTCATCCCATGGTTTAATGCTGAAATTGAGCATTATGCAAACCTCAGTAGCAGCCATGTAAAAGTGTATGCAACCAGTCATGCTGAGCTAAAGGCTATTCTTTCATCGTTTTTCCATGATAAAGATATTTATGAGCTTGTGGGTGACAAATTATGTACTGGCCTTCATGGGCATTATCATCAGAGAAAATACAGCTATAACATCATTGCTAAGAACCTGCACCAATGGCTACCTGAAGTTCTATTACTGCCTGGGGAAATTGCAGACAATACCCCTGAAAACCTTACGAGAAAGTTTTCTACCTTTACACAGAGATACAGTAAAAACGCCGATTTTATCAGCAATCTAGTTTCGAAGGCTTTATTACATTCTACGATCAGAACTGAGTATAAATCACAACCAATAGCGGCAGTGTTACACATCGATGATGCCCAAAAGACCTGCTTTGATAATGTTCATATTGTTTTAGAAGACCATACTCCAGATAAACTAATAATGGGGTTTAGCGATCTTATTGGTAATGATATTGAAGAGTCACTAGCTGAAATTGTCACTAACTTTAATGACCTAATCGAATCGGAAGCTTTTTCAAGCCAGAAAGAAAAAATACTATCTGCAAAAGATGATAGCTACCTACTTGAACACGATATAAATGAGATACTTGCTCCAAATAAGTCTTTAGATGACAGCCTAGACAGGCTACGGTTTGTATTTTTTATTGGGTATGAGTCAAACCACCTTAAGTGCAATAAGAAAGAAATGGAAGATACTTACTTAGAAGATTTGGAAGGTGAAGTCATCCATCAATTTAAGGCTCTCATCGATCAACTGATCTTAAAAAATGATTTCTGTGAAGACTTACACATTGAAGTCTATCTATATCCTATTCCGTCAGTAGCCTCTCTTATCAGTGCAGTTCAGAAACAAGGGGAATCACAATGGACTCTAACCTAAACCCTCTACTCTGCCTTAACGATGTTCAAAACGAGCAGTTAAGTGCTTTCTCTTATCTGAAAAAAGCCAGCGACTGTTTATCATCTCCACAGTTGAATACGCAGGGTCGAGAGCTTTTAATTCGAGCACTAGATCAGTTACCGCTGTTTGAAGAGCATAGCACCTTATTACAAGATCTACTTAGAAAGGCAGGGTTGTTCCCATATCTCCAAAAATACTTTACTAATCTACCTCCTGAAAAAGAACTTGTTCTTGATATATACAGAAGCAACTTTGACCACAACTTCATTTTTCATTCAATGCAAGCAAAAGTCTTTAGGCTGTTAACGTCTGGACAAAACGTAGTCTTGAGCGCACCAACAAGTATGGGTAAAAGTGCCATCGTTGATGCTCTGATTGCAGAGCGGAAGTTCAGCACAATTGTTATAGTAGTTCCAACTATCGCTCTTATCGATGAAACTAGGCGCCGGATTCAGAAAAAGTTTGGCCACGAATTTCAAATCATCCATCATGGCTCTCAGCTAAAACGTAAAGATAAAGTCATTTATATACAGACCCAAGAACGGGTCAATGAGAGAGATGATTTGCGCAATATAGACCTATTCATTATTGATGAGTTCTATAAGTTAGCTTACAGCAACGATGAGCCATCGCGGGTTATTGCCCTAAACATAGCACTAAGTAAACTGCTCACTATCTCCAAACAATTCTATATGATCGGGCCATATATCGATGCTATTCGAGGAATGGAGAACTTAAGGCGTGACTACACATTCATCCCTTCCGAGTTTAATACCGTAGCTCTAAACGTTCACAAATATGACATTGCTGCAAATGATATCAAAAGCAAGAATGAACAGCTGACTAAGATCGTAGAAAAGCACCAAGAACAAACTATCATTTACTGCAAATCTGCGACGTCAATAGCGCAGGTTGCTCAATTCCTTGGCACTTTAGAAAGCGTGAGAGACAGAAAACTTGGGCCACTTAGGGAATATCATAAATGGTTAGTCAATAACTATGGTCAAGATTGGACCTGCTCCAAGGCATTAACCAACGGCATTGGCATTCATCATGGTGCCCTCCCTCGTGCTATTCAGCAAAAGTCTATCGATTTGTTTAATTCAAATCAGATACAGTATTTGCTTTGTACCTCAACAATGATTGAAGGCGTAAATACAGCGGCAAAAAATATTGTGATTTATGACAATCGCAAAGGTTCCCCATCAATCGATAGCTTCACACACAAGAACATCTCAGGTCGTGCTGGGCGTATGAACCAATACCTTGTTGGTAACGTTTTCTGCCTTGAATCTATTCCAGACAAAGAGGCTCAAGTAGTAGAGCTGCCCTTAGGTCAGCAGAATAATAACTCACCAATTAACTTGTTGGCAGGAATTCAGCCAGACCATCTATCTGACCAAAGCAACCAAAGTCTTAATCAATTTGTGAAATTGTCCGATGTACCTATAGAGATCATCCGTAATCATTCGTCTTATAATGTAGAAGTTATTTCTGACGCATACGAATTAATAACAGAACTATCAGTTTCTGATATGGAACTAATAGCTACAATGACTAAGCCAAGAAAGTATCATCTAGAATTACTTTCCCGCTTTATCAAAACAGTTGAGAGTGGCGCTCTCAGTAAAGTTAGCCTCCACTTCTACGACAATGATGACCTTCAAAACCGATTGAGTTGGTATATTTATGCTGACAACCATAGCTCATATATAAAAGACAGGATTCGCTATATCTACAGCTCACGAGAGGATGAGAAGTCACGATCTGAAACTACAGATAAAGAACTGAAAATTGCGAGAAACATTTTTAAACACGCTGTTACTAGAGCATTGCTCCTCTTAGAAGATCTCCTCAACTATGAGATGGTGAACTTAGACATTCCACATAAAGCAGATCTAGGTTATCTAGTTCATTTGTTTGAAAACAGCCACTTGCCACCCTCATTCTCAGCATTAGAAGAAATGGGGATTCCTATAGAGACTTTAGAAAAGCTCACTACTGAACGATCAAGCGAAGCAAGCATTGATGTTCTCACTAGGTATTTACGGATATACCATAAACATTTTACTAAGCTAAGCTCGATAGATCATAGCTTTATCAAGCAAGCCATTTATTAGTTATAAACGCCCTTAATGTTAACGATGGTAAAAACTGCAATTTTGTATTAGTTTACTAGGGTTGTCCGAGGTTTGAGAGTTGAGTCAGAACAAACGCTGTAATTCATTGGGCATCAATCCGTCATTCTATCGTTGTGAGGTCAGTTCTTTTTCCTCGCGTTAGCTACGATATGGCAAAAAGAGACAAACAGTAAGTGAATGAGTTTCACTCAAGCTCATTTTGAGGCAGAAACGAGCCAGATCTGACCGTCTGCTCCTTGCCTGAAGCTGCCTGTCAGATCTTGTCTGAACTAATTCACCTAAAAATGATTTTTTTCGTGGATAAAAGCAGCGGCTCCCATTATTACCTTGCAGGTTTTTGTTCAAAGTTACTGGCTTTTGCAACACTTTGCCCTGAGTAAATACCATTGTACTTTTGTGAAGCCTGAGTCTCGTGGTACAGAAATCTAATATGGCAAAACTTTACATATGGATAGATTCTAATATCTCTATTTGATAGGTTTTTAATTTCAAAAGTTAACGTTGAAGGCTCTGAAATACCAAATGATGATGCTACTAAATTTGAACTAAAATTTACGCTCAGTCCTATACGTGCATAACATGAAAGTTGAAATAAATCCGCGCACATACTCAATGGTATAGACAATTTTTCGACCGAAGACCCTAAATAAAAATCCCCAGGTTTTAGTATGAAACCCTCGTTTCCAATTTCATATGAGTCAAAGTAATCGGCTGTATCTGTTTTCTTTGTATCAATCTCAGCCTCCCCATCCCTTAAGCGTAACAAGTGATTATTTAGCCTAAGTAAATAACTTGAAGGTCTCATGCAATCTTCGTTGAAGTTGGCTATTCTCAGACTGCCTTTCGTTATTTCACTTGATATATCTGTATTTGAGAGAATCATGAAACTACAACCTCTGTAATTTGTTGACCTGCCTCACTTAAATGCTTAACTCCATGAGCATCAAATTTAAGGTTCTTAAGTTCTGAAGGACACACTATCTTAGATTTTATCTGAAATTTCTTAATTAATGAGCAAGACTCGGTATCCAATAAATAATGACCATTGGAACTTTTAAAATGCTCTTCAGATTTAGCACTTATATCATCAATGCTCCAATGTGTAATAATAGTAGGGTTATCAAAACCTACATGATAAGTTGGTGCTCCCTCTTTGAGAAAGACTGTTTCTACACTATTAACTTCTATTGCTGCTTGAACAGCCAGACTGTCCGTAGATAAACTATCCAAATTGGGTTCTACAAAGAAACATTGGTAATCCGAGTTTTGTTTTAGCTCTTTTAACTCCTTTATTGCAACCTGCTTCGGATAGATTCTGACTCCTTCTCTCTTGAAAGCCTCTATTAATATTTTATGCATAATACCAATAATGTCGCCTCCTATCGTTGAGGAAAAATCATTATCTAAACATAAATCTCTGCAAAAATTAGTATATAGAAATGCCCCAACGCCACCGGAGATAAGGAAAAACTTAGAGTTCGGATTGCTTTTAATAAGTTCAATAATTGAAGTATATGAGTCTATTTTTATACCAAAGCTTCTGTAGTCCAACCATTTGAGTGTGTGTTCTTTATTTTTTTTTGAGATTCTTCCACCACCAGGTAAACGTATTACAAATGTGCTCATTTGATATAACCTATATTTTCGAATAAAGCTCTACAACCTAATGTTAAATCATCTTTCATACTATCCAGCTCGCTAAGCTTCACCCACTTGGTACTTTTTATTTCCTCCTTATCTAGCTCAAATTCAATTTCTTTATCATCAATATAATGTATAAAAACATACCAATCATGAAGATGTACACCATATCTACATGCTTCATTTACACCTTTAATCGGTATTAAAAAGTTCGGTGTTGTAATATTTAAACTTATTTCCTCATTTACTTCTCTGATCAGCGCATCTTTGATCGTCTCATTGTTATTAATATGACCTGCTACAACACTATATTTAGAATCATAAAACTGGTCGCTTTTTTCTATCAACAACACCTCATCATCATTTACAATCAATAATGCCACTGTTTTGTGAACTTTCTCATTATTCAATGACTCACTATAAATGCCATTTTCAGAGCCACTACTTAGTACATTGGTCAAAGATTCATTATTAAGTATATTAAACGCTTTAACGGTCAGAATTGAAGCATCCAACATATCTGTGACTTGCTCAATCCAACCCAAAGTATGCTCATTCATAACCCTTTGTGAAATGAACTCGCTTTGTTCTCTGATCTGCTTTGAGTCCACCCCATTTCCTGATAGCCAGATCGTTAATTCCTTTAATACTCTTCTCTCAAACGCATTTATATCTTCTGAACTAATGTTCATACTTTCTATTTTCGTGGGATCATTCTTATATTTAGTTATAGCGGAGCGAACTTGATCACATATTTCACCGTCAGTAGTTGCAACACCAAACCTATATGTATTGTTAGCGAAAGAAAGTGGCCCAGGTTGAACCTGCATAAACTTAAGGCTCTCTAGCATTTTAATTTTTATACCTGGGTAGCACTGCTTGAAGAAATGTACATCAACATCAACACCTTGCTTATCCGAGAATTTTTTTAGCTTATGAATAGAGCTAAGGATTCTCAAAACTCTTCTCATTGAATCAATCTCAATATCAATGTGATCATTTGTTTTAGATTTAATAAACTGTCGTGGAGGTATGCAAACATTGTGTGGAGAATACTCTTTCTTTAATTCTTCGATTGCACTGTCACTTATGATAAAAGGGCTACATAAATAAAACTCTATTTTCTTCACTTTGTCAGTGAAACAGTCTACGTCTTTAATTATGTCAGAAGAAAGTTGTGATGTTGTACTGAAAACCACAAGAGTGTCCGAAGAAGTAGTATTTAATTTATCTGAAAACTCTTCATCAGCAATACTCTTCAAATCCCCGTCAATAACCACCTTGCTATTAACTAGAAGATCAGTAACAACCTTCTCATTATTAAAACCTATACCCTTTAGGGAATTAGATAAGAGTAGATTTTTGTAAGGCAGATATTTTGCTGCTTTTATTGCGTTTGATTTGAAGTCGGAATACGTGAGGCTATTGGACAATTTAAAACTCAGATCGCTTTTCTGTAGTGCAATCTGAATTGCTGCGTTGAACTCAGGCAAAGTGCCATCAATAAATTTCTTATCTAAGGCTTTTCCACGTAGAATCTTTTCTAGTGCCCTGTCTGAAGAGTTGATCAATGTTTCCATTGTTTTCTCTTCTTTGAATAGTGAGCCAATAGAGCCTCGATGTATTAGCTGTAGCAAATCAACATTTGAAATAGTACGGAATTCCTCATTAGTTATATAATTTACAAGGACTCCGCAAGATATACTTAAGAAAATAGTTAAAACCCACTGCTCTGGGAAAACAAAGCTAAATGTTGCGCCCAAAAGTATTATTAATAAAAAAACAAACCTTGCTTTCATATGCTAAATGTTCCTAGCTTCGTAGATTGATAACTCAATTACACATTTGGTTCTATTGGCTTCATAAAGCCATACAACTTTTTAGATAGCGTCCTCTTAAAGACCTATTACCCAACCGAAAATATATTTCTAATATAATATCTAGAAGTTCAAGGTATGCTTGTACCATCAACTTCAGGTACTAAGTCAACCAAACTACAGCCAAGAGCCTTAGCGATACTGCATAATTTAATTACAGTAACGTTAACTGTACCTTTTTCAACTCGGCTCAAATAGCTTTGGTTTAAACCTGAATCAAATGATAACTCTGCTTGGCTTTTGTCTTTGAAGACTCTCATCATCTTGATATTTTT
Source organism: Pseudoalteromonas thalassia (assembly GCF_049257215.1). Classification (NCBI taxonomy): domain Bacteria; kingdom Pseudomonadati; phylum Pseudomonadota; class Gammaproteobacteria; order Alteromonadales; family Pseudoalteromonadaceae; genus Pseudoalteromonas; species Pseudoalteromonas thalassia. The sequence goes on from NZ_JBMMUE010000009.1 coordinate 178,119, forward strand.
ACCTAATTTTTTCGCAAAATCGTCCATTAGATTGTCTCAGACACAAAAGCCTAAATATCCCACATTGCGTTGATTTAAACGATTGCATATAATCCTAAATAATGCATATATGCATTATTTAAAGTGTTTTTATTATATTTTTTGAGGTTTATGCATGGAGAAATTCGAACTAGACAAAACTGTCATCCAAATTTTGTCTATGCCCAACGTCAATCACTTCACTGCAACTGAAATTAGAACGGCATATATCGCGATAAAGCAGGATGTAGAACTTAACCCAACGGTATCCCGTCGTTTCGTTTATGAGGAGCTTTTAAAATTAACTAGAAGGGGCTGGTTAATAAGAAATACAACTAAGAAGAAAGGGATTACTCATTACACTAAAAGCGACTTGTTTGACCATGCAGTCTTAAAAGAAATGGTAGCGGCAATGCCGAATGAAGAGGCAGACGAGAGAACACCTGTCAGTTACTCCCAAATGCTTATTCAACGGTTAAATCAATATAATTCTGCGCTATTAGAAGGTTTAGGTGCGGTAAAAGAATATGTCGCTTTGAAAGAAATATACCCTGATAAATATGAAGATTTAAAAGGTCGCTATATGGCTGTTCAGGAAAGCAATCATATCTTAAAAGGGAAGATTTCAGTTCTAAACGAACTTATTAAATCAACAAAAGAGAACTAATAAATGAAACTAAGAAATTGGCAGTCAGAGTGCATTGACTCTGCAATTTCTAAATACAAGTCAAAGAAACACTTTTTAGCTCTTGCTACTCCTGGTGCTGGCAAAACAGTGATGGCCTCTGTATTAGCTAAATTACTGTATGACCAAGGTGACATTGATCTTGTGCTTTGCTTTTCCCCTTCTTCAATCGTTGCCCACGATTTTAGTGAAGCATTAAGCGAACAATTTGAAACCCATTTTGACGGTACTATTGGCGCATTGGGCAATTCATTCACTTATCAGGCACTTGGCACACTAGATAATAAGGTCTGGCGCTTATTTGAAAAGTATCGCGTGTTTGTGATCTTCGATGAGATCCATCATTGCGCAGGATCAAATATGAAAGATGCTAACGCTTGGGGTAAGCCAATCATATCAATGATTAAACAAAAAGCGGCTTACACAATCGCTCTAACTGGCACACCGTGGCGCTCAGATGCACTGCCTATAGCACTGGCTAATTACTGTAATGAGTCAGGGCAAATACAATGCGATTATGTATATGGCTTAAAACAAGCTATTGCTGACAATGTATGCAGGATACCGCAAGTCATTGCATTAGATAATGACCAAATTACAGTTGTTGAGGGTGATGAAACGAGTCACTTCACAAGTTTTATAGACCTGCTGTCACAATCAATTATTCCATATTCGGAGATTGTGACGAATACGAGCGTGATAGAGCATTTATTAATTCACTCTAGTCGTAAGCTAAATGAACTTCGCCGCATTAACAAAGAAGCAGGAGGGCTAATCGTAGCATCATCCATTGCTCATGCTTGGCAAATACAGCTAATTTTAATGCAGACTATTGGAGAAAATGCTGTTGTTGTTACGAGTGATGAAGGAAATGGAAATGACCTCATTAGATCTTTCAGATATAACCAGCAAAAATGGATCATCAGTGTTGGTATGATATCTGAGGGCACTAACATTCCGCGCCTTCAGGTGTGTTGTTATCTTTCAAATGTGAAAACAGAGATGAATTACCGCCAAGTTATGGGCCGTATATTGCGCATTACAGATGCCCCAAACCAGCAAGCAATTCTATTTATCCCAGCAGAGCCAAAACTTATTGAGTATGCTTATCGTGTGGCGCATGACATCCCCGATGAATTAGCAAAAGTTAAGTTTACTCAGATGGATGAAGAAATCATAGCTGAAGCACCTGTTTTAAATGAAGGAGACGACATTTATGATACTGGCAGTCATACTATAATTAGAGCTAATAAACCAACTATCAGTATTGGTGATGTAATCATTAATACTGATGAAAGCCTAACGCCGTTTAATGATATGCCACCAAATGAAATAGCTATTTCAACCGATAAAGTCATGGGGATCTTTGGTCAGTTTAACCATAAAGAGCTTGAAATTGATGGCTTCGAACAACTGGACATCTCAGAGCAATCAATGAAGAAGCTCGACCTGTATAGTGCAGAAGCATTTTAAATATGGAGTTTTTATGATTCATAGACCACACGGTTGGGTGATTTTAAAATTCACTAATGAATATGATGTCTTTTTTAAAATATTTGCGAGTTGGCGTGGTGGCTATTTGGATGGGGATTCCTGGCGCCTAAGCTCTGGTTCTTATCAACGACCTAGACTATCGGATTGTTGTAAATACTGGATATGGCATCAAACATCAGGCTCATGCTACAAACTCGCAATACATGGTGAAAATCAATACTCTTCATTCACTGAAATAGCGCTTTGTAAGATTCTCAACGCCAGCAATGAAAAAAACATCATAAAAAGACTTAGCATGACAGAGCTACTTGATTCGTTCAGCAACTCAATTAAAACTGAGAGAGACGTAAACTAGTTAGTTAAATTGTACTAGCTTATATCTGATCTTTTAGCTTAAATGAATAGGTTTAGACTTTATCTGACAGGCAGCTTTGAGCGAAAAGCAGTAATTCGTAAACATGAGATTCATTTTTTCTTACCTTTGACTTAATATATTTTTCAAAATTTTAAGGTTAAATCTTATTTCTATAATTTTCTATCTTACAAGCTAGGCAACATTGTAAGGTCTACTAATAAACCATTATATGCCAAGGATAAATATTCGAGAATGAGTTTAAATAATAAGCTAGTTGAATTTCGGAAAAAAATAAGGACTAATCGAAAACACGTTGTTGACTCTATTATTGAAGACCACTCAGTAAATATGTGTGTCTTTTGCGGAGAAGTGAATGACTTAACAAGAGAGCATGTGATTCCGCAATGGGTATATGAACGCTGCACTAGCAGAACCTTCATCACAACTACAAACAATAATGCTCAGTCCTATAACAAGACAACAGTTCCAGCCTGTAGAGACTGTAACAATAATATTCTTGGTGAATTAGAAAGGCACCTTAAACACAAGTTTGAGGCGACCGATTTACGCCATGAGTATTTCTCCGATGATGATATAGACAAAATCATTCTCTGGCTTGAAACTATTGAATACAAATTTCACGTTCTAGATTTAAGAAGAAACTTAAACAGGGTTCAAGGTTCAGACTACATTCCATATATTGGGAAAATACCTATCGCAATGTTTCAAGGCCCAGTAGATCAAAGTCCATCAAAAGTATTCTCAAATTTGAGAAATGCCTTAAAAGCACTTAGTGTAAAATCGAAAAACTCAAGGCATAATTCATTGTGCATAATACGTACAACGAACCCTGATTTTAACTTTTTTCACTCAACCAACAATTTCATTTTTATTGAGCTTGCACGGTACAATGCCGCATTCTTCTATTTCTACAAACAAGATTTTGCTTCAGCAAGCGAAGCGACCGCCCAAGCACAAGAAATTGTAAAAAACGAATATAAGTCAACAGGGACATAATAAGGCCATAAAACAGCAGGTTTATGCTCTTTCGTAGATAATTTTAGCCTAACTATTTTACGCCGTTTACGGCAAGCGTTAGGCTTTCATATTAACTTGGAGATATTTTGACTACACCTTGGGAAAAACAGGAGTACCTAGATTCAGTAGCTTGGGCCAAGAAGTCTAAAGCAGGTGAGTTGGAAGTAAAGCCGTGCATCTCTGCATGGATGGACGTTTGTGGATTTGGTTCTGCGTTGGAAAAGTGTGCGTGGGACTTAATCGAATTTCAAAAAAGTGGAATGCTTGAGCTGCTAAGTACGGTCTATCAGATAGCTGGTCATCCTTTTTTGGTTGGCGTTGAGCCGATGCCTTACGAAAGTATTCTAATTATAAATGATGGCGTCTCTCGCACCGTTGATCTAGATAAGCCTGAATATACTAATTGCGCAACATTTGTTTTTTATTTACGAAATTTATTTTTTGCGCATAGATCACTAGTCGAATTAACTAAATCTAAGGGGTATGGTTTCCGTACAATTTTAGCTGGCGGAGAGAGAGTGCAGTATTCACCAACTCTATTTACTGGTAATGCAATTCTTCAACATAATGAAGATAATGTAAGCGATTTTGGAAAGGCTTTGTTAAACAAGAATTTTTTGTACAATCCATCGGAATTCCAAATGAACACAGCTTTTGCCAAAGCATATTCAATTGACTCACTTGGTACAAAGCTAGGATTTAATATTAACTGTTGTTATATAGAATCTAGCTTTTGGGGTGTTGTCGAGAAAATTCCAGACTTAAATATAGAACATAAAATCGATAGCAAATTAATTTACTTTAATTCAACTCCTGCGCTCGAAATATATTTTTCAGATACTATCTCAAGCCATTTTAAAGGTATTGATTTCCTAATACACAAGGTGTGCAGAATTAGAATTGACGAGAAGTTTGAAGGCGAAGAAACTATTGTTGATCTTTAAAAAAGCTTTACAAGCAATTTAAACGAAACTAAGAAAGTTGGATCAGTTTCGCTCCGCTCAAGTTTAGCCAAGTGTTGTTGGCAGACATACGACTATGAGATTTGATCAAAACCTAAAAATAAAATCTGACAGATTATGTTAAGACTTATTCAATAAATTTATAGCAACACAAGTTAACCTACTTGCTTAGGCTACTACTTTTCTCTTTCCAAGGTCGTATTTTGACCTTGGATTCTTCAAGACCAAAATCAGAGATAACATTCTGCCGCTCTATTTCTGATTCTACATAAACAAAAGCTATATCAGATAACTCGAATCGCAAGGGATACTTCTCTAGCCGTTTATTGTATTTATCACGGTTCTTTTCATAAGTTGAAAAGTTTTCTGATATTCGGTTCCCACCTATTTGCTTTCGAGTTGGAACGAATCTCCACTCATTTTCCGCCTTGAAATCAAACCCATGCTCTTTGAAATAACTGTTGTAACCATAAACATGCTTTGTGAAGCACTTCAATTGAATAATAGGTAAACGCAAAGAACTGGGTATTAAATGATTCTGACGAGCTTTTAATAAGGCAACGAGACCTTGTGCGGCAGGCGAGTTCTTCTCTACATAGCTGACTGGACTCAACCCATTTTTAGTGGCCCATTCTTTTTCGAGAGCGATGCCGTAGCCCCCATATGTGACATATTTTGAATGAAGTTCTTTATCAGGATATTCACTAAAAGACACCATTGGGTGTGCGGCTCTAGAAATTACCTTGCCAGTTTTATCGCCGAAATACTCACCGCAATACATTACTTTGAATGAAGAGGAGGCCAATATAGATTGAAGGTACTCAAATTTCCTAGTGAAATGAATTATCACGCTAGCTCCATCATTAGCATTAGAGTTGATAAATGAGGTCTACTAAAGAGAAAAGGAGTAAATATAAGAGCGTTGCTTATTGGGTATAGAACACTAAATTAAACATAGAACCTATTACAGTTTTTCATGCAACTATTACTGGTTCATTAATGCTCAAGGTTATCAAAATGACCTTGAGCATTTCTTATTTATTTAATTCCAGAATGCCCAAAGCCGCCTTCACCACGTTCACTCTCGGTAAATTCACTAACTACTTCAAATTGTGCTTGAATAACAGGTAAGAAAACTAGTTGAGCAATTCGGTCACCAGACTCTATCTGAAAAGTAGTTTCACCTCTATTCCAAACAGAAATAAACAATTGTCCCTGATAGTCAGAATCGATCAAACCAACTAAGTTACCAAGCACAATACCGTGCTTATGCCCTAGACCTGAGCGTGGTAAAATCGTTGCAGCCAAGTTTTTATCTTGCATATGGATAGCTATTCCTGTTGGAATCAGCTCTGTTTGACCTGGCACAATTGTAATTGTTTCATCAATACACGCTCTCAAATCTACACCCGCTGAACCATCGGTCACATATGCTGGTAATGGTATTTCATTACCAATTTTAGGGTCTAAAATTTTTACTTCTACACTTTTCATTAGTATCTCGTTTATTCTGAATTTAATCACTATAATCTAGTGAACATGATAGTTTGATTTAGGCTGTGAAGCACCAAAAAATGAGTGGGTAAAAAATGAGTGATAAGAGCTAATAAGTAGCTCTACATATCAACAAAATCAGGATAAAAATAAAAAACACTCATTTTTTAGCAAAAAATTAATTGACTAAAAGTGGTCAAGCATTTCAGCACACTCAACCCAAATTGCACGATACCATTCAAAACCTTGGCTAAACCATTGCTCATGAACTTTGGTATTCATCGCATTTTGCATCTCGAGCATAACAACGAGTTTTTGTAAATTAGCAGACATTCTTTATCCCAACTTGCATTTTTTATTTGCCTATATACTACAGTTAAATTTGAGTTTGATGTAGGTAAAGATGAAATAAATCCCGCAACAATCAGGTCATCTTTGCAGTTGAAAAAAATAACCGAGGAAGCCCATGTTTAAATCTCTACTCATTAGCGCGTTGTTTGTACTATCAAGCCAAGTTATCGCTGCAACTGCGACCAATATTGCAGAATCTGCTGAGCGAGTCAGTCCATTATTACCAGGATTAACGGTGCCAAATATTGAATTAAAAGACCAATACGGCAAAACAGTGTCTTTAACTGAACGCTTTAAAGAAAAAACCACGGTGCTCATTGTTTATCGTGGCGGTTGGTGCCCATATTGTTCAAAGCAATTGGCTAGCGTACAAAAAATTGAGAAAGAATTAGCAGATTTAAACGCGCAATTAATTGCCGTTTCGCCAGACAGCCCTGAAAAACTCGCTGAAACAAAAATTACAGCTCCTAGCTATCAATTGCTTTCTGACGACAGCCTCACTTTGGCGCAAACGTTAGGTCTAGCGTTTTATTTAGATGACAAAACAGCAAAGATTTACCGTAATAAGCTTGGGGTTAACTTTGTCTCGTTAGAGGGTGAGGCGAAGGTCGCGCTACCAGTACCCGCAGTATTCGTGATAGACACGAATGGGTTAGTTCATTTTCAATACGCTAACCCAAATTACAAAGTACGCTTAACAGAAGATTTATTACTAGCCGCTGTTAAATCAGTGAGTGAGCAATAAATTGGCAACCGATAAGCAGAACATGTTTCTGCTTATCGGCCTTGTGTAAACTCTTGCCAAGATTCAATTAAATCAACAAAGTCTTCAAAGCCGCAGCCACTGCAGAGGCCTTCTTCTTCAAGCATTAAATCATCATCTTGATAGGCAACTAGGTCTTCGTTGTCTTGATGTAATGCATGTGCTTCGAATAACGCTTCATCTTTACTTAAGATCAAATCAATTTCTTGACCTTGTAAAGTTAATGGCTCATTGCTGCTCTTAACCGCAGAGATCAACGCTTGCACCATCGCGATTTTTTCTTTACCGACTTCTTCGTTTAGCCAACGGCCTATGACGGCATGTTCAGAGGAAATTTTAATGCGTAAACCGCTAATTGGGTCGCGGATAAATTGATATTCCATGAAGGGTACTCGTAATACGTTATGTGCTAATTATACCGTTTGCAGCTAGACGTGGCGAGTTTTGCAAGATTAAAACAACACGAGCGCCCATGCGGGCGCTCGTATTTATGCTATTTAAAATAGCTAGAGTCGCGATTTGAAGCGTGCAGCATCAATAATCGCCCATAGGTATACGATTGGCAGTAAAATAAAACCTACTGCAACATATATTAGTGCACCACTAATCACCCATGCTAAAAAGAATGCAATGGCCGCCATTAAACGACCTTGTACCAATTGCCCTAAACCAGGAAAAAAGATATTACATATTGCTGCGATTACATTACCGCCAGAACCTTGCTCTGCCATACTAACCTCTGTAGTTTTTAATGATTATACTTTTTATAAACACACTTTATGCCAACTTATTATGACTTACAAATCAAAGTGTTAAAAAGTAGCGTTATTTTTATTTTAGTTCTTTTTGCTAAAAATCGGTCAAATTCACAATTTTTATATCGTAATTTTAATGACTTGCCAAAATAGCTGTTTATAAAAACAGTATTTTATTTAGCCTTGCATAAACACCTGTTATACTCCACCCATTATAGATTGAAAAGGCGTAACGATGGACGTTTCTGAATTACTCGATGGCTTAAATGATAAACAACGGGATGCAGTCGCAGCCCCATTGCAAAACATGCTAGTACTTGCAGGTGCGGGTTCTGGTAAAACTCGAGTACTTGTTCATCGCATCGCATGGCTCATGCAAGTTGAGCAAGCTTCTGCATACAGCATCTTTGCGGTAACCTTCACTAACAAAGCCGCGAAAGAAATGCGCACCCGTGTAGAAGAAACCTTAAAAGCACCGGTTGGCGGTATGTGGATTGGCACTTTCCATGGCTTATCTCACCGCATTTTACGCGCCCATCACCGTGAAGCGAACTTGCCTGAAAGCTTTCAAATCTTAGATTCTGACGATCAACAACGTATGATCAAACGCTTGCTTAAAGCGATGAACATCGATGATAAAAAGTGGCCAGCAAAACAATTTGGTTGGTATATCAGCGCGAAAAAAGATGAAGGTCTACGTCCTAAAGACATTCAAGCCTATGATATTAATGAGCAGATGATGCTGAAAGTCTACGCTGCATATCAAGAGGCTTGTGACCGCGCAGGTTTGGTCGACTTTGCCGAAATTCTGCTACGCTGCTACGAAGTACTTAAGAACCACCCAACACTTTTACGTCACTATCAACAGCGTTTTGCTCACATGCTAGTAGACGAGTTCCAAGATACTAATACAATCCAATACGCTTGGTTAAAACTACTCGCGGGTAATACGAACAGTATTATGATTGTGGGTGATGATGACCAAAGTATCTATGGCTGGCGTGGCGCAAAAATTGAAAATATCAAACGCTTTTTAACTGACTTCGAAGCCGAAACCATTCGCCTTGAACAAAATTACCGCTCAACGGCAACCATCTTGAAAGCCTCAAATGCGCTGATCAAAAACAATGCAGAACGCATGGGTAAAAGCCTTTGGACAGACGGCAATGATGGTGAGCCTATTTCTGTTTACGCTGCGTTTAATGAATTAGACGAAGCGCGCTTTGTCAGCAGCAAACTGCGTAGCTGGCTAAATGCAGGTAATGCATTACAAGATGCCGCGATTTTATACCGTAACAACGCGCAATCTCGTGTACTCGAGGAAGCGATGCTACAAGAAGGTTTAAAATACCGTATTTACGGCGGTATGCGCTTCTTCGAACGCCAAGAGATCAAAGATGCACTTTCGTATTTACGTTTAGTGGGTAACCGTCAAGATGATGCCGCTTTCGAGCGCGTTATTAACACCCCAGCCCGTGGCATAGGTGATAAAACACTAAGCCATATTCGTGATTGCGCGCGCAATGAATCATTGCCACTTTGGTATGCCGCAAAAGCTATTATCGAGCAGCAGCATTTATCTGGCCGTGCAGCGAGTGCCGTCACTAAATTCTTAGAGCTTGTTGAGCATATCGAAGATAAGATCAGCGATCTCACTTTAGAAGAACAAGCGAAATACGCCATTCAAACCTCTGGGTTAATGGCAATGTATCAAGCTGAAAAAGGTGAAAAAGGCCGTGCCCGGGTAGAAAACTTAGAAGAGCTTATTAGTGCTTGTGGTCAATATGAACTCCCTGAAGATGAAGAGTTCAGCTCGCCACTACAGGGCTTTTTGGCATATACCTCTCTAGAATCTGGCGAAGGTCAAGCTGACGAGCACGAAGACGCGGTACAAATGATGACCCTGCACTCAGCAAAAGGCCTAGAGTTCCCGTTGGTATTTATGGTTGGTGTTGAAGAAGGCATGTTCCCATCTCAACAAAGTAATGAAGAGTCTGGCCGTTTAGAAGAAGAGCGCCGTTTATGTTATGTCGGTATGACTCGCGCCATGGAAAAACTATACATTAGCCACGCAGAAAGTCGTCGTTTATACGGCCAAGAAAAATACCACAGCCCATCACGCTTTTTACGTGAAATGCCTGAAGATTGCATCGAAGAAATTCGTATTAAAACACAGGTTTCAAGACCGCCTGCAGCAGGTCGTTTTAGTCCATCAGTAACACATGCCGCATTTGAAGATAGCGGCTTTAACTTGGGGCAACGCGTATTACACGCTAAGTTCGGTGCAGGAACCGTACTCAATTACGAAGGTAGCGGCGCACAGTCACGTATTCAAGTGAACTTTGATGACCTAGGCAGTAAATGGCTTGTAACACAGTATGCAAGACTTCAAGCCTTATAATGAGTATTTAACAGCACTGTGCAACGAGCTGGTGATTGCAAAGCATCGCCAGCTTGTCATAGTGCAAGGAAGCGAAGCTTGGTGCTATCAGTTTGCAAACCAATTAGCGCTTAAAAATAGCTATGTTTTCAGTAGCAGCTCATTATTAGCAAATAGTGAGTTTCCAAAACATGCTCACCAAATTCTTGGTCAAGAGTTTCAATACGCAATTTTTGATGGTTTTAGCGGCTTATATGCCGATAAACTAGCCGCACTTGCAGGCACCGTAAAAGCAGGAGGTGTACTGATACTATTGCTGCCTGATGACAGTAATTGGCAAGATCCTGCACTCACAAGTATTACCTCCTATGGCCAAGTGATTCAACACAGCTTTTTTAATCAGCGTTTATTCGCCAAGCTAAAGTTGCAGCCACATTATTTTACTGAGCACTCGCTCCCTGCTTACCAATCAGTATCACCAGCAACTGCTGAGATAAATTTTCAGCAACAACAAACATGTGTTGAGCAAATTATTAAAACCGCGACAGGACGCGCTAATCGTCCTTTTGTGATCAGTGCCGACCGAGGTCGTGGTAAGTCAGCGGCTTTAGGACTTGCAGCAGCCAATCTTCAAGATAAAAAAATCCTTATTTGTGCAACCCAAGCCAAAGCTGTACAAACAAGCTTTAAACATTTAGCTGCTGAGCTTGGTGTTAGCAAAGAGCAAAACTGTAAGCAATTAGCTAACCTTAGCTATATTGCGCCAGATATACTGCTAAATGAAAAACCTGATTGCGATCTGCTGTTTGTCGACGAAGCAGCAGCGATTCCAGTTCCACTATTATTGCAGATCCTGAAAAGTTACCCACGAATTGTATTTGCTAGCACTATGGTTGGTTATGAAGGAAATGGACGAGGTTACACGTTACGCTTTTTACATTACTTGCGCAGTCAATTTAAATCGCTAAAGACTATTACTCTGGATGAGCCAATTCGTTTTGCTAAACATGATCCACTAGAAAATAGCCTACGCGAACTATTACTTCTCGATGCAAAGTACCAACACACAAGTAAAGAACAATCTCTCAATTTTGCACAAGTAAGCAAACAACAACTTGTTGATAACGAGCAACTGCTAGGCCAGATAATAGCCTTACTTGCTTTGGCACATTATCAAACCAGTGTTAATGATTTACGCCAATTGCTTGATGCGCCTGAATTACAATTGTTTATTTGCACTCAAGCAGATGAGCTCAAAGGCGTCTGCTTGGTTGCTCTCGAAGGTGGACTGACTAAAGATATAGCAGACCATGTTAAAACCGGTCAGCGTCGTCCGCATGGCCATTTGATGGCACAAACACTTACTCAACTAAGCAAAGACTCACACTTTCTGACAGAGGTCTCTGCTCGGGTTGTAAGAATAGCGATAGCACCCGAATGCCATCAGCAAGGAATTGGCTCAGCCTTATTAAAATACTGCGAAAGACAGTTAGATAATTGTAGCTATTTTGGGGCAAGTTTTGGTGCTAATGCATCGCTTGTTAGATTCTGGCAGCACAATGGCTTTCATGTCGTAAAACTCGGTTTTAGTCATGATAAGGCAACAGCTGAGCACCCTGCTTTAGTGATAAAATCGCTTTGCAAACAAAATAGTTCATTGGTACAGCAACTCATTAATGAGTTTAAGTTAGACATATCAGTGCAATTGTTAGGGCACTTTAAAAGCTTACCTTGTCAGTTAGTTGATCAATTAGTATCGCATTTGCCAAGCTCTGCTTGCCCTACTGCATTATCCACTAGAGCAGAGCGGATCATCAGTGATGATTTCAATCTTTTCAATATACAACCTTTACTGTGGCAACTAATATGGCACACACCAGTTAGTCTAAAATTATTAGATGAAAATACAAAATTCATCCTTATTAGACTAGTATTACAGCAGACATCTGTGAATAGCTTTATTTATGAAGCTAATTTTGCTGGCCGTAAAGAACTCGATTCACAGTTTATAACCGCAGTAAAAGGTTGGTATGCTCACTATAAATCACTTAAGACTAAAAGTACTCAATGCCCTTTTAATAACCCTGGTGTTGATACCAACAACTAGTTTAGCGCAACATACGCAACCCCCTATAAAGTTAGGCATGTCTACCGCATTAACAGGACCTGCCAAACAAATCGGTGAGCAACTTGCGCTAGGCAGTAAAATTTACTTCGATAAAGTTAACAAAACCCAAGGGATCAATGGCCAGAATATAGATCTTATACTCGCTGACGATGGATATGAGCCAAAAAACACCGTTGTAAATACAAGACAGTTTTTGTACACCGAAAAAATTCACGCGATTTTCGGCTCGATGGGAACACCCACCGCTCACGCCATAAAACCATTACTAGATAGGCACCGCATTCCCTTTCTAATGCCGTTTACAGGCGCTGATTTTCTGCATAATAGCTCAATGCCCAATGTGTTTAACTTACGAGCTAGCTATCAAGATGAAGCTATTGAGCAGATAAACTATTTGATAAAAGAACGTAACCATCAAAAGATCGGCTTAATCATTCAAGCTGATGAATTTGGCTACATGGTTGAAAGTAACTTAATCACTGCTTTAGAAGAGTTTGGCATCAAACCTATCGAAGTAGCTCGTTTTAGAAGAAATAGTTCAGATATATCGAAAGCGTTAGAAACCCTGAAGCAAAGCGAAGTAACGGCTGTTTGTATGGTAGGGACCTATCAACCGCTAGCCGAATTTATAAATACCAGCTATGAACAAGGTTTCAAACCTGACTTTACATCCGTTTCATTTGTTTCTAGCCACGATTTATTTGCTCTTGTAAAACACCCAGCAAATATAATGGTCACAGAAGTGGTCCCCAATCCTAATAAATGTGAAAACGCCTGGTGTAAAAGCTTTAAGGAAGATATCAAACCTTATAATGTGACCCCTAATCGAATTATTTTTGAAGGCTATTTGAATGCAGCAGCTTTAGTAGAAGCCGCAAAAGAATGCCCTACACCACTAAATAATCAATGCTTACTAATCCAGCTAAACAAAACCTTTGACAGAGATAGTGAGCTAGCCGCTCTGTTTAGTGACCCCGATAAAGATAAGATAAAAAAAATCTATCGCTCATACTACAAAAGTAATTAAATTTAACTACAACTAATTAGCAATAATGTTCTATGCTATAAAGACTTAACAAAGCTTTGAGGGAAATATGGATCTGATAAATTTTCGTGTCGGGCAAAAGACCATTTCATTAAAAATTCTCGATATACTTCTGACTGAACGTTATGAAGGAAATTTGACATCTTTGCCGAATGAAAATAAAAGCTTCATTGGTGTAAAAGACTACATGGATACACCCACCCCTATCTTTGATTTAGGCATCGTTTTAAACAACCAATCAACAAGTGATACAAACACTGCACTATCAGATTTATTAGTAGAACGAGAAAAAGAGCACCTAGAGTGGCTAAATGCGCTGGAGCACAGCTTAGTAACAGGCACTCCATTCACTAAATCAACAGATCCTGATAAGTGTGAATTTGGCCGCTGGTATAACAATTTCAAAACAGATAACGAGGATTTACACAGCATTATTGTTAAGTTCGATGCACCTCATCGTGAACTACATGCCATGGCCAGAGAATTATTAGAGTTACAGAAAAGCCAACCCCAAGAAAAAGTTCTTAGTGTTTTTGAAGAAAAAAAACGTCAGGTATTTAATCAACTCGTCAGATTATTTGAGTCAGCCCGAGAACAAATTATCCTTGATTACAAGCCAATTATTATCTTCACAACAAAAGATGGCATCACGCCTCATATAGGTCTGTTAGTTGACCAAGTTGAAGATAACATAAACGTAAAAAAAGAAGATATTAAACCATTAGAGCAGCTCACCTCTGTGGGTTTCGATGTTGATCCTCAGACGAAAAATATGATGCGTGGTTTAATCAAAATGAAAAATAAACATAGCCTGTTGTTAGATCCAAGCGCAATATTCCGTCCGGAACACCTCATGCGCCATGAAGCTGAAGAAACCGAAGAATACGGGCTCTTTTAGTAGCAAGAGTAAAGTTTAAAGCCTGCCGTAGGTTGAACAGGACACGTTGTGTAAATAGCTTAAACGCAAAAAAGCCCGACTCTTTCGAATCGGGCTTTCTTTAATTTGGAGCCTGGCGATGTCCTACTTTCACATGGCAAATGCCACACTATCATCGGCGCTGTTTCGTTTCACTACTGAGTTCGGCATGGGGTCAGGTGGGTCCAAAACGCTATTGTCACCAAG
>NZ_JBMMUE010000010.1:0-185371 GCF_049257215.1 Pseudoalteromonas thalassia
ATTTTGCTGAACTAAGTTTAAACTCTTGAGAAAAAGAGCGACGTTGTTTTGTCATAGAACACCTCTGTTTGAGTGGTAATAATACCACCTAAATTAGTGTCCGGTTTCATTGAAGCACAACAAAGAGAGGACAATGAGAAAAGAATGAGAAAGACCATAAAGCTATGTAGTCTTTCTTCTAAAGCGCAGCGTCTCTTATCCTCTTTGTGATTATTACTTTCTCTATGTAGCGCGAAGCGCCTCGGTGTACTCTGTGGTTCAATATTCTTTTGCACAAAGAGAAGATAATGAGAAGAGAATGAGAAAGACCATAAGATTATGTAGTTTTAACTCTAAAGCGTAGCGTCTCTTTTCCTATTTGTGAGTATTACTTTTTTTATGTAGCGCGAAGCGCCTCGGTGTACTCTGTGGTTCACTATTTTTTGCACAAAGAGAAGATAATGAGAAGAGAATGAGAAAGACCATAAAGCTATGTAGTTTTTCTTCTAAAGCGCAGCGTCTCTATACCTCTTTGTGAGTATTCATTGAATTACGAGATATAAAATCGTTTTTACAATTTTGAAAACTCACACCTACGTCAAACGTAGGGCGATGAATTCGGCGAGTTTATCTACGGCGGTGCCTGGATCGTCGGTGCGTTTAATTAAACTAATACCGATTTGACCAAGCTCGGGGAGGTCTTTGGTTTGCAGTTGGTAGTTAAGCTCATTTGGCACGGTACTTTTTGCCAGCACTGTAATGCCTAAGCCTTCTTTTAACGCCGCAGTTAGGCCGGTTAAGTCGGCATTACTGTAGGCAATGCGGTATTTAATACCCGCACTTTGTAGTGCTTCGATTGCGCGGCGACGATATATACATCCCTCAGGGGCGGTTACAAGCGTGACCACATCGTTCTGTGCAAGGTTTAAATCACCTACCCATACTAGTTGGTCTTGCATAAAAATAGGGAACTTAGCTGATTCGAGCTCTTCGTTTAATGCCAGCACTAAATCGAATTGATCTTGGCGCGAGACCGACAACAAATGCTTACTCAAACGAGAGCGCACTTCGAGCGATACGTCAGGGTAGAGGGCCACGAAGTCACCAATAATTGAAGGTAGAATACGTGCGGCAAATTCACTGGGGATCCCCAAGCGCACTTTACCGGTCACGTTTTCGCTGGTGAACTGCTGCAAAATAGCATCGTTTTGTTGCAGCATTTGCTTCGCTAATGGCATAAGTAATTCGCCATACTGATTAAGCACTTGGCGCTGGCCTTGCTTTTTAAATAGCTTATGGCCCAGCATGTCTTCAAGGCGCTTTATTTGTAAGCTCACAGCCGGTTGTGATAGCCCCAATAATTCACCCGCTTTGGCAAATCCGCCAACTTCAACAACGGTGACTAAAGTACGTAAACTATCGGTAGAAATGTTTTTCATTAAAAAATTCTATTTATAGGGCTATATATATAAGTATTATTTATCAATTGATAAATAATTACAATTTGTTGTTGCTAGCACGGCGCAATATACTTCAGCCATTAATGATTGATAGGTGTCACATATGACTTTTACGCCAATAATGTTTGCTCGCCACAGCCAAGCTGAGACCCCAGCAGACAACGTGCTACAAGCTAATAACGATACTGCCATTATGGATTTTAGTGGCACTGAAGCAATCCCATTTTTAACGGCTATTTTAGGTCTTGATATTAATAAGCTAACCGCTAGCGGTTTAGGCTTACGTAGTTCATTAGACGATGACCTAACAAGCAGCTACGCTTATGCCCTGTATTACTTTAACGAAACCGCATTTCGTTTTGTGTTAGGTAAAGATGCCAGCGTGCAATTACAGTCACTTATTAATGAGCAACAACTTCGTTACGACATTGATTATGTAATGCGTGACGACTTAAGCGCACTAACCCTAAGTGGTGAGCAAGCGTTTGATGCCTTGGTCGACAGCTTTAAGCTAACGCCGGGACTGCGTTTATCAGACATGCGCAGCTGCTATGGTGCACAAAGCGGTGAGGTATTTATTACCGCGATAGATAACCAAGCAACACAGCAATTTCAGCTGGTGGCGCGCCAAGCAGAGCTTGATAAATGGCAAACGCACTTACAGCAGCTCGGCTTTGATTTAGCCTTAGCCAACGTTGCTTAAAAGATAAAATTTTTAAAACAGCTACGCACTTGGGTGTTTAGCTGTTTTTTAGTTACAAAATCGCAATTTGGGTGTGACAACTGTGCAACTAATGTATAATCGCCGCCCATGTTATTCCCCCTCATTAAATTGAGGCCACGCCCCACAACTTGTGGGTTAATTTAAAAGTGAAGGAATATTATGACTTCTAAAACAGTTTTACATGCTAAGCACCTTGAAGCTGGCGCAAAAATGGTTGATTTTCACGGCTGGGAAATGCCAATCAACTACGGCTCACAAATCGAAGAGCATAATGCGGTTCGCACAGATGCAGGTATGTTTGACGTATCTCACATGACAATTGTTGATGTTCAAGGCGATCAAGCGCAAGCGTTCTTACGTAAGCTAGTGGCAAACGACGTTGCTAAGTTAACTGTACCGGGTAAAGCACTTTACACAGGTATGCTTAACGAAGAAGGCGGCGTAATCGACGACCTTATCATCTATTTCTTCTCAGAAACGAACTACCGTTTAGTTGTTAACTCAGCAACACGTGAAAAAGATTTAGCGCATTTAGCTAAAGTTTCGGCTGATTTCGCCGTAACGGTTACTGAGCGTCCTGAGTTTGCAATGATTGCCGTTCAAGGCCCTAACGCACGTGCTAAAACAGCAACAGTACTTAACGCGGAGCAACAAGCTGCTGTTGAAGGTATGAAGCCTTTCTTTGGTGTGCAAGCAGGTGATTTATTTATTGCGACAACAGGCTATACTGGCGAAGATGGTTATGAAATCGTAGTACCTAACGATCAAGCTGCTGATTTATGGCAACAACTTCTAGACGCAGGCGTAGCGCCAGCTGGTCTAGGTGCACGTGATACGTTACGTCTTGAAGCAGGTATGAACCTTTACGGCCTAGATATGGACGAAAGTGTTTCTCCACTTGCTGCAAACATGGCGTGGACAATCGCATGGGAGCCAGAAGATCGTAAGTTTATCGGTCGTGAAGTATTAGAACAGCAACGCGCTGACAAGAGCACAGACAAACTAGTTGGTTTAGTGCTTGAAGAAAAAGGCGTATTGCGTAGCGGTTTAAAAGTCATCGTTGAAGGTGGTGAAGGGGTGATTACCTCTGGTACATTCTCACCAACTCTTGGTCACAGTGTTGCGCTAGCACGCGTTCCGCGTTCAACTGGCGAAACAGCCCAAGTAGAGATGCGTAAAAAACTGGTTAACGTTAAGGTTGTTAAACCTTGCTTTGTACGTAACGGCAAATCAGTTATCTAAACTATAAAAAATTTGGTGTTATCACCCAATATAAACCAAAGGAACAAAAAGATGAGCAATATCCCAAGCGAATTAAAATATGCTACTTCACACGAGTGGGTTCGCGACGAAGGTGACGGTACGTTTACTGTAGGTATCACTGAGCACGCACAAGAACTTCTTGGCGACATGGTATTCGTTGAATTACCAGAAGTTGGTGATGAAGTTGACGCGGGTGAAGACTGCGCAGTAGCTGAGTCTGTAAAAGCAGCATCAGACATCTACGCACCAATCGGCGGTGAAATCGTTGCAATCAACGAAGATCTTGAAGATTCGCCTGAAACAGTAAATAACGACCCGTACACTGACGGTTGGTTATTCCGTATCAAAGCATCTGACACATCAGAGCTTGATAACCTGTTAGACGCTGAAGGCTACGCTAACACAATCGACGAAGACTAATTAATTAGTCACGCCGACTAAAAGCCCCGTCTAGATCTCCAGCTAATTAAATGCGTAGCTTGGGTTTCACAGGGGCTTTTATGATTTTATAGCTTACCTTTCCATACGCTGTAAGTTACTAAATCAACACGTTTTTAAGTTATTGCCAGTTACCCATTGGCAGTAACCACTTTTTTTTGGATCATAGGAATCTGGACAAATGTCAAACGCCAAATCTCTTGAACAATTAGAGCAAAAGCAAGATTTTATTCGCCGTCACATTGGGCCAAGCCCAGCGCAAGTAAGCGACATGCTGAGCGCTCTTGGAGTATCGAGTGTTGAAGAGCTGATCGGTCAAACGGTACCTGCAAGCATTCGCTTAGAGCAAGGTTTATCAATTGGCGAAAGCCGCACTGAAGTTGAAACACTAAGCTACTTAAAATCAGTGGCAAGCAAAAATAAAGTGTTCAAATCATACATCGGTCAAGGCTACCACCCAACTCACGTACCACACGTAATTTTACGTAACGTACTTGAGAATCCAGGCTGGTACACTGCGTATACACCTTACCAACCAGAGATTGCACAAGGTCGTTTAGAATCATTATTAAACTTCCAGACTATGACCCTAGACCTAACTGGTCTTGATTTAGCAAGCGCGTCATTACTTGACGAGTCAACGGCTGCGGCAGAAGCAATGGGCCTTGCAAAGCGTGTTGCTAAGTCTAAAGCAAATGCATTCTTCATCGCTGATGACGTGCACACACAAACAATCGACGTTGTTGCAACACGTGCAGAGCAGTTCGGCTTTGACGTTATCGTTGGTAAAGCAGCTGAAGCACTAGACCACGATATTTTTGGTGCGTTATTCCAATACCCATCAACAACGGGTGAAATCACTGACGTAACCGATTTAATCGCTGGCGTACAAAGCAAAAAAGCGATTGCCTGTGTTGCTGCAGACATCATGAGCTTATTACTGCTTAAAGCACCAGGTAAGCTAGGTGCAGACGTAGTGCTTGGTTCAGCACAGCGTTTTGGTGTACCTATGGGTTACGGTGGTCCACACGCTGCATTCTTCGCAACACGCGACAAGTACAAGCGTTCACTACCTGGTCGTATTATCGGTGTTTCTAAAGACCGTTTAGGTAACGACGCACTGCGTATGGCAATGCAAACACGTGAACAACACATTCGTCGTGAAAAAGCCAACTCAAACATCTGTACAGCGCAAGTACTACTAGCGAACATGGCAGCGTTCTACGCGGTTTACCACGGTCCACAAGGCCTTAAAACTATCGCTGAGCGTATCCACCGTTTTGCAGACATCTTAGCGGCAGGCTTAAAATCAAAAGGCTTAAACCTTAAGCACGACACATGGTTCGATACACTGACTGTTGTTGCAGATAACAAAGACGAAATCGTTGCACGTGCAGTAGCAAACGGCGTTAACTTTGCGTCTAACCGCGCAGGTGAATACTCAATTTCTGTATCAGAAACAACAACTCGTGCAGACGTAGCTGAGTTATTCGACATCATCTTAGGTGAAGATCACGGCCTAAGCGTTGACGCACTAGCAAACGAAATCGAAGTAAACGGCAGCAACTCAATTCCTGCAAGCCTAGTACGCGATGACGAAATTTTAACGCACCCTAACTTCAACTCGTACCACAGCGAGACTGAAATGTTGCGTTACATCAAGCGCCTAGAGAACAAAGACTTAGCGCTTAACCACTCAATGATCTCATTAGGTTCATGTACGATGAAACTTAATGCGACAGCTGAGATGATCCCAATCACTTGGCCTGAGTTTGCAAACCTACACCCATTCTGCCCACTTGATCAGGCAGCAGGTTACCAAATCATGATGACAGAACTACATGATTGGTTAGTAAATATCACAGGTTACGATGCAGTTTCACTACAACCTAACTCAGGTGCACAAGGTGAATACGCAGGCTTAATCGCGATTCGTAAATACCATGAGTCACGAGGTGAAGGTCACCGTAACGTATGTTTGATCCCAAGTTCAGCGCACGGTACAAACCCAGCGTCTGCACAAATGGCAAGCATGAAAATCGTGGTAGTTGACTGTGATAAAAACGGTAACGTTGATATGGCAGACCTTAAAGCGAAAGCCGAAGAGGTATCTGAAAACCTATCTTGTATCATGATCACTTACCCATCTACACACGGTGTTTACGAAGAAACAATTCGTGAAATCTGTGACATCGTGCACCAGCACGGCGGTCAAGTGTACATGGACGGCGCAAACATGAACGCGCAAGTAGGTGTTACAAGCCCAGGTTCAATCGGTTCTGACGTATCGCACCTTAACCTACACAAAACATTCTGTATTCCACACGGTGGTGGTGGTCCAGGTGTTGGCCCAATCGGTGTTAAATCTCACCTAGCGCCATTTATGCCTAACCACAGCGTAATTAATGTTGCTGGCACAAACATCGGTAACGGTGCGGTTTCTGCTGCTCCTTACGGCTCAGCAGCTATTTTACCAATCTCGTGGGCATACATTGCCATGATGGGCTCTGAAGGCTTAAAACAAGCAACAGAAATGGCTATCGTGAACGCTAACTACTTATCTGAGAAGCTAAGCGAGCATTACCCAATTTTATACCGTGGCCGTAACAACCGCGTTGCGCACGAGTGTATTGTTGACCTACGCCCACTTAAAGAGCAAACAGGCATCACTGAAATGGACGTAGCTAAACGTCTACAAGACTACGGCTTCCATTCACCAACTATGTCATTCCCAGTAGCTGGCACACTAATGATTGAGCCAACTGAGTCTGAGTCTAAAGTTGAGATCGACCGTTTCATCGAAGCAATGGTGTCAATCAAGTCAGAAATCGACCGTATCGCATCTGGCGAATGGTCAATTGAAAACAACCCGCTAGTGTTTGCACCGCACACACAAGCAGACGTACTAGGCAATGAGTGGGATCGTGCATACGACCGTTTCTACGCTGCATTCCCAGTACCAAGCGTAGCAAAAGACAAATTCTGGCCTACAGTAACCCGTATCGATGACGTATACGGCGACCGTAACCTAGTTTGTTCATGCCCAGCGGTTGAGACATACCGTGACTAAGTGATCACGTGATAACGACAATTGAAGTTGGAAACCACGTAATCGAAGTTGGAAACTGCAATTGAAGTTGGAAACTAACTAAGTATAGAAGGCGAACCAGAAATGGTTCGCCTTTTATTATCGCTAATTCTCGATATATTTATTTACCATTCAAATCGCTCACCATTTTCAGTGTCATGTTCTACTTCTCTTTCATATTCTCTTGCAATGTAAGCTTCCCATTGTGGCTTTTTAGCAATAGCCCATTCTGATACTCTTTTATCAGTTGAATCTATCAATGGTTGAAATAAAGGTAATCGAGACTCAAGTATTTTTGCCCATGAGCCTGCCCCTCCACTTGGAGTGAAGTTAGATAAGTATTTATCCAAAACCAAAGCAGGTTCTGGACAAGCTTGTAATAATTCAATCGCTAATGGTGTCCACTCTAAAGTTTTTTCATTTGATTGGTAAGGTGTAATAATCGATGCTAAAGCCGGATAGCTATCTTTGCCGTTGTATTTACACCAATTTAACGTGCTTTTTATATTAACTTTCGAGAATGGACTTACTTTCTTGTCAAGCCTACCTTTTATTGCATTTCTTATCTGAGGTTCTATTTCTTTATTTTTACCTATAAATATTTCAAGGGCTAAAATAGGATGTAATTGAATAATTGTGGACATAAATTCTGGGAAATCATATCTGTCGATAATATGAGTCAAAATTTTCGCTTTAATTGCTTCTAGAACAGTTAAAGCATACTTTTCATTTGTACCGGCAGAAAAGCATACATTGGCTATTTGGGTTAAACTATAATCGCTGCCACCTGAAGTTCCTCTTTCTTCAGCGTAATTGAATGATGCTAAAAGTGACGCTGATTTCTCTTTAAGCAAATCTGAAACAACATAGTGTTGGTTTTGCTTTAGCTCGTGAAAGCGCATTGATAGTATTTCTATGGCAACTGCCTGGCCGTCTTGTTGTTTCCAAATTAAATCCAATATTTCACATAGCTGATCGTCGGGTATTGGTTCGTGACTGCGACCACATGCTAAGTTTCTATACATCCAAACTGGAGATGTATTTTCTTTTAATGCTTTGAGTATTCTAGCAATTGCATCTTGGTCGATAACGTAACTCAGTTGGACTAATATAAAGTATTTCTTGAGTTCAGGGTGTGTCATGAACTTATCTAAGAAAGTATTAGTGAGGCTGATATTAACTTTCGAGAGGTGCTTAATTTGACCACATAAGAAGTTAATGTTTCGTTCTTTCTCAGGAATTTCTTCTAATGCAGAAATAGTAAGGGTTAATAACTCTTGGTTATTATGCGTTCCTTCAGCACAGCCTTCTCCAAATTCAAATAAGTTAGAGTTAGAACCACTGTATGATAGAAGTTCAGTCAACATAGATTGAAGTAACTGACTATCAGTATTTGCTACTTTTACCCCCAAATCTATAGCGTACTGCTGCCCTTTTTTATAACCATGTTCAATTAAAATACCATTCTCATCGTATTCATCTAAATCATGAAATTTCCATTTATCAGCCAATACATACATGTTTATATCGTCTAATAAGGACTTAGGTGATAATTGGTTTGCGATTGATTGCAACCGCTGTTTTTCCTTTTCTGTGGAAGTTTTGCAATCCCATTTTAAAATATCATGAATGGCAGAAAAGCCATCAGCCCACATTCCTAAAGTGCTTATTTTTATACAAGTACTTTCAATTAAATTTCTTAAGTGATTTTGTCGCCACAAGCTACGCAGGCTTTTGCCTAGTACTTTTTTAGCTCGTTCTGAGTGAGGAGTTTTATTAGTGATAAATTCAGATGTATATTCAATGAACAACTGATACCAGTCTGCAACATCTTGGTTGGTTTTTGGTCTATAACCAAAGTCTCTTGGATTTGCACCAAAATCAAAGCTATGGCTTGAGGAAAAGTGCCAAGCTTCAAGAGATGAATCTAATAGCTCGAAAGCAAGATATACACTCTGCTCGTTAGCGGTAGAAATTAAATTCTTTATAACATCTAAACGCTGTTCTTTGGTTGCATGTGTTCCAGATAAATAAAGTTGGAACAATGATTTTAAAATATCTCTGATAGAGTTGTAATTCTCAGTTTTACCTTCAGATAGTGAGAATTGACATAGCAATTTGGCACATGTGCCGAAATACTGTTCCTCATATGCAATAGATCTAATAAGCCTTGTTATTGCGGTGAATTGTTTATTTTTTCGTGTACAAAACTCAGGTTGTTTAGCTAAGGTTTCAATGTAAAGTAAAACTTCTTTAGTTGAAATAGGAGCTATATTGGTGAGCAATACCCAGGCAAGTTCACTTTTACCCTCGGCGTATAGTTTATGTAATAATCCATTTTCATTTAACCAATCATTAACGATGATTTTGGCTTCTTCACATTTTGGCAAGTAGCCTAGTCTCCTTGAAAAGGATTTTAGTAAGCGTTCATCTGTTGATTCATTAAAGTTATCAGAAATAACACCTGTACTTATATTTTCTAACGCATACTTTGCTAACCTATTCGCAATTGGGTGCGGTAAAACAGCCATCCATTTACTTCGTTGCTGAACTAAATTTCGACGCTTTAGCTCTTTAGCTGATTCATAAATATCTCTTGTTGGAATTTCTGATAGTTTACTGAGGAAAGTAATATCATCACTATAAGTCTTCTCACTGTTAATTTGGAATGAATAAACGAGTGAAAGACATTGAGCTGCTGTTTCGAGTGACTTTTCATTAGCATGACGTTGGTAAAATAGCCTTTTAAATAGTTCTTCATCCCTTAAACTTGAGATGTTTTCGTCTTTACCTATTGTTTCAGCTAAAGCTAAAGCTATTCTTGAGTTACCACCTGAAAATTCACTGATTGTTCTAGAGTTTTGCTGACCTAGATGCTGATATCTAGCGTTAAGTATTTTTTCTATAATCTCAATTGAAGATGGTTCTAAAGAGAATACTTCAGTTTGCTCAGGTTGGTCTTCTCTTAAATCATATTCGACAGTCAGTAAATTGGTGTTGCTGCTTTCAGTGCTGCATAAGGTTGTAAGAGATCTATGTAGGTCAGGCGGACAGTTATCTATTATTAAAACTGCTTGTCTCCCTTCACCAACGATTTTTTCAGCCAAAGCTTGAGGTGTTGGTTTTGGGCCGTTTGCCATATCAGTATAAAATACAGCCTTGTGGGGCAAAGGGTTGTCACCAATACGCTCATCAAACAAGGCTTGCACGAACCTAGTTTTTCCAACACCAGATAAACCAACAAGTCTAATAGACGCTTTTCTTTCTAATAACTTATTTCTAATAAGGTTTAAGCCGTCTAAACCTTTAAGTCCTTCATTATTGCTTGAAGATGAATCAAGCAATCTAACCTGTTCATCAACGAAATATTCACCGGTCGTTCCATGGGGGCAATTTGCCCAGTTACTATATCCTTCCCATGCGTTTATATCGTTATTAAATCGTGAACTTATCCATAGCTTATGAAAATCTCTTTTTTTTTGAGATACAAATTCTTTGATATGAGTATATATCTCATCATTTTTATCATTTGGCTTACAAATGTTTTCATGACTAACCGCAATAGGAATAGCTCTAATCCCAGCTATACCTGGATCAGCACTGTCTGGTTTAACAACAGTGATAGTACCGTACATTTTTTCAGTTTCTATAAGGACAAGATGTCTCAGTACTTTGTGCTGGCACCAATCTCGATACCAAGTATTTAATTCTCTTAGGTTTGGATCATTTCGACTTAATGATGCAGCAACTATTGATGGTTTTTGGAGGGTTAGACACCTTAGAAGTGCTCTGGAAGCTAAATTATGACCTGTAGAAGCAATATCAGCACCTAGATGAGGTGTGCCCAGAAACGCCACGCCAGTAACCCTGCCAACGAATTGCTGAGCAATTTCTCTTTTTATCTGATCATTTGCAAGTCTCATGATTTGCTTTGTAATTAATCCTCCAAGGCTATGACAAATAAATATTATTTCTCCTTCAGCTAATTCAGGTACCTTTAGTATGTGTTCGAATATATTTGTAGCAAGATCTGGAATGCCCATTCCTGAACTATTAAATTTAAGCTTTGGAGCATCATATTCTACTGTCCATATATTTAGATCATCACAATCCTCCATAAGCCACAGTGGCCAAGCCTTCTGCTTAGTATTTCTATCTAACCATGTACTTTCTGCATTACCACCCAGTCCATGCATGAAAATCACATGAACATCTTTGATTTCATTATGGTTTGATCTTAAAACGATTTTTGCCAAGGAGTTTTCTCTCTTATTCTTATGTTAAATACTTAGTGGTCTATCTTGCTTTATGTTTTGCAACCACTCAGCTGTAGTTGTTAGGTCAAATGCTTTTGCTCCATACCCTATGGATAGAATACTTTCTGGCAAGAACTCATCGAACTTCTCGATACGTTTTTCCTGTACTTGTTGTGCTAGTTCTGTTTCTGTTGGGAGTTCCGTTGAAGCAAGTTTGAGCAATATTGAGCGAACACTTTCTAATGGCGCTTTTTCTACTTCTATGACTCCTGCATATGCGCCAGCTTCAAACCCATGTTGGATTAGCAAGGCGACAATTGTATTTACCACTTTGTCGCCAAGCCATGGGAATATATAAGTAGTATTGCCAACCTGGAGCAGTGGTTCTCTAGAGAGCTTTGCATCTTCGAAATATCGTACGCTTTCACCAAACAGTTCTCGTGCAGCTGAATCAGCGAAGTCGACTTTCTGATCCCCCACAGAAATTCTGTAGTCACCGTCTTTTAATATTTGGAACATCTCTTGCCGGACAACATCATGTATGTTCAAGCCAGCACCACCAAATTTAGGCGGCTTGCCACCTTTTGCATGCTCCACATAAATGACTTTCTTTTCGCTATCTATGTCGTTTACTTTCCAACGTTTTCCACCGAAAACAATATGCTGACCTTCCAATACCAATGAATCTACAGGCAGCGTTCCGAGTGATTTTGTTCCACATACAATCCGAAACTCTTCAGGCGTTTTGAAAACAGCATAGAACGAGTAATGGCTTGTCAGCTTTTCTCCCAAAAGGCCAAGAACCAATTCACCACTTCCTAACTGAGTTATGAGTTCTGTTTTGCCCATGTGGACAAGTAGTGCTTTAAAGTTTTCAACATTAACGTTTTGAAAAGGGCCATCTTTACAGAGCAAACTAAATAATTGCTCGGCTCTAATTCCTCCCCATTGTGCAGTAACCGCAAGTACTTGGTGAAGGAGTGTTGAGAAGTGGTAAAGTGATGTATCAGCTGGTTCATACCATTTACTGCCGATAAGAAGTCTGATCATGGCCAGAGATTGAATAAGCTCCAATCTCAGCTTGTCGATGACGCTAGAGTCTTTTGTCAATTCAGCTTCAGCGATTAGCATTCGCAATATTGAGGCTCCACCGCGTCTTCCTGAGCGTCCCATTCTTTGACGTAAACTTGAAATAGAGTGGGGGGCTGTTACTTGAATTACGGAGTTTACCTTGCCGATATCAATGCCTAGTTCAAGAGTCATTGTGCAAATCGCTGTGGTAGGATAATGCTCCTGTTGCAATCGCTTTTCTAAGCTTTCTCGAAGATCTTTAGATAGCGAACCATGGTGAGGAAAAAATTCATTCGGTACAATTTTCTCTTCACAGAAGTCAGATAATGTAGCCGCAATGCTTTCTGTACGGCTTCTACTATTTGCAAACACAAGGTGATTTCCGCCTCGACAAAATTTAAATAAATCTTGGCAGATCGTATATTCGGCATCATTGGAAGACTCAGCTTCTAAGTTAGCAGGGTTGACATACCCCTTTACCTGAACCTTCAAGGTGGAAGTCGAATGTGTATCTTTGATGATCTTGCAAGGTAAAGAGCGATTAGGGCGAAGTGATAGAGGTACTTTCTCTAACTCACCAAGCGTAGCACTCAAAGCGACTCTCGGGATTGGTGTTTCTAGTCTTCCGAGAAGGTGTTCAAGTCTATGAAGTAAAGAGAGTAAGTGATGGCCGCGCTCAGAGCCAATAAAGGCATGAAACTCATCAATAACGATATATTTCAAATTAGAGAATGCTGCTTTGATCCAGCCAGAGTCACTGATGAGTAATGACTCCAATGACTCAGGTGTTATTAACACGACACCGGATGGTGATGCTTTTAATTTCTTCTTTCGGCCCTGTGAGCTATCACCATGCCAGGGAGTAACCGGTATTTCTAACAGGTCAGACAGACTTTCTAAGCGCCTATCTTGGTCATTTATAAGGGCTTTTAGAGGGCTAACGTAAAGGATCCCTACACCCGTTTCTTGAGGTGCTATGGCGCTGAGCGCAGGCAAGAAAAATGCCTCTGTCTTTCCTGCTGCGGTTGAAGCGCTGATCAGCACATCTGTCTTTTCAGACAATATAGGTTCAATAGCAAGGCATTGTATTTCTCGTAAGCCAGTCCAGCCTTGTTTGAATATCCAGCGCTGAATCCGATGGTCTAATTTTTCATGTTCATCAATCATAGTTTGAAGTCAGCAAATCCATCTTCATTGTCCTCTGTTTCGAGTTCAACATCGGAAGGCTTATCTTCATTAATTGCTACTGATGAGATTAGACTATGCCATGCAATTTGCGGGTTTTGGTCGATCACCGCGAGCATATCTAAAAATGCTTTAATGGTGTTACGTGGCGTTCGAAAATACGCATCTCCTATAGTTTGGCTGCAATGCTGTAAGAACGCTTTGAGAGATTCGTCTGGAACCAAGTACTTTGCTTCGTCACCTTCAGCATAAACGTGACGCAAGTTTTTAAGCAAAATATAGAGTTCTTCAGGGGTTAAGCTAGCGAGGTGTAGTGCCGGTGACGAATAATCAATCACGCCCGCTTGTTTAGCAAAACTGTTATCTGCCAACCTAGATTGTAGTGCTTCATAGCTATACAAGCCTTTACGTGGATCTAGCAAAAACTCAGGGGTTCCGCCGAGAAGGAAACCCAAATGCTCAGCGCTTCCTTGCAAGCAATCGTTTAGAATTCGGAGTATTTGCTCATAGTTAGAAGTTCTCGCTGTGGTGTTGTTCAACTTATATAGATTTACCATCTCGTCTAAGTTAACTAGAAGCCCTTGGTAGCCAGCTTGTCTGACAAATAAACTCATTAATTTCAGCGCATCATAAAAAGATGTATCCGAAATAATTGTTCGAACACCTAGGTCATTTCGGGCATCGGTTTTAGTTGAATACTCTGCTCGTAACCATTTTATGGCGTTAGCTTTTAGTATCTCATCATCTTTCTCATGACCTATCCAATAAGCCTCAATAACTTTAGCAAAATCATAACCGCCAACGAGTTCAGAAAGTGATGCTAATTTTTCATGGATAATTGAATTTATACTTTTTCCTGAAGTATCAGCTTCTTTCATCGCTTCTGTGATGAACTTTTCAACTACACTGGTTAAAGCATTACCATCAGGTTTGTTGCGAGTCGCCATGTTACGCATTAGCTCAGAGTAAAGGTTTCTAGCTTGACCAGCCGATGCATGAATACGTCTATCAGGAGATAAGTCTGCATTGACGGTTACAAGCTTATTCTCTAGAGCAATAGCACGTACAACACTTAAAAAGAATGTTTTACCAGAACCATAATCGCCGATAATGAGCCTGAAAGCTGAACCTCCATCTGAGATCCGATCAATGTCTTGGATCAGAGCTTTTAATTCATTTACTCGACCAACTTGGATATGCTGGATTCCAATCTTAGGAGTCACACCTGACTTCAGAGATTGGATAATTGCATCCCTTTCTTTAGCTCGTATTCTTTTTGCAACCATTGTTTATCCCTTCAATTCTTCTACGATTTCTAGATCGACATAGATATCACCATCGTCATCTAGAACTGGCGCATCGACTTTGTCATAAGCCCAGTCATTAATAGTTTCTAATGCGCCATCAACCATTATGTTTAGTTTGCTGCACAGTTCATGAACTTCTTTACGTGGCCACGACTCTTTAGCTATCAAAGTTTCAAAAAGTTCTTTGTAAGGGCTCTCTAAGCCTTCTTCATTGACATCAGTTGTGGGGATCACTTCCAGGTCAGCTTCTTCATCAACGGCAAATATACTCTCCAGCATACTCTTTGCATCGTTGGTGTCACTTTCATGCATAGCCAGAATACCTTCATCCAACTGAAAGGTACTTTTATCAATTGAAACGTCTTTAGGTGTGGCAGAAATAGGCTGTTTACTGGAGGCAAACGCATGAATGTCACTTGTAACGAGTGATTTATCTAAGCCTAACGAGGTATATAACTTTTCAATTTGCTTAATTTCAGAAGCATCGATTCTTCCATCAGCAAGAGCGATGGAAAGCATGAATCTTTTCAAGAATTCCACCTGTGGAACGCCGAGTTTTTCAATCCTAGCTTTCAAGCCGGTATTATTTACAGGGGCATTTAGACGCCAAGTTAAATATGCATTTAACGAGTTCTTTTCAGAAGGTGAGAGTTTGTCATCGTGGTTTATCAACGTTTGTAAGGCGATTTTCTCATGCTGATCTACAGTACCGTCTATCGTTGCGACCATTGCCCCTAACCTAATTGCTAAACTTACTTGGTTGAATGCCGAGCTTGGCTCAAAAAACTCTCCATGGCCCGGTGAGAAGAGCACAATGTTGTCATCGATTTTCAATTTTGCATGGTGAAAACGTTGGTCTGGCGCAATACCTATTTCAGCCTTAGCAGCCAAGTTAGCGACAAGTTCATTTTCTTTTTTGTTAAATGCCTTAGGGAGAGGTGTACCTGTATGAGTCCAGAAATCCTTGACAGTGGTTAGTCCATCATTTGAACTAATTATCTGATTTGCCCAAGACTTAAATGTTTCTATAACTGGTGAATTTGCTTCGTTTGCCAGTTCTTTAGGTAATAACATCAACGCTGCAATGTCACTCCTTGAGGTTTCAGCTTTTCCTAAGTAACGGCTATAGCTGCTCAATTCTTCTGTACATTGTTCGGCAATAGGAATGAGCTTTTTAATTGGGCCTTTGAGAATACTTGGATCAGGTAAGTCACCCAACTCCAAATCAACCCCATGCACACCATTACTTGCCGCATGGTATGAAAGTCGCAGTTTAGTTTTATTGGGTTTTACGGAAATTCCTTCGCCAAACTTTTCAGAAAATCTAATTTGGAAAAGCTGGCTAAACTCTTCTTCACATCTACGGGCGGGAGTTTTTAGGGAATACTCGAATGTATTTTTTAGCCACTCTAAAGCTAAGGGAGCTGTTACAGGGTTTCCATTGGCTATAGTTGTTGCAAGTTTTACTTTGAATGACAATGCATTATTAGTTTCTGGTATATCTGACAGTCTATCTTCAAATAAGGCGGGTCTTTGAAGTGCCATTAGTTCGAGGAAATTAGCAGAGTATCCTCTGAACGAACGATTTGCGTTAAAAACGCTATTGAGACGCAACACTTCTTCAAATATTGCTATGTACTCTTCATTAGATATTTGATTATTTGATTTGTTTTCGATGACTCTTCTCTCAAACCCGTAGAAATAGATGAAGACATAACCAATTGGCGTATTGGGGTTTGAGCGATCAGAGGCGAGCCAATCTAGGTAAGCGCCTCTACAGCCTTTAGATAAGGATGCGTAAGTTGGCCAGTACCCTAAGGATTCATCAGTGTATATTTCTGAATCTACCGAGGGACTTGAAGCCGGGCGTTTATCATCCACTAGAGATGGCTCTATACCGTACCCATCTAGTGAATTCATTACTCCACCAAAGTAGAAAAAGCCTTTCGTTAACTGCCTTCCATTAACAGAAAGTTGTTCTTCTACACTTATCCATCGACCTTTTTGTTTGTTCGTTGTTTTTTCTGGCTCTCGGCCAAAGCTTGTATGAATAGTAAAAGTAGCAAAGTCATCATCATCGTCTAAATAAGCATGATTAGACGAACTGGATACACTTATGCTGGAAGAGCCTACAGCAATACTGGGGGATGAGGTTCTACTTTTAGGGACTTTTGTTTTTTCAGAAAAAGGTTGGGGAGTTCTTTTAGGGGGAGGATTGTGTGCAGAAGGTTTACTGTTACCTTTAAATAATTTATAAATCAAATAAATTACAAATAACCCAATAATAAATTCCATTTTATTTCCTCTTTTTCCAAGGCTCTAAATTAGGTTACTTTGATCCTTGTTTTTTATATGTTTTGATTGATTTTTTATATCAAATAAAGATAAATAATGCAAAATTTGAATCAGTAAAAGTGATCAATAGTGGTGTGATAATTTAAGCTTTTCAAGAGCTCTACTCCCTTCAAAACAAATATAATCCTAAATAGCCTTGTGCGGCCATTCAATACATGACCAACCTATCATTGTAATGAAATATCTACCACAAAATGAAACCCAGCAAAGGTTGAGTAAGCGGCAACTCCTACTCAGGCTAGTTCAGTAATTTGTCTACAATTGAATTGCGGTAAAAAGTTACATTTGCGATCGGGCTTGGTTCTTACACGGTACTTTTCTCATTAAATTGCAGCATTAATATACTCTTTCTAAATACCTTATTCTTTCTGGTTATATACATACTATATTTAAATATAAGCGGCTGTTAATAATTGTTTTTCAAGTCTTTGATTTTACAAAAGCTCAAAAATTGACCACTTTAAATTATTAGTGCCTACTAATAAAATTCTTTAATTATCAGTATATTATGTGTGTTGATGTAATTTGAACGTTCGACTATCTTCCTCTTTTTTTACTATTCAAAGAGGAAATCTAGATGAAAAAAGTCACTCAACCTATCATCACAGATAAAGAGCGAAGTCGCATTGCTCGATATTATGCAAAAGTCAAAAAAGAGGGATATCGCCCTTGGATTACTGTCAGGCAGTCTCACACGATCGGGCAAGGGCAGATCATATACAGTCACAAAACCAAACGCGCTCATCACTTTCTGAGCCGTGGAGAACTTCAGGCATTTTTTCACTTTGAAGCAAACAAACGAGTGAAAAATATCTTAGAGCAATTCCCGCTTCCCATAGCAGATACGATGCAAGTGGCTACAGAGCTTAATATCGTGCACCCATCTTCGTATCAAGAAGCGGTAAATTTCAATGGTCATCGTCCAGCGAAAACGATGACGCTGGATTATTTAGTGATTCACTCCGACAAAAGCCGACATGCTTATAATTTCAAATACTCTGATGCGTTAGATAAAAACATTACCAGTCCGCAAGCTGTAGCGCGGACAAACGCTAAAGCGGAAATAGAGCGAATCTACTGCTTACAAAATAATATTTCGTGGACACAGTTGACCGAGAAGTCATTTGATAAATCAGTAACAAGCAATCTGCGTTATTTTCGCGAATGTTATGACTCTCCTTATGATATTGATATTAGTGATGACTTGAAATCCGCTGTGCTTTGTCACTTAACGCTTAATTTCGAAAACTATCCCACAGCTACAGTGCGCAATAATCTTGAACGCACTGCAAGTGATATCAATCTGCCATTACATCAGATCCAAAGCATTTTTCAGATGCTCGCTTATGAGCGTGTGCTGCATTTTGACTGGACGACTGAGATTAATCTAAACCGCCCGTTACCAGCGGTAGCGAAGGAGGTGGACTATGTTTGTTAATCAGATTATTGCTTCCGTTAATCCGAAGCACCCCGAAGTGAAATACCGCATCGTAGCGGAAGAAAAAGACGAAATTGCTGTCTCTGACTTGAGTTGTAACAGACCTCGTCGACCATTTACAATAAAAATTAAATATTTTGAGCAGAAAGTAAAACGTAAAGAGTGGGTGTTGTTACCTCCGAATATACCCGATATTTTGTTCGAAGATGACAGCTATTTCAAACAAAAGCTTTTAGCTAAAAAGCTCAAATTACTCAAGAAAAATGCAGCTAATGATGAAGTGAAAGACCCTCTGGAGATGCGAGATGCCGCCTGGTCGACAATTAAGCCTCTTGTGAAGGATCCTGAAAAGTTGCATCGTTATCTATTTGGTGATCCTAAGGGATTATTGCAAGAGCTGATTGAGCTTTCTCAGCGCAATAAGAAATATGTCACTAGCATGTTAAATCGCTATTTTCGGGATGGTGGGATAAAAAATGCCTTACTCCCGAATTATTACTATTGCGGTCAAAACTTTTCTCTCCCTGACTCTCCAATATTGAATGAGGATGGGCTGCACGATCTTTCATCCAAACCCGGTCCAAAAACGGTTAACGGAACTGCTTATCGTCATGTCACGCAAAAAGACGTTGAGGATATTGAACAGTTTGCACGTTCGCACTTACGCAATCGCAAGGAAGTCGTACTTCAAGACTTATATGAAGACTATATCTATCGTTACGGCAGCGTATCAATTCGACCAAAAGGGGCAACGATTGATGAGATGATAGAAGAATTGCGTGTTCCGCTTGGTAACAATCACGTGATTTCGTCAAGGGCGTTCAAACGTCAAATTAATAAAATTGTGTCTAAATTGACGTGGTTAAGAAAGCGTGTCGGTGAGAAAAACTATACACGAGATCACAAAGCGAGAACGGGAAGTGCGAAGCACGGATTGCGCGGTGCAACAAGTCGCTATGAAATTGATAGCACAATATTAGATGTCTATGTGCGCTATGAGTTTTCGAATGAGTTAATGTCAATTGGTAGACCGGTTCTGTATTTAGTGGTCGATGTTGTGACCAGTATGATCGTTGGCATGCACATCGCTTTTCATGGCCCTGACTGGACAGGGGCCTGTCACGCTTTACTCAATGCATGTTCTGATAAAGTCGAATTTTGCAAACAGTTCGGAGTCAAAATCAGCTCCGAGGATTGGCCGTGTTGCCATCCTCCGCGTGAGTTAACGGCAGACCGTGGTACAGAAAACAGTGATAAGAATATGGAGGCCTTGCTCAAAGGTAAAATTGGCATAGAAGTGGTCAATTTAAATGCGTATCACATGGGAGTGTGTAAAGGCACTGTAGAGAAAAGTTTCGATATTATTCAAAAGAAAGCATTTTCTCCGCTTGAGCACGGTAAAGTCATCAAGATTAATAAATTTGATGAACAACATCCTAGCCGCAACAATGTTTTGACTAGCGATGAGTTAACTCGCGCAATCATTAAGTGTGTTCTTCACGCTAATAATCACTCTACACGTATTAATAATCGTACCTTCGAAATGGAGCGCGACGGTGTGGCATTTGCCCCTCGCGATGCTTGGAATTACAGCTTAAGCAACTGCGTCATTGCACCTGCAAAGTTGCCTCGGGAGCAATTGTTGTTCGGTTTGTTGCCGGAGGCAAAAGTCAGTGTGCGAAGCCAAGGCGTGTATTTCAAGGGGTTGTATTATTCTTCTACTGATTTTGAGCGTTTGCCGCTTTTAGAGCTTTCTAAAAATTTTGGTCGTCAGTCTATCTCAATTCGTTACTCAGAGAGCTCGACGAATCATATCTGGTACAAAGACGAAGAAACTAAGACAGTATATCAACTTGAGCTTACAGAGCGCAGTGAAGCTTATAAAAACATGGTCTGGGAACAAATACATCATCGTATGGTGATCTTAAAGTCTCAGCTTGCTGTCGCAGAGGAACAATCTCGGATTAGTTCAGTGATTTTAAGATCTGACTTACGCACCTTAGAGAGAATGGCTAAAACGCGTACTAATCAGCATCAAAAATCGCAGGCTAAAGGGATTGTGTCTGATATCAAAGATAATCGAAAAACCGAGGCTGATAGACAGTATCATCAGTATCGACAAGATATTGAAAAAGGCATGCAAGGTGCCGTTAAAGATATTGCGCAAAATGATTTAGTCAGTTCTTCATCAGACATGTTTGGTAATCCGAACGCTGTGGAGGTGACTCATGGCTAAAGCTAACTATATTCGTCATCCCAATCCGATGCACCGTGGCAACCCGCTTGTCGAAGGGTTAGGCTTTCCGCTCGCTAAACAGCAGATTCATACACAGTGCGGAGTATCATTTGTTGATGGATTAGATTTGACCGGTGTCCCAGAGGAACTTCATGGCTATTACACTCGCTCTAGTATTCTTAACTTGTTTAGTTTGCACGTTGTGCAAGATGAGATGGTTGAGATTTATGAAGCGATTCGGCTTGGCATTGAAGTGTCTTACCTCGGGCGCAATCCACTCAATGATGATTGGCAAGGTATTTTAGCGGCTATTGAAGCTGATAAAGATGCACCGCTTAAGTCATTAAATATCAGACGTCTAAACTTGCTTGAGAACAGCTATACCTTCTTGATATCCGGTTTGAGCGGGCGCGGTAAGTCCAGCATGGTCAAGCAAGCGCTGGAGCAGATTGAGCAAAAGATTGAACACACGGCCTATTCTATGTCGGATGCCACAATGAAACCGTGTCCATTGACGCAGATAACGTATGTATACGTTGAACATCATGATCGAGTCGGTCAGAAAGCATTTTTAAAAGCCATATTAGACGCGATTGATGAAGCAACGGGTGAGCAATATGCGTATAAGCAGCGCAATAGTAGCGTGTATGAACTGATCCAAACGGTGCGTAAAGCGGTTGTTAAGCATCATATCGGCGCTTTAATCATAGATGAAGCACAAAACTTTGCGCCTAGCTCAAGTGATTTCAAGATCGGCACCAATGAAAAAACGTCGATGAAGTTTGTGGAAGAACTGGTAAATACCTTAGGGGTATCGACAATTTTTGTTGGCACCTTCAGTGCGCTAGAGCTTTTTGCTAAAGAGATGACTATTACACGGCGTACACTTCGCGCCGGTTCACTCAATTTGGCTAGCTGTGATGTCGAATCAGGATTTTGGAAAAACCTTTGTCATGCATTATTCAATTCTGTTCGATTCTCAGCCGCCAGAGACAGTGATGAAGCGCTTCGCTATAAACTGCATGATTTAACTGCGGGCATTCCTGCTATTGCCGTATCGGTAGTTCAAGCAACATTGCGCTTTTTAAGCTATTTTGAAGCTTCCAAACAAACTCTGACTGCATCCGCGTTAGAGCATGTATTCCTCAAACAGTTTTCGCCTTTGTCCGGTCCCATTGCGGCATTACACAGCATGCGTGTTGGTTCTGGTTACAAAGCATATGAAGACTTAAAACCCATGCGTTTACTTGAGATGGTTAATCCTAAGAATGCCCATCATGATGTCGAAAAGCTTAAAGCTGTCGAGAGCAAAGCGAAGCAGATGATGCAGGAATGTGAGCGAGATAACGCAAAGCTGCTAAGAGGTAAAGTGCAGGTGATACCTCACAAGCCACCTCGAACGGCGTATGAAGTGGATGCGAGCCAAGAAAGTGACAAGATGTCCCCTGATAACTTTTTATCGATGTTAGGGGAAGACTGATGACTCATTGGCGAACAATATTGCCTGGGGAAGATTGTCAATCTGCCCCGGCTCGCTGGCATTATCTTGAACGCATTACGTGTTTAGTTCCTGACGAGCCGCTAATGCGACTTGCTGTGCGCAGTGTGTCACCTCATCAGGCTTTCGGCGCATTAGAAAACGAAGCACTTAATGCCATGGGTAAGCTTGAAGATAGTGAATTTCATGCTGAACATAGTTTGGTGAATTATTTTCGAGCATTTTTACCACAAGATTTAGTGTGGGAAAAAGCAAAGGAGCCTAACCAAGTTGTAAGAGGAGGAGAGTCAACGCATGTTGCACGCTGGCGTTGGTGCCCGATGTGTGTGGGTGAAAACGAAGCTCATTATGGTTTGGCGTACTTTCATCGAAACCATCAGTTGGCTGGCGTATTTTATTGTCACAAGCATGATGAAGCATTAATTGATAGTTGTCAGGCATGTGGTTGGCGACAGCATCGATTGAATGAACAAGCATTTCCTCCAAAGGGAAATACTTGTCCTGATTGCGGAGCCTGGCTTGAAGCTGCACCTATCGCGATGACAGATACGATGAAGCGAATTGAAGCGGCGAGTCTACGGCTAGCTCATAGTCCTATTATGCGTGATAGGCGGTTAGCGTTAGTTAAGCGCGTTCGGGAGTTGGCTGAGGTATCGACACTTGAGCGAAACAGTGTGGCGGAGCGGCGATTATTGGGGGTATGGCAAAAGCGCTTCTTGTCATACTTTAGTGAGTACGAGCTCAGCGCTTGGTTTCGTAATCTTAAACTGCACAGAGGGGTTTTATGTCACCCAATGATGCTAAGTCCGCACTTAACGCAAATAAGTTCAGTAGCCGCTCATCCACATCCTTTGGTGTATTTGCTTTTAGAAGACTTTATTGCAGTAACGTACCCTGAGCTGGCAACGCATGGATAAGCTCAGGCTTTTACCCGGTGAATGTGGGTATAGCTTGGCAGCGAGAGCCCATTTACTGTCTCCCTACGGTTCGTGGAAAGTGACGAACCAAACTTTATTCGGACGCGAATCTGTCCGTATCAATGCCCTGTTACCGGGGCATTTATCATCACTAGCGCTATTGGCAGACAGCACTGTTGAGCACCTTCGCCTTGAAGCATCAGCCCATCCTCTCGTCGCTTTTGGATTGAGCGATAAAGAAAAGCGACTCGCATTGGCAAACAGTGAAGTGCAAAACAATGCATCAACAGTCTACGAGCAAGCCAGAATGGCTGCTAGCAAGTTGAGCTTCGGCAATGTGTTGAAGTGCTGCTGTGCTTGTATGGAAGAAGATAAAGCGCGGTATGGGCTGGCGTATTGGCACACCATGCATCAACTTCATGGGGTTTCTGTCTGTCCTGTGCATGCGAGAGTACTGTCTACCGTTGAAGCCGGTGAAGGGGCGCTAAACCATGCTTACGAATTACCCCTTGTATACAATACGCTCAATCTTGAAGTCGAGTCGAATGCGCTCAAGTTAAGTCGCTACATCGTCGAATTACATGCGTTATTAAGCCAATTTACCCCACTAGGAAGTATGTCCGAGCGGTACATTGCGTGGTTAGATGCGAAAGGTTTTATCACTGCTGGTGGGCGAATACGCTGGAAACAGCTAAAAAAAGAATTACAGCGTACTTGGCTCACTCTTTTTGATGTTCAAGGCAAAGTGCTGCCTCCAGAGCTGTCTACATTTCATTTTGTACCCCGGTTAGTGCATCAAGATGCACCAACTCATTATATTCGTCATGTATTACTAATGGCGTACCTGACTGACTCACCTGAGCAGTTCTTTGCTGGGCAGAAAAGTAAGTCGGCCGTCATACCGCATCAGAAAACGCATACAGTGCCCGAAGAGCGCAAGGTGCTTCAACTGCTCAAGCAACACTGTTCTCTTCGTCAGTGTGCCGCACAGCTAAAATGCAGCGTAGGTTATGTGAAAGGAGTGGCCCTTCGACACCAAATTACGATTGAGAGACGTCGCAAACGCATCACTCCACAGATGGAACGCTGCATATGGCGTAAAGCCTTTGTAGGTCAGCATCGGCAGGACATTGCGCATCAGTTAGGATTGTCAATTGGAGCCGTAGAGCAAGTTATTCAGTCGCATGCAGGTTTATCCGCATGGCGTCATCATCTACTGATGCAGCAGCGAAAACTAAGCAATCGAACATCGCTGATAAACTTTATGAGGCGGTTTCCTGATGCATCACGCAATGTGATTAAACATCAGTGTAATGCATATATGTGGCTCTATAAACACGACAACGCATGGTTATACGCTCAGCTTCCTGAAGCGAAGTCACCAGGTAAGCCTCAAGGCATAAACTGGGCTGTACGAGACTTGGTGTTGTGTGATCAGCTTGAAGCGCTGCAAGGTAAGTTTACTTCGTTGTCTGCAATCGATAGAGCTGTGGGTGGTCACAGTTGGCTAAGGCGCTATCGTGAAAAGGTTCCGTTGGCTTTTGGGTTGGCTCAGCAGATTTTGGCTCGCGGGACTTCAAACTCGCGGGACTTCAAAAGAGTAATTTTTTAAAATTGGTAGACAGTTATTTATTGTTATCAATTAATCTTGTTATTCCGCAACTGCGTTGCGAAGAAAGCCAGTTAAGTAAGATACAAGCAACTCAAACAGCTAATTAATAGGTTTTTAATGCCTATCTCTCACCAAAAACATGTTTTATTGTCTCCAAATAAGAGACTAATGGTTTCAAAAAAAATTGCAAGCATGAATTTGCTAAGTCATTGATTCAGGCTGTTCGTTTGCTTGTTTTGCAACCAAAATGGTAGAAAAAGTGCTTGACAGGAAAACTGTGAATTTTGGTAATTGGTTTATAAATCAATCTATTATATGAAG
This sequence comes from Pseudoalteromonas thalassia, assembly GCF_049257215.1. NCBI lineage: Bacteria > Pseudomonadati > Pseudomonadota > Gammaproteobacteria > Alteromonadales > Pseudoalteromonadaceae > Pseudoalteromonas > Pseudoalteromonas thalassia. Next base: position 25,149 of record NZ_JBMMUE010000010.1, read on the forward strand.
CCTGTTGCATGTGTTTTCTGTTTGTAGAGTATTCGTTTCTTCGGTTTTAAAGAGTGACATTGGAAATACAGAGAACTATCGAAAATGGACTGTTCGCGGCTAATTTGCTCTCAACTTATCAAAAATGGGGGATAGCTCATAATGCGTGGTTATGTTTAATGGGCTTTCTCCTCTGATTTTACTGCTATTCAACTCTGTTAAGGGGGGATTTTACAGACTTGAACTAATTAGGTTGCGATAGCGTCGTTTTTTGAGCGTTTAATCGTTTTGTTTTTTGTTCGTCGAGACCATTAAACAATTTTTTTGCGAAATTTTAGTGACACTTCCGAGATTTAAGTGACACTTCCGAGATTTTTCCCACTTTTTGTCTCATTCTATATAGAAGGTTTTTTATCGCTCTAAGGGGCTCATATGTATGCGACTGCACTTGAACAGCACCTTCGTGAACACTCACCGAATGTACTCATTTACACCCCTTTGCTGGTGGACGATAAGTTCGTGTTCATAATGAATCGATTACTTCGGACACTGTCCGGCATGGTTGAAGGCGGCGAAGTGGAAGTGCTTCATGTTGAGATATGCCCCGAAACACACATTCCAACCGTTCAGCTGATGTTACCGCCTCAGCTTAATGAGAAAGACTTTGGAGCATTATTTGACGATACGCAGAAGCTATTACATCGAGCAGCTGCTCAAGAGTGGAAACGGCAGTCAACTGAGGAGAAGCTGTAATGAATATCTTATTTTTATGCACCTCGAATTTAAATCGCAGCAAAACAGCTGAAGAGCACTTTGCAGCAAAAGACCCATTACGTGAATACCGTTCTGCGGGTTTGAGTGAGAAAGAGTGCAAGCGAAACAATACAACATTATGCAGTGAAGAGTTATTAACTTGGGCAGATGTCGTATTTGTCATGGAGAAGGAACATGTTCGCCGTATCGAAAAGTACACTGGTCAACGCTTCTTAGAGAAAATCATCAACCTCAATATTCCGGATAAATATCAACGTGGTGAGCCAGCTTTGATCGAGCAACTTGAAAAACGCCGAGATGCGATGCAATTTGAAGAGTTGTTTGCTCGTATTGAATCGCCATCTTCTACTCGTGCGGCACTACGTCTTTTTAATGTTAGCAATGAAGAGCTTGCGGCAACTTTTAAGCCTAGCCCAACTGAAAACTAGTCTTAAAAATTAGTAACTAGTAGCCGAAATTACTCGTCGAAAAGAAGTTTATAAAAAATCTCCCGCTGATATGGTCATCTTCAATGAGTTGGAGCTTACGATTTCTCAATAGTGCTTTTTTCCATTATTAATGACATAAACACGACACTACAGTGGAAAAAAGCATTATTGTGTGTCTATCCATTTGAGGAAGATCATTTCGATGTTGTTACTACTGTATCTTTTAGTCCACGCAAGTTTGATTAGAAAGGATTAGGGTTTTAGAAAAGTCGTAAGTAAATTGACTTACTAACCTTTTTAAATACTTGTTAGTATTTCGAAGGATGTGTAATGTCGTTGTTTGGGGGGGGTGAGCTGGTTTAATTAATTTTAAAGATAAACCCGCCACAAGCTTATGATATAACCAATAAATAGCGACCACTAAGGAGATTTTAGTGTTCAAAATTGACACAAATAAAGCGCTTAAACAGATCTTTTCTTTTATTATTGCATACTTCAGGCCTTCGCTTGCAAAAGTCCTTATTTGGCCATTACTAGTTACAGGATTAGGTTTATTAAATCCCCCATTATGGATTGAAATAGTAAATTGGATATTAGTTAATCAATCGATTTTTCCTCAATACAAGATACCGCTTGCAGAACCAAATGGAGTTTGGGGTTGGTCGTTAATATTGTTAAGTGTCTTTGTTTATCTTGTTGAAACAGTTGCTCAAGTCGTCAAGAGTAAAAACGAAGGTGGTATTGCACTTTTAAATAAATTTGAAGATATTCAGGCAAATAAAGCTGATGAGTTTGTTCATAAATTAGATAAAGAATTTGACTTACCTCGTGTAAAACCATCGCATAAAGTTGCCCCTCTTTGTGAACATCATGTGCATGACCCTATTACTTATGGTGTGTTAGAAAAGCACTTCGAAAGTGGAAAAAATATTGGTATTTTGTCTGGTGCTAGCGGTTCAGGAAAAACACAAGCTTTAATTGATTATGTCAATAGGTGCGCTCAAAAATTTGATAACCAATTATGGATCAATGGAGATGATTGGATAGATGGATATGCTCTTAGTGATATACATAGAACGCGTGGTGGTAAACCAATAAATGTTGTGAAGACATTTAATTCATCTAAAACTATCTTAGTTATTGATAGCATTGAACGAATATTAAATGACAATGACTTTAGGGACTTACAAGGTGGGTTTTCCTTAGGTGGAATTGTTGTGCTTAGTTCCCAGCTAAGTGACCCTAATAATAAGTTATATATTTCAAAGCCAAACATCCAGAAAAAGCAAGCTATTGAAATACTTGGTGAAAATCCATCTAGCATTAGTGAGGCATGTGATGAGTTTTTGAAAGCATGTAGCTTCTCTCCCTTAGTCTTAGCTCTAGCAAGAAAGGTTATTTCAAAGGGAAAGAATAGTAATGATAAGTTTTATCGAGATGTTTTGGATGTGCCTGTTGACATTATTGATCATAAAGGGGAGTCAATAATAAGTAACATTTTGAAAAAGGTCCCTCCCGCTACACTAAAAGCATTAAAGAAAATTGCCAATTCAAATCTAAATTTTTACGATTCCGATTTCTTAGAGTTTTTCATTAATAAGTTAGAACTACATAACCTTCAAGGTTTGTCTATAGTTGTTCAATCCAACACACCAGGTATATTAAGGTTGCATGATCTGGTAGCGATTGCAGTTAGAGAAAATATAGATCAGAGTTGTATGGTAAATTCGATTTCTGAATATGTCGGCAAAGCCTCTGGTGAAATGACTCCAAGTATTCTTCGGCAAGTTCATTTGGCTAAGAAACAGATAAGGGATGAAGTAGAAAACAATCGTATTGGCAAGGTTGACTGGTTAACATATAGCCTTCTTCAAATTGAAGATAGTTACAAAAAGATCATCCATGATGAGCTGTATAACAAGGAGTTTACAGGTGAGCTATCATTGGCCGAAGTTATGTGTATTATTGACTCTAAAGAGTCTTATTCTTACTCAATCGCTCAAGATTCTCGAATTGATTACTACGAAAACTGTGCTAAAGATTACGAATCAGCCTTAAATATATATCAATGTGATGAGATCAGAGCAGAGCTAATGCATCATAGGGGAAAAGCTTTAAGGCGATGCGAAAAGCACGAACAGTCATTAGAGTGCTTTGAAGAATTGCTTAAGTTAAAGCCCAATTGGCATGCAATTCATGGTCAAATAGCCCACCTAGGAAGTCTGTATAGAGTTAGTCCACGAGTTAGAGAAGCTGGGGAATTTTCTATAAAAGTGCTTTTAAAGGATATCTTATCAGACTCTTCAGTAGTGCCTCTCAGGGTCTCTTTGGCTGCAATAGCGAGGATAAGATCTTACTATAGTGTTAAAAATGAAATCTCAAATAATCCAGAACAAGTTCAAAAATTAGCTAGTTTAATAACGATGTCAAGTATGGAAGGGTTAGATCAATTCTACGAGGCATTTGTTTCATTTACTTCTATTTTTGGCTATCACCATAGTGATTGCTGTTTAGACTTGGCTGAAAGTATTCCTGACATGCTTGAATTGCCGCCTGAGTTCGTCTCTAAAAGGCAATGGGTTAGTGCTTGTGAGGCATTAGCAAATATTTCTGATGCAGCTAATCGTCAAGGTAAGAGTGTAATTTCTAAGAGATTATCTGATGCTAGCTTAATGTTTGCTGATAAGTTATCTGCTCGGACTGAGCTTAAACCTTTCGACGCTAGAGCTGTGGCCAAATCCTACATTATATCAACAAAATATGATGAGGCTCTTAGTGTATTGTCAAAGGTTTCGCAAAAAGAGCAAGCTTCACACTGGACTTTGTATCGGAAATCGCAGGCTTTATTGGGACTTGGTAAAAGTAGTACACCTCCAGATAGTGAAGAATATATGGCTATGGCTTTAAGTTGTGCGAAAAGTGCTTTAGAAAATGCATTAGAAGATACAAAAGCTAAAGATAGAATTTCTATATATTATGAGTTGAGAAGTCAGTGCCTGCTTGCTAATAAAGAATATACATTAGCAAAAGCGGATTTAGTTATGGCGATAGAGTTGTGTAAAGATGATAAATATTTGGAAGATCTAAAAAGTCGACATCAAGCTATAGAGTTAGAGGTTGCTTAAATGACTGGTTTAATACTCAAAATATGAAAACGACGTTAACCCATTTAATTTGAATTAGGTGTTCTCGAACCCTAATTTGCTCTTTGGCAACGAAGTTAAGCTCTGATATATAAGGCCCCGTAGTCTAGTTTCTAACTACTATTGCTTTACCAGTAAGTTTTCTGAAACAAAAAAGGGCAAAGTTTCCAACTAGGTTTGTAACAAACAATCTCTTAAGTTATTGAAAAAATATAGGTGCTGAGTTTCCAACTTCGATAGTTGTGATCATCACGGCAGATCTGAATGGAAACTAGCCCAATGTACTTGGAAACCGTAAATGTACATGGAAACTAGTTAGATCAGATTGTCGAATATTTAAAAGGTGAGCAAATTAGCTCACCTTTTTTGTATGTAATAAATATTAGATAAGGTAAGATTATTTACAATTGAATAAGAATAATAAGTGTGGACTGTGAAAACTTTATTTACGTGGTTTGGTCAAGCTGATATTGATGGCATGAAGGAGGATACTTCCTCTCCGATTTCTAATATCGCGTTAAAGCATCCTGAACCCTTCGACCAAATAGTAATTATTTCGAATATTTGGGAAGACGAAAGGCGTGACTATATTCCTTGGTTGGAAAAAAAATTAGCTATAGCTCAACGTCCCTTTCAAGTAGTTGAAGGTCACACTGTTAGGATTACAAGTCCAATAGATTACGTATCTATATCCAAACAATCTCAGAAGTGGATCAATAAACTTTCAAGTGAAAGCGAGAAGCTCTATATAAACTTAACTTCTGGCTCACCGGCTATGTCAGCCGTAAGCATTATATTGGGTAAAGCTAAACCTAACACATATTTCTATCAATCAAATAGAAATAGAGAAATATTTTTAGATGACATTCCTTTTGATTTTGTAGCTGAACATGATGCTTCAGTAGCTAGGGCAATAACCTCTAAAGCAACTAAATTACCTACCAATGACAAAGCTTTTGAGGACATCATTGCTGTCTCACCACAAATGCTTGAGGTTGTTAATAAAGCAACGAAATTAGCTCCTCTTGATTTACCTGTCTTGGTGTTAGGCGAAACAGGCACTGGTAAAGAAGTTATATCCAATGCGATTCATAAAGCTAGCAGTCGTGCTTCTCAACCGATAAAAACGGTGAACTGTGGCGCTTTACCCGAAAACCTAGTCGATTCAATTCTTTTTGGGCATGTAAAAGGGGCGTTCACTGGCGCATTAAAAGAGCATAAAGGTTTATTTGAACAGGCAGACAGTGGAACTTTGTTTTTAGATGAAGTCGGTGAATTGTCGTTAGATGTCCAAGTTAAGCTATTAAGGGCGTTACAACAGGGTGAGATCACCCGCGTTGGCGATGATAAGACAATAACCGTTGATGTCAGAGTAATTGCTGCTACACATCGCAACTTGGTTGGCATGGTTGAGAATGGTGAGTTCCGTGAAGATTTATTTTATCGATTGGCGCTTGGTGTAATTGAAATTCCGCCATTAAGAAATCGTGAGAAGGATATTGAACCCTTAGTAAACGCCTTGGCAAAAGAAATAAATGATAGTGCAAAAAAACATCCAAACTATAAAAGTAAGAAAATTTCCAATAAGGGAATGAAGTTTATATTGGCACAGCCTTGGCGAGGAAATATACGGGAGCTTTGGAGTACCTTGAATAGAGCTTTATTACTCTCTGACAAAGATGAAATATCCGATTTAGATATTCAAAATGCACTTATAAAGCGAGAAAATAAACAAAAAGAACAAGATATTCACTTGGCTTACGGTGATGTGGTGGACTTAAAGCAAATAACTGAAAGTATAGAGAAAAGTTACGTGGAAGCTGCGCTGAAAGCTACGGGCAATGGTCGGGTAAAAAGCGCGGAAATGTTAGGCTTGGGTAATCATCAGAATCTAAGAAATATGATGAAGCGCTTGAAGATGATCTCTGATAATGAGCCTGAAAAATAGAGTTGGCATTGCAATTGCGATTATAGGAAATAAGGAATAACTAGGAATGAAGCAATCAATGAATTTTGAGTTCTTAAGAAAAGACTGGCCTGAATTAGCCGACTTTGGTGCTTACGCTGAAGAATACGCTTTTAGCGACCCCCAAAGTGCGCTAATTAAGCTGCGTTCATTCAGCGAATTTATGGTGAACTTTATTTACCGTAAATTGAACTTACCATGTTTGCCAAAAGCTTCATTCCACGAAAAGTTAATCGGTGAAGACTTCATACAACTAGCTTCAGCACCTGTTTTAGATAAATTTCATGCTATTAAAACATTGGGTAATAAGGCTGCTCATGAAAACAAAGGCACTGACAAAGATGCTATGTTTGGCGTTAAACAGTCATACCAACTAGGGGCATGGTTTTTTTGTAGTTACCACAATGTCAAAGCTGATACGGTTCCTGAATTTATTGAGTTTAATACCGATATTTCAGCGGCGAGCAAATTAAAGAAAAAATTAGAAAAGAGTGACGCCCTTTATCAGCAAGCAATGGCTGAGTTAGAAGAACAGCGCCTAGTAAACGAAAGAATATTAGCTGAATCGAAACAAGCAACAGCTACTCGTGATGAGCCAGTATTTGAAGCCTTTACAACAAACAGTCAATCTATCTCTAAAACGCTGGATTTCAACGAGGCGGAAACGCGAAAATACCTTATTGATATGGAATTGCGTGAAGTAGGCTGGGATGTTGCAGAAAATGAAGTATCAACAGACGAAGTTGGACAAGAAGTACCAGTTAAGTATCAACCTACTGATTCAGGTAATGGGTCTGTAGATTATGTTCTGTGGGATGACGATGGACTGCCTTTGGCTGTTGTTGAGGCCAAGAAAACGTCAAAAGATGCTCGCATAGGCAAGAAGCAAGCGAAAGATTATGCCGATGGTTTAGAAAAGGAACATGGGCAGCGACCAGTCATTTTTTACACCAATGGACATGACATCTATATATGGGATGATGATCAAGATTACCCGCCTAGAAAGATCTATGGATACTACTCAAAAAGCTCATTGCAACATTTAGTTAAGTTCCAGCGAGTAGAAAAGAAAAAGCTATCAGATGTCACTATCGATGCAGGCATTGCAGGTCGTCGTTATCAGTTAGAGACCATATCTCGCGTACATGATACGTTTGAGAAAAAACGTAGAAAAGCATTAGTTGTTCAGGCAACGGGTACGGGCAAAACTCGTGTCTCAATTGCACTAACTAAATCCTTGCAAGACGCGAAATGGGCAAAGCGTATCCTGTTCTTATGTGACAGAAAAGAATTGCGTAAACAAGCTGACCAAGCTTTTGTCGAGTTCTTAGGTGTTAAGCCTTATGTTGTAGGAAAGAGTGATAAAAAATACGAAAGCACAGCGCGTATATTCATTGCCACCTATCCGGGCATGATGGGGATCTATGAAAAGTTTGACGTTGGTTACTTCGATTTAATTGTTGCAGATGAGTCGCATCGTTCAATCTACAACGTATTTGGCAATATTTTTAAATACTTTGATTGTTTACAAGTTGGTTTAACCGCAACGCCTGTAGAAATGGTCTCGCGCTCAACTTGTCAATTGTTTGATTGCGGTTATAAAGACCCAACTGCTAACTATCCGTTAGAAAAAGCAATATCAGAAGATCATCTTGTGCCGTATGAAATTGTCTCGATGACAACCAAGTTTATGCGAGATGGTATTAATCAACGGTCTTTAACTAACGAGCAAATTGCAGAGTTAGAAGATCAAGGCGAAGACCCCAACGAATTTGAGTTTGACTCAAAAGACATTGATAAGGCTATCTTAAACAAAGATACCAACCGTAAAGTACTCCGAAATTTAATGGAAAATGGTATTAAGGACAAAGACAATCAATTAATTGGTAAGTCGATTATCTTTGCCAGAAGAATCGATCACGCTCGTTTGCTTAAAGAACTGTTCGATGAAATGTATCCAGAGCTAAGTAACGGCTTTTGTGAAGTTATTCACTCAGATGAGCCGAGAGCAGAAGCATTGATCGACCAGTTTAAGGTGACTGAGGAAGAAAAGGCGAAAGATCCTTCGTTACCAGACCCAATAACGCTGGCGATATCAGTTGATATGTTAGATACCGGGATTGATGTGCCAAGTGTGGTAAATCTTGTTTTTGCCAAACCTGTAAAATCGAAGGTTAAGTTCTGGCAAATGATAGGCCGTGGTACACGCCTATGTGAAAACTTATTTGGTAATGGAAAACATAAAACGCGCTTCTTAATTTTTGATCACTGGAACAATTTTGATTACTTCGAATTTGAATACGAAGAAGTCGAGCCAACTAATAGCAAATCACTGGCGCAAAAGCGTTTCGAGTTAAGAATGGTACTAGCGTCAACTGCGCTAAATAAACTAGAAATCCCTGCGTTTGAAACAGTAATTAAGTTAATTCAACAAGACATAACAGCCTTAGATACTAAGAACATTAATGTACGTGACAATTGGCAAATCGTTGAACAAATGTCAGATACTAAGCTGTTAAAGCAGTTTGCTAAGCCAACAGTTGCACTACTTGAAAGCGAAATTGCGCCATTGATGAACTGGCTTGATATTCGTGGGCAAAGTAAAGCACTTCGTTGGGATTGTTTAATTGCTCAAACACAAACAGAATTATTAAAAAATCCTCAAGCAATTGGTGAGCTTAAATTTGAAATTAAAGGTGTGTTAGAACGCTTACCTAAAAATACAGCTCAAGTGCAAGCCAAAGCCGCTGAAATCAAGTTTCTGATGGATGACAATAATTGGCACAGCATCACATTTGATGAGCTAGAGTTACATCGTATTGCGTTAAGAGAAGTCATGTATTTACTAGAAGGTGAAATTCTACCGCCAAATCCCGGCCCTAAATATACGGATGTGCTAGAGGATGACGCTGAGACAGAATACAAAGCGAGAGCAACGAACATTCACACGGTTGATTACAAAATCTATCAGCAAAAAGTGCAGGAAGCATTAGAGCCGATTTTTGAGAGTGATCCAGTTATTCAAAAAATCAGAAATGGGCAACCTGTTACTGAAGATGAAATTGTGCAACTCAATGGCGTTATTCATGCCAAATACGCAGATTTAGATCTTGAAACCCTTAAAACGTTTTACCCGGACACCACTGAGCCACTAGACAAGTTGCTCCGCAGTATTGTTGGCATGGATGCTAAATATATTGAACAGAGTTTCACGGCTTTATTGCAAAACCACCGTATGCCACCTCAGGCGATGCGTATCATCGATATGTTGGTTGGGCAGATTGCCAGAAGCGGCGGTATTAAAATGGCTGATTTAGACAAAGCGCCATACAACAGAATATATGAAGGTGTGCTTGGTAGCGGCGAAGATGACGTTTTTTCATTATTAAAGTCATTAGAGCTACCAACACCGTTAAACAAATTAGATACGTCTTTTAAAGACTAATTAGAATTGAAAAGAGAACACTATGATCACTGGTAAATTAAAAAGCGATATTGACAAGTTATGGGAAGAGTTCTGGACGGGCGGTATCGCTAACCCTCTGACCGTAATCGAACAAATCACTTTTTTAATGTATGCCCGTTTGCTCGACTTACATGAGCAGCGCGATGAAAAACGCCAAAAGTTAAGAGGTGGAGAGTTCAAGCGCCGTTTTAGTGAAGACCAACAACATATTCGTTGGCACCGCTTCATCCACCAAGATAAAGACAGCATGTTAAAAGTGGTGCGTGATGAGGTATTTCCTCATTTCAAAAGCACTTCGGGTGAAGGTTCATTGTTTGCTGAATTTATGAAAGACGCACAATGCATGATCCAAAAACCAACGTTAATGGAATCCGCAGTTGAGATGATCAACAAATTGCCATTGGAAGACAGCGATACCAAAGGTGATTTATATGAATATCTTCTAAGTAAGCTAACAACAGCAGGCATTAATGGTCAGTTTAGAACACCGCGCCATATCATTCGCGCCATGATCGAAATGCTAGACCCTACCCATGAAGATCGCATTATCGACCCTAGCTGTGGCACAGCCGGATTCTTAACGGTGGCCTATGAGTATTTAATGGAGAAATACACCTCACCAGAAGGTATCCATACTGAAACATTAGTGAATGAAAAAGGCGAAGAGCAAAAGGTAAAAATCTTTAGTGGTGATTTGCTGGTTGAGCATCGTGATCATGTAAACACCGATATGTTTCATGGCTTCGATTTTGATACCACCATGTTACGTATCGCCGCGATGAATTTAGTAATGCATGGCGTGACTGAGCCTGATATTCATTACCAAGACACATTAAGTGGCAGCTTTACAGAGCGTTTTCCAACACAAAGTAAAGACTCTTATACCATATGCGCAGCCAACCCACCGTTCAAAGGCTCACTGGATGAGGAAGACGTTGACCCGGCTATATTACGCATGGTGAAAACCAAAAAGACAGAGCTATTGTTTGTCGCACAAATTCTTCGTTTACTTAAAAACGGTGGTAAAGCGGCGATTATCGTGCCTGATGGCGTACTATTTGGTTCATCAAATGCACATCAACAATTACGTAAACACATAGTTGAAAATAATGAACTGCAAGGTGTTGTTTCATTGCCATCCGGTGTATTTAAACCATACGCTGGGGTTTCTACGGCTGTTCTTTTTATTACCAAAGGCTCTCAAACGGATCATGTTTGGTTTTACGATTTACAAGCTGATGGCTTCTCACTAGATGATAAACGCACACCGATTAAAGATAATGATCTTCCTGATTTAGTAGCCAAGTTTAAAGCCCGTGATAAAGCTGTTGCAGGCACTGAAGCCAACGATAAAACTAAAAAAGCATTTTGGGTAAGTAAAGACGAGATTGTTTCTAATAAATACGACCTGTCGATTAATCGTTATAAAGAAGTGGTTTATCTACAGGAAGAGCATGACGATCCAAAAGATATTCTGGCAAATTTAGTTAGCTTAGAAAACGAAATATTAGCTGACTTAAAAGATCTGGAGAAAATGCTGTGAGTTGGCCTTTAGTTAAACTGGGGACACTGTGTAAGGTTGTTCGCGGAAGCAGTCCTCGTCCCAAGGGAGACCCCAAGTACTATGGGGGAAATGTACCTAGATTAATGGTGAGCGATGTTACAAGAGACGGAAAGTTTGTTACCCCAAAAATAGACTTTTTGACAGAAGCAGGAGCAGAGAAAAGTCGCCCTATGAAAAAAGGTGACTTTATAATCGCTGTTAGCGGACAACCCGGTCAGGCATTGATTTTGGCAATTGATGCATGTATTCACGATGGTTTTGCGGGATTAAGAGAATTAGATGAATCTAAGGTCAATAAAGATTATTTATTTCATTTTATGAACGCTACTAAGGAGCGATTTTCAGCCTCAGCAACAGGAGCTATTTTTAAGAACCTTACAACAGAACAGATTCGAGAGCTAGAAATCCCACTTCCACCACTCAATGAACAACAACGAATTGCTGCGATTTTGGATAAAGCCGACAGTTTGAGCCGCAAACGCCAACAAGCCATCGAACTCGCCGACGATTTCCTCCGCAGCGTATTCCTCGATATGTTCGGAGACCCTGTTTCTAACCCGAAGAAGTTTCCAGTATCAAGAATTGATAATATTTGCAAAATAGTTAGAGGAAGTTCTCCTCGACCAAAAGGAGATCCTAAATATTATGGGCCGGGAGTTCCAAGGTTAATGGTTGCAGATCTCACTAGAGACGGAAAATATGTTACGCCTATGATCGATAGCTTGACTGTGGAGGGAGCGAAAAAAAGCAGGTTTACTTCGAAAGGAACTGTAGTTATGGCTGTAAGTGGAAACGTAGGTCTAACATCTATTCTTGCGATAGACGCATGTATACACGATGGTTTTATTGCATTTAATGAGTTGGATGAGGAAAAAGTAAAGCCCGAGTTTCTTCAAGAATTAATGATGTTTCTTAAAGTTACACATTCGACTAGACAAGCAGGTGCTATCTTTCAAAATTTAACGACTAGTCAGATAAAAGAAATGGAAATACCCTTGCCGCCTACAGAGCTGCAAAACAAGTTTATAACTGTTTCTAAACTCAAAACTGAAATTGTTGAGAAGTACTCAACTTTGGGATTGTTTGAGTCGCTAAGTCAAAAGGCATTTGCTGGTAAACTGTAATTAATAAACAAGGAAGTGAGCAGCTAGCTCAATAATAATCATATGAGAATAACAAAATTATCGTTAACGAACTTTAAATCATTTAAGCAAGAGCAAACCATAGAGTTCGCGCCAGTAACCTTATTGTTTGGCCCGAATAGTGTTGGTAAAAGCTCTGTAATTCTATCGCTGTTTTACCTTCAAGAGATTCTTTCTAAGGGGCAGGCAAATCCATCAAGGATAAATGCACTAAAGTCAAAACAACTTGGTGGCTTTTTATCTTTAGTGCATGGAAAAGATCTTTCCAACGATATTATTATTAAAGTTGAATTGGATAAATTAGGCTTAATTGGAAAAAGCTATTTATCGGAAGCATCAGAACTGACTCAAGCAATCATTGATGATGACTCTCTATTGTTAGATGAGCAAGCATTCCTTATGCCTTCAGTGGTAGAGAATAGTGAAAAGATTGAGCTTGAGTTCACAATTGCTTGGTCCGACATCATTAATAGTGCCAAAATTAAGTCATACAGGGTATGGAGCGATGGAAACTTCTTAGGTGAGTTATCTTCCGATTTGAATCAAAGTGGTTCTTCAATATCCAGATTGAATTTTAAACACTCATTACTCCGCCCTGAAAACCATAAGGAATGGTTAAATGTTATAGAAAATACAGATTATCCAATTTCTCCCGAAGCACTCGAACACGACTCAAAGATTGATAATTTTGTTGTTGAAGATAACGGCTGTAATTCTTTCTTTCAATTCTACTTGGAAGAGAAATCTGACACTGTAATTCGTCCAAAAAGCTATGATGAGTTAGATCAATATCAAAAGAGGGAATACCACCCTCTTGATGATTACTCTATCATGCCAATTTCTGTAAATTGTAGGAAGGTCGGGTTACCAGACTTGAATCAATTTATGGATATAGCAGGTATCTATAAACCTGACATAGGGATTAATGCAGAATACTTAAATTATGCGCAAATGCAGTCGGTCTTTACCGAAATATTTGTAGCACCATTAGATAACTTACTCGCAATACTTGAACAAAGTGCGAACATTGGCCCCCTGCGCACTGTACCTGATCCAAATTTTATTACTAAGTCAGAAACCGAACAAAAAGACTGGTATGACGGGCGAGCTGCATGGGATTTGCTGGCAGCAGACAGAAGCGAACTAAGTACAAATGTATCCACATGGCTAAATCGTTTAGGTTCAGGTTGTAGAGTTACACATCCAAATGACATGCCATCTGCTGACATAGTAACTCAAGCTCCTTTTCTGTTTGATGAAAATTCTAGTTTACCAGTGTGGCCTTCTGAGTTGGGGGTTGGCATTTCTCAAGTAATACCTTTGGTTGTAGCAGCTAATACAGTAAGAAAAGGAATTGTAGCAATAGAGCAACCTGAGCTTCATATTCACCCTAGAATTCAAACTGAGCTTGGCGACTTGTTAACTCAAGTTAACTCTAAAGCAAGTTTTCTAATAGAGACACATAGTGAACACCTAATTCTGAGATTACTGCGTCGAATCAGGGAAACTCATTTTGGCGAAAATACACAAGAGAAAAAGATTGGACCTAAAGATGTTTCGGTAGTTTACCTAAACCCATCAGATGATGGCGTTAAGGTAATTCACTATGAGGTTACAGAAGATGGTGACTTTACTAAGGATTGGCCGGATGGTTTCTTTGAAGAGCGTTACGAGGAGCAGTAAGGATGCTTAGAGAATATGCGATAGATCCCGATGCTATTTATAGAAACCTAGATTCACTTCAACGGTTTTTAACGGACTTTCACGCTGAGAATGGCAGGGTTATAGCGGCTGTGCCTCGAAACTGGTTTGATGAACAAAAGCGGAAGGTTGCGGCATTAGGCTTGCTTCCAAACGCAAAGCGAAATGTTTTAGATAAATTGACCAAAATAAATAATGCGTCTCTTATCAGTGGATATACGATTCCTAGAGCAATTGAACCTTGGTTGGAACAAGCGCTGCACATCAAAGCGCAAACTGAACTAAATGGAATAATGTCTTCTAGTTATTGCGCCGAAAATCAGATATTTGACTACAGTAATTTATTAATGAATTTTCCTAACAACTGGGAAATTGACAGTTCGATATCGGTTCCTCGAACAGCCGTTGATTTATCAGGGGCAATTGAGCGGTCATTAATTTTAGCTACAACGGTATTCTATGTCGATCCTTACTTTTCAGCAGCCGATAATCGTTTTGTTAGTCCCCTTATGGCTTTTATCAGGAAAATGGAACAAGGGCGTTGTAAATCGATAATTATTCATACAACGGACAGAGGTGCTGATAGAGCATCCCATGTTTTAAACCTTCAACAAGTAATTAAGCCATTATTATCAACAGGGTTTACCGTTAAGTTATTTATGTGGCAGCGACCGCAAATGCATGACCGATTTATTCTGACTAAAAATGTAGGGTACTCATTTGGTCACGGCTTAGATGAGGCTGAATATGCTACAGCGCTGGCGGTTAACATTGACCGTTTATCTGAATCTGCAAGAACTGAACATTTTAGATATTTTTCAGCTAAAGATGACACAAATGATAACGTAATTAGTGTTACAGGCACTTAGATGAGAATTTAAAAAAGTAACAAAAATTATATTTTAGGTATAAATATTACTTAAAATGTATTCGTAAATTTATCATTTACTTTTGAAACAATGGGTTATGGATTGGCTTGACTGTTGCAACTTTGTAATTGTCTTTTAGCCTACTAATGAGGGATTAATATGAAAAACAAAGCTGAACAACACCGCGCCAA
This sequence comes from Pseudoalteromonas thalassia, assembly GCF_049257215.1. Classification (NCBI taxonomy): domain Bacteria; kingdom Pseudomonadati; phylum Pseudomonadota; class Gammaproteobacteria; order Alteromonadales; family Pseudoalteromonadaceae; genus Pseudoalteromonas; species Pseudoalteromonas thalassia. The sequence continues at coordinate 40,372 of NZ_JBMMUE010000010.1, forward strand.
AATAGAAAGACTGCTTAGTGAACCAAGTGTATTCAAACATCAACGAGATGCTGCACGCAATACCTACTTAGCTCTACAGGGTGAAACGCGAGCTGTAATAATGGCTGCTGAGATGCAAGCAGGAAAGTCAGGTGTCGCATTAGCTACCGCATGTTACCAACGTAACAGCCTCAGTGATGAAGATATCTGTAACTCGAAATATTTAAAAGATACGCTATACGTCATGACAATGGCGGACACCTCTTTGTTAGCACAAGCCAAAGAAGATTTGAAACCTGCGAGTAATGTTGTGGTTTCGAACTTAGTCCATTTTCTTGCAGACATAGAAAAGAACTTCAGACGCCAAGATCCTAAACTAATCATCGTGGATGAGTGTCATTATGGCTCTGGCGATACATCTGTTAGGTATGAAGCGCTATTTGATTACCTTCAGAATGAAAATACCGACTGTCGAGTTGTATTTATATCTGCGACACCGTTAAGTGCTTTACTGGCAACTGAAGGCGACTCATTAATAAATAGGGGCATACCCACCAAACTCGTTTTCCATCGAACCAGTGATGATTACTTTGGGGTCAGAGAGATGCTGGCTGAAGGCCAAGTCATCGACTTAGAAAGTAGAACTCGCAATATTCAGTTTAAATCAGATGCACAAGACGTTTTTATAAATCACTTTAACAATTATGAAGGTGAAGGCTGGGCTTTAGTTAGGGTTCCAGCAGGCACGGCAATGGAAGCTAAACGTTTTCTGGCTGAGTATTGTGTGCCTGAGGATAATATATTTATTTTAGGTAAGAAATTATCTGGTGTGCCTGAAGAAGAGCATACATCAATTGATGACTTCAAAGACGAATATAAAACAGCAATGGAGTTTGGGCAAAAAGTTATCGCTATAACAGTTGCAGGGTGTCGAGCTGGAATAAACTTTGGCCTCGACATGAAGAAGAACATTATTGCTACTTGGGACAGTACCGTGTCTAACATTGCTGCTGTCGTACAAGCCAATATTGGTCGAGCTTGTGGATACCACACCAACAGAAAAGCAATCCACTTCACTAATTTAGATGCGACTCAAGCATATGGTGAGTTACTCTCATATCTAGAACAAACATGCTCTAAACAAGCAACTGGTAACATTAAAGGGCTTAGAGACAAATACAACGATATTTGTAAAAGCTATGAAGTTAAAGGGTTGGATGTTGGCGCAAGAGTGTCTAAAAATGGCGAGTTGAAAGGTCGTAAAAAGCTAAACGACTCTCAAACATTTTTAACTGATGGTTATTATGCCATTCCTGCTAAGTTGCATGATCCAGATTTTGACTTTCGTACTTACACCAACGATGAAACAGTATTACAAGCTATTGATGCGATTAGGCAAGTGTATCTAAAAGACAGTCCCATTGCGCCCAAAAGCTCTCGCTCACTGCGAGGTTATAAATGGATTAAAGCGCACTGGGTTAATGGTGATACTTATGATAACCCTGAAAAGGCATTAGCTCTCGGTACAATGTGGGAGCGAGCATTGAACTTAACCGAAAAATTAAATGTCGGTGAAGATGTCGAATTCAATCTAGCTGTCACACCCGGTGGTAACGAAAAAACATCGGATAAAGAAGTAGCAGTTAAAATCTTCAGTGTATATAACCGCTCACGAAGAGTAACAGACAAGCGTTGCATGACGGAAGAAGATGTTCATGACGTATGTAATTGGTTTGGTGTTGAACCAGATGACACTTTGCTTCTAATCTTCAAAAGAGGGAACTACTGTCCATTAAGAACCTCAGAAAAAGAGAGAACTGCCAAGGTGCAAATAGCTAAAGGCAATATTTTGGAAGGTAATCACTTCCAAAAAGTTGAAGAAGAGGCTTAGCTATGCATGATGAAACCGAATTATATCGGCAAATGAGTGCGGTTCATGCCAAAGACTATAATACATGTTTTTACTGTGGCTGCATTGCGACTAAGTATGATTTGGCCCCTCCACTTAAATTTGCTGAATTCTATTTGAAAACCAGAGAGGATGCAGACTTTTATCGCGTTCCTAGCTGCCAAGAGTGTTTTGATTTTTTAAAAAACGATAAGAGCAGCTTATTAGGTCAGCGCGTTGATAATGTTAAAGGTAAATTAGCCCGAAAATACCAAAAAGCGATTCGAATTTATGAAATGTGGGAACATGATGAGTTAGAACAGCTTGATTACCAACTTCAAAGAAGCGTGAAAGCAGGCTTAGAACTTGGAAAGGAATCATATGAGAGATACAAGTTTAAAGGCTTTGAATTTGAGGCTGATGGCGAAAAGCACTCAGCTCATTATGTAAGTGACAAAAGGTTTACCATATTTGGTGAACCATATGACAGTTTCCGGGATGCGCTCGATTATGGCAGCAAAGCATTTCGAATTCCAAAAGCTAAACTCAGAGACTTGTATGCTGAGCACAATAATGACTTTGACGCCGCCATTCGCTCTTTCCAAGAGTTGATGGCTCAAAAGTTATATGAAAAAGAACTGAAGCAGAAGTGCAAAGCTTTTGCTGATGAGCATAAACAGAACATTAAATTTGTTATGCATACGGTAGAAATCTATAGAAAACAAAACGACACTCTTACTATAGATGCAGCTCTTGATAAGCTATATCAGGAGCGGATCAAAAAAATCAATCAGAGTTACAGTCAGTAGTTCCATTCGAATCAACCAATACCAACTACTTCTTATTTAGCAGTAAGTAACAAAGTCATTTACTTACTGCAACCTCAAGCCAACTGATCCCCAAAATCATTTCGTTTGCTCTGCACTACAGCCAATCATTTGAACGGCATAGATCTATTTAATTTTCATATCGTTATAAAAAATTTCGTAGTGGTGTTTCATTTACAATTTAAAGGTAATTATAGTTACCAAAATATAAATATTCTTACTATTTTCTTTTTTTGATTTTAGTAAAAGTCAATAAATTCAACAGGATAACTTTTGGCATCAAGATTGTAATAGTTGGCATGTGTTTAACTATTGTGAGATTTTGCCATGAACTCAAAAATCATTCTTAACGCCGACGACCAAATTGCTTGTCCGCACTGTAACAGTGAATTCCCAATCAAAGAGGCTGTTGCGAAACACCTGATTGAAAAACACGAAGATGAATATCAGCAACTGCTCAGTAAAGAGCTGGTTAGCCTTCAAGAGCAAGCCGCAAAAGATGCTGAAAAGTCTATTGCGAAAACATTTAAGAAGCAGATTGAGACGCTTCAAGAGCAGCTTGCTGAAAGCCAAGATAGTGCTAAATCATTGCAAGCAAGAATTGCTGAAGAGAAGAAAAAGGCGGAAGACACGATCCGGGAGTCGGTCAAACTTGAGCATGATGCTTTGGAAGAGTCTTTGAAATCCAAAGAAGAGCAATTGGCAAAATTCCGCAAGCAAGAACTTGCATTGCGCAAAGCTAAAACTGAGCTTGAAGATAAGCAAAAGGATATGGAGCTTGAGTTAGCTCGTCGTGTTGAAAGTGAAAAGGAATCGCTGCGTGCATCGATTGGTGATGAGTTCAGGCTTAAAGAAGCTGAGCTTAGGAAGAAAATCGACGATGCGTCAAAGGCTAATGAAGATCTAAAGCGCAAATTGGAACAGGGATCACAGCAACTTCAGGGAGAAGTGCTAGAGCTTGAACTAGAGCATGAACTTGCTCAAGCGTATCCGTTAGACGATATCGACCCTGTTGGAAAAGGCACTCGTGGTGCGGACGTCATTCAAACGGTTCGATTAAGAACAGGTACGGTTTGCGGAAAGATTGTTTGGGAGACCAAGCGTGCCGAGAACTGGTCAAATGGCTGGATCACTAAGCTTAAGGCCGACATGCAAGAAGTGGCTGGAGATATTGCGGTATTGGTTTCTACGGCGTTCCCGGCGGGAATTGAAGAGCCAATGGTAATGAAAGATGGCGTTTGGTTAGTTAAGCCTGCGTTAGCCAAAGGGCTATCAGAGGCCCTAAGAACGGTATTAACCGAAGCTCAGCGCCAAAAAGCGGTGAGCGTAGGCAAAAATGAGCAAATGGAAGCGCTCTATGACTACATCTGTAGTACGCAGTTTGTGCAGCGTATTAAGGCGGTAGTCGATCACCAAGAGCAAATGCGCTTGGAGCTGGAAAAGGAAAAATCAGCGATGCAGCGGATCTGGAAGAAACGCGAAGGGCAAATCGGTGGCATTACTAATCAAATGATGTCGATTTGCGGGGAATTACAAGGATTGTCGCAAGGAAGCATGCCTTTATTAGATGATATCGCCTTGTTAGGCGACTAATTAAGGATATTGGCGAGACCTCCAATTTAGCTGGAGGTCTTATTTTGTAGCTCAAAACACAGTTAATAACGAAATTTTTGCAAAAAAATTGAAATTTCTTAACGTGATGAAAATTAAGAAAATGTCAATTTTTGACGTGTTTGTTCGAAATCGTTAGTTAGTTATACATATTTGTATAATAAGTATTTTTAATTGACTGATATCTAATGAATTGTCTTTCAATCAACTCCTTTGTAAGGAGCTGGAATAATTAATAAGTAATAAAATAACGTATTGAATTGTAAGAAGTATTGCAATTTGCTGTATAAAAAGTGAGCTGCTATGAATTTATAGTTTATGAAATTTATAGGAGTTAATTATGAAAACTGTAAAACAGCCTGAAATCACTCAAAAAGAGTTGAATAAAATCATTGCATATCACAATGACGTCGAAAAGTACGGGTACAAGCCTTGGAATACAATTCGACAGTCTCACACTTATGGTCAGGGTCAGGAGATCTTAAATCGTTTTAACGACCGAACCATCCATTTATACAGCCGTGGTGAAAGACAGTTATTTGTTCTACTTGAGGCTATGCCAAATGTTATCGATATCAAAGAGCAGTTTCCATTGCCGCTCAATGAAACACTGGACTTGGCATCAGAGCTTAATATTAAGCATCCCGGTGCTTACAAAGAGCGTTTTGAACATGACGGGATTATCCCAGCTAAAACCATGACATCTGATTTGGTGGTAACGTTCCGCTTAGCAAACAATGAAGAAAAAGTCGTTGTTTACTCGTTTAAGTACCAACAATCTCTAGATTATTTAGCTAACCCCAGAACCGCAAATCGGGCTTGGGATAAGTTAAAACTTGAACGAGAGTACTGGCATCGAGAAGAGATTGAGTGGATGTTAATGACTGAGCAGTGTTACTCACCAATTTATATCTACAACTTAGAATACCTCCGAGAATGTTTCGAGTACGCAGAGTTACTGGATGTCAGTGAGGACTTTTATCAATTATTCATTAAAACGTTTCGCCAATATGAAGACAAGTACGCGGTTTATACGTTGAGAAACATTCTGGAAAAGGTTTCTGATGAGCTAAGTATGGACTTGTTCCATGCTCAAGCCTTATTCCAAAAAGCAGCGTATTTTAAAGATTTGAAAATTGACCTGTTTCAGGAAATCGAATTATTTCGACCTCTAATCGCTAATCCTGTGGAGGTGAAGTATGCAGCTTAATCAGAAACTAGTTAGTACGAATAAAAATCCAGCTGAGTATTTGATTGTTGACGTGAGCCAAGAGCATGCGCAAGTTGCTATTGTAGATATGTTGTGCGATCCACCTAAACGTCCTAAAGCTCAATCATTTGCTTGGGTTCAGGAAAAGTTGGCCTCAAAAGAATTAAAACTGGAAGAGCATGATCACTCGGATCTATTGATGGCTGATGATTCAGAACTTAAGCCAAGTTGGATAAAAAGACGTGATGCGGCTTATTTGGCAATTTCTAGTTTAGTGGAAGACCCATATCAGTTGGATCAATATTTTTATGGTGAGCCTAGTGGCATCTTAGCTCGCTTAATTAAAGAGTCTGGACGCAGCAGAAAGTGGGTTCAAGCGTCAATTAATCGATACTTCCGATACGGTAGTGTGCCGAATGCGTTGTTACCTCACTATGAAGAATTAGGTAAAAAATACGTTGGTCCCGAAAAGCCGATTTACAACAAAGATGGCAGTACTTGCCTTAAATCTAAACCCGGCATAGACACTAAATATGGTAAACCCTTCCGATATATAACAGTTGAAGATAAACACAATATTTATGAGTTCTCTAAAAAACTTAAAGAGCTACAAGAAGTTAACTTGCAGGATTTATATGAAGATTACTGTAAAGAATACTGCGTGGTCGCTGTTAGACCAGAAGGTGCTGAAGACGATGATATTGCTGAAGAGTTTTATGCTGTATTGCCGCGGGTCCGTTTAATTAGTCCGAGAGCTTTCAAGCGCTATCTTAAAAAATGCATTGGTACATTGGAGTTTATTCGTAGACGAACTGGCAGCATATTGTATGACAAAGATCACGCTGGCAAACCGGGGTTAGCAGCTCATGGCTTACGCGGTCCACGAAGTCGTTATGAAATCGATAGCACAACTGCTGATGTCTACATACGTTACGAATACTCAAATGATGAGCAACTGAGTATTGGAAGACCAACAATTTACTTTGTAATTGATGTTGTTAGCTCAATGATTGTTGGTGTTCATGTTTGTTTTCATGGGCCAGATTGGCACGCCGAGTCACAAGCACTATTTAATGCGTTTACTGACAAAGTTGAATTTTGCAGACAATTTGGGATTGAAATCACGCATAAAGATTGGCCCTGCGCAGATATTTGTAAAGAACTAACGTTAGATAGAGGCACAGAAAATGGTCATAGCGCTATTACTTCTTTGCTTAAAGGTAAGATCGGTATCAAAGCAGCGAATTTTAACGCTTATCATCGCGGTGATTGTAAAGGAACCGTTGAAAAAGCTTTTGATACTGTTCAAGGAAAAGCGATACCTCAGCATGAAGGTAAGGTTTACAAGGCTCCTAAAAAGGAAAATGCTCACGCTTCTAGAGGTGCTGTATACACCTATGATCAGTTTATGCGGCGTCTGATCAAAGAAATTATTCATCGTAATAACACTGCATCGAGAGTTGATAATCACAATTTTGAAATGTGTCGTGATGAGGTTGGCTTAACACCTCGTGATATTTGGAATTGGGGTCTTAAACAGTCCATTTTTCCACCCATTAAAAAGTCTAAAGATACGCTCTTGTATGCGTTAATGAAAAAGGAACGCGCTATGGTCACTGACAAAGGCGTTAGGTTCAGAGGAGTATTTTACAATAGCCCTGAAGTAATGGAGCTTAAATGGCTTGATAAAGCTAAGAATGACGGTCGATTTGAAATAGAGATACGATACACGGATGTTAATTCTAATCATATCTGGTGTCGTCATCCTGAGGAAAAAAATAAAGTGATGCAAATGGAGATCACTGAAAGAAGCTGCAAATACAAAAATCGACTATGGGCGCAGGTTTTAGCTCACCAAGAACAAGTGAAACACCTTCTGGCTCTCCTCGATGAACAGCGTTTTAGTGAGCGTGTTCTTCTTAATATGTCTCTAGAAGAAATGGACAATGCTATTAAAGATGAGCTTCGCATACTTAAAAAATCTCAAGCGGTTAGCCCTGATAAAACGGTAAGAGACAGAAAGAAAGCGCATGGTGATATGGAAAAACAAATTCAATATCAACATTTGTTAATAGCGATGGAAGATGCATCCAATTTCACTGAAACACCAGATCCCCATGTGGTAGGTGGGGAGGAGCTTTTAGACCCAACATACAAACGTAAAAATGTCGCAGTATAGGAGAATTCACATGACAAATATTACATATATTTCACATCCAAACCCTAGCTGCAAAGGCAACCCTTTAATTGAAGGGTTAGGATACCCAATGTTGCAGGAAGAAGTTGAAAAGGCATGCGATGACGGTGTTAGGCCACTAGGAACGTTGAACGACGTTCCTGTTCAATACCATAGTTATTATATCCGAAGCGCCATAGATAACTTGGCTGAATGTTATATTGCTCGTGATGAAGTTTACGCTTTATATGAGAAGCTGCGTCGAATGATTGAGGCGGGGTATAAAAATAGAAACCCTGCTGATGCGGCATTTAAGAACAAAATGATAACGGCTGTTCATCAAGATGGAAAAAACCAGCAGGAGGCTATTCACTTGAAAGCCATTACGGGTCAGAGCATAGACTCTATGCTAAGAGCAAACGGAAGCTTTTTGCTGGCTGGCCTAAGCGGAGCCGGAAAAACTTCCTTGATGGTTCGTATATTACAGCTAATACAGCAAGTGCTTTATCATTCAACCTACATCGACCCTGATGGTAATGAAATAGAAATTGAAGAGCATCAAATCCCTTACCTCTATGTGCAAATACATAATCGTAAGGGGCAAAAAGCATTTCTGAAGACCGTGATAGAAGCTATTCAAGTCGCAACTAAAATTCCATATTTAACACGTGATGTGAAAAATGGCGATTCAGTTGATGATCTTATTCGTTTAGTTCGTAAATTAATGCTTAAACACAATGTTGGTATATTAGTTATTGATGAGGCGCAGAATATTGCACCTAATGTTGCTACGGATAAGGACAATAAAACCCTGATTAGCAATGAAAAAACCTCAATTAAGTTTATCGAGGAAATCTTTAATCGTATCGGCGTACCGCTCTTTTTCATTGGCACGTTATCGACGTTAAAGCTATTTGGTAAAGACGTAACTATAAGCCGCCGAACTCTAATTGATGGAAGCCTTATATTGTTAGGGGCTGATGTGGAGGGTGACTTTTGGAACAGATTCTTCAACCAAATAAATCTAAGTCAATTGTTGGATGGAAAACATGATCCTGAAGATCACTTAAAGCGTCACCTGCATACCCTCACACGAGGTATCCCAGCTATCGCGATTAGTTTAATGCGAGCAACATTGACTCATATGTCTAAGTTTGACAAAGGTCAGCAAGGCGTGACGATAAAGGCTTTATCTCACGTATTCCGTCAGCAGTTTTCGGCGCTTCAAAAGCCTTTAAAGGCTCTTAAAAATGAAAAGTACCACTTATATGAAGACTTAGCGCCCTTAGCCGACTTAGTTGAGATTAATAAAGAGGTCTCTGAGCAGTTGGCGGAATCTGAGTCTGAGTTAAAAAATCGGGATAAGGACAAGAGGGAGCAAACGATATCAGACACGGACAAGGAAGCGGACGCAAAAGTCGAAAATGAGTTAGAAAAAGTGCGTAAGGTAAAAGTTAAATCAAAACGGTCAAAAGTACCTGTAATGGATGCAAAGCTTGCTGCAAAAATTGGAGCGAAAACGTTATTGAAATCAGGCTCAGGTCCAAAACCTAGTGTTATCCGGGAGAATTCTTAATGGAGCAGTTACAAAAACTACTCCCCGGCGAAGATTTGTTTGGTTTGGTTGGTCGTTCATATGTCATGAGTAGCTTTAGGGACTTTAGTGCTATGCGTCAGGAATGGCAATTAACACACTATCGCCATCTTCCGGGCGTATTCATTAGTCGGGATTTTGAAAAGCTGATAGAAGTGTTAAAACTGGCTCCTAGTGATGTTCACGCTAAGCATACATGCTTCAATATGCTCAATTCATCCATTTCTCAAGATGAGCTTGAACATCACCGCAGTCTTTCAAAGAACGTTACTTTTAACATAAAAGGTAGTGAGCTGGCACAACCTTGGCGTTGGTGCTCTGAGTGTGTAAAGGAGGATATCGAAAGCTTTGGTATCCCTTATTACCATCGTGATCACCAAGTTCCCGGCGTGAAACACTGTTCGAAGCACAAGTGTGTGTTGGTCTCAAAGTGTAATTCATGTGGAAATGAGATAGGCCAATTGAAACAGCAGCCAATCCCACCACCAGATGGGCATTGTATGAAATGCGGAAGTGAGTTTGATCGCGATATGATACTTACATCGCCGAGCATGCCTGCTGTTGAGTCACTTTGTTTAGAAATGGCTTATGGGCGGTTAAGTATATCGCAGCAGCAACTCGCTTCAAGGGTTCAATATTATTTGGGGATAAGGCAAGACGATATTGAGCTTGATGTTGCTAGAGCCTCGATAAGAGCATTTTATAGAGATGTTATCGACTTTTATGGTGCAGATGAGTTACGAGTTTATTTACATACGATAAAGGAGCTAAAGCAGGGATTAAAATGCCCTGCATTCAAGGGTGCGCGTGTCTATGACCAGTATTCTACTGGTTTGCCGCTTCACCCTGTTGCAATAGCTGTCATTTGGCATTTTTTAGATGAAATGCTCGGTAACACAATGGCAGCTTGATGTTATGCCTAGCTTCAGTTATTCGCATTATATGAAAGGTGAGTCAATTTATGGATTGATCACTAATTACCATGTTGCCAGCGGTAATCGGAGCTGGAAACAGACAAATTTAGATATATTTGGCCGCACACACGTGCGGCTTCATTCCGTGTTACCCAATAATATCAAGGCGATAGCGCAATTCTTCAACGTAGAGCCTGAATACTTGCTTTCTCATGCGACAGGTTATCCTCTCTACGCGTTTTCATTGTCAAACCAAGCTTCTAAGCTAAAGAAAGTACTCTTATCACCAAAGGGACAGTTGATTACGAGTTATTCATTGCAAGCTCAATCATCGCTGCGATTAGCCAAACAACACCGATATTGCACAAAGTGTATCGAAGAGTCTTTTGACAAGTTAGGTACATTACCTTGGCGAATCGAACATCAACTATACGCTGTAAGCCACTGCCCTGAGCATGGAGAACCATTACTTTATCTAAATTCAGGGGAAGGAGGTATTAATAGACACTACTGTTTGCCAGAAGGCGGTGAACCAATCTTATTGGAACCAAATGATAAAGCAGTCCGCCTATCAATCTTTGTTACTAAATTATACCGTTTACTTCAGGATGACAAACTGCCTCGTAGCGTGATTGATTTGTATACCGAGTGGTTGACGATAAAAGGCTTTTTAACCAAATGTGGGCACATAAGAATGCGTTTTTTGGTAGATGAATTGTTTAACTATTGGAAAGAGCTATTCGAAGCTACTGAAGAACTGATACCTCTTGAGTTGTGTAACTTTAATTATGTGGCGGATATCATTCATGAGCGACGTCCAGTCCATTATTTAAAACACGTTTTGCTAATGGCTTATCTCGCAAAATCACCCGAAGATTTTTTTGCTTTGAGTAAAGCACCCAAAACCGCTTATGAGCCTTTAAAGCAGCAAGACTCAGCATTGGAAAGTAATGTATTTAAGCTTATTGATGATGGCAGCAGCCTGAGAAAGATAAGCGCTAGCTTAGGAGTATCAGTTGGCTACGTAAAACAACTCGCACTTCGTAATAATTACGAAATTGATCGACGTCGATGGAAGTTAACCGATGATATAGAGCGAGATGTTTGGCGAAAAGCATTTGTTGGATGGCATAGAGCTGATATTGCAAAACATCATGATGTATCGGTTAGCACTGTTGAGCAACTTATTCAAAGCCACCAAGGTTTATCTCATTGGCGTCATCATTTGGTCATGGCAAAACGAAGAGCCAAAAACCGCAGTGCTCTATTGCAAGCTATTGAGACCAATCCTCAAATTACGCGAAACGAATTAAAACGGTCATTTAGTTGTTATATGTGGCTTTACAAGAATGACCGCCAGTGGTTGTATCAAAACTTACCATCATCTCTAATTAAAAAGTATTACCCTTCAGTCGATTGGGCCGCAAGAGATAAATTTCTCGCTATAAAAGTTAAGTGTTTACCGGGGACATTCGAATCATTATCTGAGTTGGACAGAGCGTTAGGAGGGCATGGTTGGTTGCTTCATGATGCGAATAAGTTACCTGAGACAATGAAACAGGCAACTTTAATCCTTTCAAATTCAATAGGTAATAAAATAGTTAAGAATTAGATCCATGCATTCATTATATTTTTAACTGGGTATTTTTTACTATTGTTGGACAACCTACGCAGGAGTTCAACACATGAATACTATCGTTTCAGATTGGCAAATTGTTTCAGTAATGGATAAAGACGAGCACATTGGTGATGTGCTCTGGGCGACATGTGTTGAGGATATGACATTTAGATTTTTTAAAGGCGACTACATATGTACGTCAAGGATCATTGAGAGGCAGCCAAGTAACCAGTTGATAAGAACGCATAGTGGTAGCATTTACCAGACACTAGGTGAGGGTAAGCATTCGGTTATTCAGTTAAGTGATTTTGAATTACTTAGAAATGGGTTTAGCCCAGAACAAATTAAAACTCTAAATGATGCAACGTCAAAATTTGTTCACTAGGAGTGAAATATGGCTAACAAACTAATTGATTTTAAAAATGCTCAATGTTCTGCCTGCCAGAGAAAAAGCATCGATGTTCGAACCGAAGTTTTAGTGCCAACGGAGCAGGCCAGAAGAGAAAATCGAATAGTTAAGAAAATTATTTTTCGATGTAAAGTGCATTTACATTGTGATGTAGATGAAATGGAGCGGCTTGCGGCACTTAAAACTTACTCCTTAGGAGGAAAAGCTATACTTCCAGAGCAAATTTAATTTAATTTACACAGAATAGGCTATCTTTAGATTTCTTCTATATCTTCAATCCAAAGTAACGTAGCAGCCCATCCATTTTCCTGCACTAGTGTTTCTTCAATTATTGTTTCTGGGTACTTAAGCCTGTTTGAAGGCGAAAACCAAGTGTCAATACCAACTTCACTGCTCGTAATAGTGTTTATTTTAGCTAAATCGACAGATGCTGTATGGCTATGAACAGGTATTATGCTTCCTTTATTTGCATTTAACCATAGCGGGTTATTGCTGCAATTTAGGCCATATGAAATCTTTTTATCTTTTGAAATAATGATCGCCAAATGATCGCCATGCAAATTAATATAGTTGTTTGCACAAGCTTGAAGACTTACGTCACAAAGTGATTTAAGGTTTAAGATATTTTCGAAGCTTGGAGCCTTATCAATGAACCCTCGTTGCGTGATTAGTTTATGAGGCATCAGCAATTTTGAGGAAAATAAATTAGCTTCTGACTCTATATCCAAGAGCTTCGAATTTCTATTTGGCCTTGCTTTTAAGTCCTTTGGTGAGCATTGCATATTGTGCCCATGCCTAGGAATTAAAAAATGTCCAAGTTCATGGCCCACAGTGAATCGTTGTTTTGTAGGAATGGTATTTTGGTTTACAACAATTATTCCCTGACTTTTTTCTTCGTTTGCAACTAACGCACCTTCTAAACTTTCTAAAGCCGTGTAGCGGATATCTCTGATACCAACTACTTCTGCAATTGTTTCTAAAGGTATAGGGAACGAAATATTCGGATTTTGTTTTAAAATTTCGTCAACTATTTCTGAAGGCCGAGTAAGATCGGCTAGTTCCATTAGCTCAATGTTAATTCCCATTACTATTTTTTTTCTCTAATTCCTTGGCTAAGTTCTCTAAAATAAACAAATCAGACTCAGATAAGTTTTTATCTGCGATGCTTCTAGCAAAAGCTTGGATGGCATCATTTTCTTCTGATGCACCAGTGAGATAATCGATAGTAACAGAATAGTATTTTGCTAGATTATTGACTAGCTCAAGAGAAGGATTTTTTGAAGTTCCCCTCTCTAATTCCCATATATGGGGCTTTGAAGCTCCTACACTATCAGCTACTTCTTGAAGAGATTTACCTTTATTTAGACGAAGTTCTTTAAGTTTTGACCCTAACGACATTTTTAATGCATCCATAGCGAAATGACAGTTAGATAAATCTAACACAAATATATAGATTTGTCTTGATCTAATTATTTCGTTAGATTAATCTAACGATAATGTTAATTATGTAAGGAGTAAAAAATGAGCGGAAAAAACCAACATGTAGTACCACATGAGTTAGGTTGGGCTGTTAAAGGGGCCGGAAACTCAAGAGCTACATCTATTCACTCGACACAGGCTGAAGCAATTGAACATGCTAAGAGTATTGCGCAGAACCAACGCTCTGAGATGTTGATTCATGGACAAAGCGGAAAGATCCGTGAAAAAAACAGCTACGGAAATGATCCTTTTCCACCAAAAGGTTAGGGGTTGTAATAATTTTATTTTTCAAGATTTAGGAGAGTTTATGCCAAATGGCAAAACGCATATGTTAGTTGGAGCTGGAGTAGGACTTGGGGTAGCACTTATTGATAAAGATAAGCACCAAATAAGCCATAACCCAGCATTTGGGGCTTTTATCGGTGCGATATCAGGAAAATTGCCGGATATCATAGAGCCAGCATTGAACCCTAATCACCGTCAATTTTTTCACAGTTATACGGTAATGACAGCATCTATTGCAGCAATACTTAAAGTATACAAATGGTCTCCAGATACAAACTTTGAAAAGTTGATACGAGGCTTTGTATTAATTGGCGGGTGCGCTTATTTGAGTCATTTAATTTGTGATTCTACCACGCCGAAGGGGTTACCATTAGTTGGTAAATTATAAATGTAAATAAAATTACTAACTGGATATTTAATTTACCAATCTTGTTGTTGTTTGATATTTAAGTTATTGAAAAGTATTGTAAATTTTGTTGGCGTGAAAATTGTTATTGACCTTGCAATGACACGTTTGAATTAAGGTTTTAATTTTGAAGGAGGTTACATGCCAGCGTTATTCACTAATGCTCGAAATTTGAGTAGACAACAAAAGATAATGCTCACTGATGTTATTGATCGAATTTTTTCTGGATTGGATTTAACAGATACCCAGCGAGAGCGAATAGAAACAGCTTACAAAGCTGTTGGAAGCTACTTAGCGAGTTGCGATGAACCGTTATTAGAAGGTGCAAAAGTCTACGCACAAGGCTCGGTTAGGTTAAGGACTGCGGTCAAACCGTTAGGGCGAGATGAGTTTGATGTAGATCTCATTTTGTTTCTGCCAAATGCGAAAAATGCCAGTCGTGATGAAATCGTTAGTGTTGTAAAACAGCACTTACTGAAGCACAACGTATATGGTGAGTTGTTGGAGGAGCTGCCGCGTGGTTTTCGTATCAATTACAAAGGCGATTATCATTTAGATATAACACCTGCCAAAGAATATGACTCAGCACAGCTACTCGGGTATCCACTTTGGGTTGTTGATAAGCGAAGTGAATTTAAAGAATCAAACCCTGAAGGAATGGCATCAACTTTCGATCAATGTTGTCTACTTAAACCTAAACTTGTGGTTCAAAAATCACTATACGCAGCTTTGAATTCGAGGTCTGTTGAGGAATTACCTGACCAAAGCATTAAACACTTATTGAATCGTATTGTTCAAATAATAAAGCGCCATAGGGATGTATGGGCACAAGATAAAGGCAATATATATGCCCAATTCAAACCAATTTCAGTTCTTCTAACAACGTTAGCTAGCAAGGCATACAAAGAAGTAGTTGAAGCAGGCAAAGAATATGATAATGAATTTGATTTAATTTTGGATGTTATTGAGTTGATGCCACATCACATCGAAAGCGAGCTTGGTCAAATATTAGTAGCAAATCCTGCAATGAGAGCAGAGAACTATGCAGAAAAGTGGAATCGTGTCAAAGACAATGAGGGATTTAAGCTTCAGCAAGCTTTTTTTGAATGGCATAAAGCTGCGGTACTTTCTTTTGAAAATATGATATCGGATGAAAAAAATGGTTTAGATAATTTGTTTTCATCGCTTTCAAGTTCGTTTGGCTCTCGTGCGGTTGCAATGACTCGTGATAAGTATATTGCAGAAATAAACAATGCAAGAGAAAAGGACAAGCTCAGCGTTATCTTAGGAAGTGGAGCATTGACCGTGACGCAATCAAAAAGCGCTAGCGCAAATGTTACCCAAGCGATCACACCTGTTCGCAGGAATCAGTTTTATGGCGACTAAGTCATCAATTCTTTCTCAATTAGAGAATCCTGTCATTAGTATCGCAGACCAATACATAGCTTTTAAGTCTTGCTGTAAAGGTGATGTGGCGATTTTGGATAATGATAAGACTGTTCAATGGACAGGCTATTTGCAACCAACACCACTTTCAAGGCTCTACAAGGTAATAATAAAGTATACCTTAAATAAATTGCCAGTTTGTATTGTGACAGAGCCAGATTTAAAGGTATTGGCCTCTGGTGAAGCTATTCCACACACTTATCAAAATAATACAAGTATTAAAGGGACACAGCTTTGCTTGTATCTGCCAAAAGTTAAAAAACTGAATAAAGTAAGCGAGTGGCAGCCAACGATGTTTGTTGCCGATACTTTTATCCCTTGGGCCTCTGCTTGGTTGTTTTATTTTGAATGTTGGCTTTCAACTGAAAATTGGCATGGTGGCGGTGTAGAGCATGATGGATCATTAGAGGTACTTGAATGATGGCTTCTGTTAACTATTTTATTAAAAAGGCTACTGACTGGCTTTTTAGAAAGAAGTCCCCAGCTTTATATGCCGCTAGGTCTGGATTCTTTTTGATGACGGTTTCTTTAACTGGAAGCTGGGCAATGTTCGTAACTTATTATGACAGCGAGCATTTTTTTAAAGTTAACTATCACTCTTCACATGTAGGTGCTTTCATCGCGCTAATAGGGTTTCTATTAGGTTGTGCTGCATTTATTGGAGGATTGCTCTGGGAGTTTAAATGCTATATCGATGAATCTAAGTTAAGGGCTAGGAAGAAGATAATTGTTATTGAGCAAAGAGGGCTTCTTGATACCACTGACACGCCACTGGAAGATTATATAGCTTCCCATTCAAATATAAATACGGAATCGGTAATAAACGATGTTCGTGAAAGGATTACCAATAACGTTATTACTCGCCCTGATTTGGCTCTGTTAAAACTTCAACACTTAAATAACGATATTCAAGTACGTAAGGAACGCTTGAATTCAAGCGATATATCGATTGCCTATGGCGGCATTATGCCTGTCCCCTTTGCTTTTTATACTGGATATATGCTAGACGACGAGACAAATATATCGATATATGACTGGGATCGTGACGAATCTAGTTGGAAAGAAGTGGATGAAGAAGATGACTTTGAGACGTTTGGTATTACGAGTAACGATATAGCTACACCTGAGGCCGTTATCGCTATTTCATTTTCATATTTAGTGGACAAGGTTGCTATAGAGTCCGAATTTGACGGAAAATCAATTCATTATTTAACTCTGCCCAAAAGAAATAGAAATAATCATTGGTCTAGAGCTAAGCAAAACAGGCTTGCTGGAGACTTTTTAGAGTTTTGTAAATCATTGCAAGAGCGTGGAGTTGACAAAATACACTTAATTTTAGCTTCACAAAATAGCGTGTCTTTTAGGTTCGGCCAAGTATATGACAAGCGCAACTTACCACGTTTGGCTATTTATCAATATGAAAAACATGCTGATATCAAGTATGCATGGTCTATAGCTATCCCATGCATTTCTGATACATCACCCTCAATTAATTTTAAAGAATCAATTCTGGCTGCATAAATTATGGAGTAAGAGCATGGTGTTTTTAGAATTGATTGGTTTTCTTATTTTTGGTGTGTTGTTAGGTGGTTGGCTTTATTCTGGGCTGTTATCCCTACTTGTCTGTACCTTCGGGAAAAGTGACTTTATCTTACCGGGATTTATCGCTGTAACACTCGTTTTTCTGGGTGTCTGTATTAATTTTGAGTTCTCACTAATAACCTTTTTAACTCATAGTGAAGAACCTGTGACTGGGCCAATATCAGCAATCAATTCAGTTGTTGATAAAGTGAAATATCCACTGTTAGTAGCAGGTTCAATTATAGGGGCCAAGCTGAGCTATAGAGTTTTTTATTTTTAATAATCATATAAATTGGAGCTTCAACATATGATAGATCAACATGGCAAAGATGGTAAAGCCGAACAGTCTGTAAATAAGTCGGTTGGAAAAAAGTTGTGTGAGTTATATGGCGATGTAAAAGAGTCATTTAGCTTGGAATACATAACTAACTTATCTTCTGGTCAGGCTATTGGTGAGTTCTTAAAGCTAGCATTTGCCCCGATGTATCTAACGTTTTTTCTAGGTCTATTTACTTTATTGGCCGATAAACAATGGAACGGTGTGTTTCTTAACGCTATAGATGAATTTATGCAATTAACAGGGCTAAAACTATGTTTATACATATTACTTTTTGTCTTTGGTTTTAGTTTGTTGTTTTATCGATGGGAACGATTAACTTCTTTTTTCGCTGTAGTTATTAGGACATTGTCGCATACTGGATTTGCTATATCGGCAATATTGGCGGGAGTTATGATCGGTATTGCTGTACCAGCTAGCATTGATGCAAACAGAATAGGTCCCCTTGGAGCTTCCTTAACTATAGCGCTAGGTATGGCGGCATTGGCAACAATTTTCTATTATTCTGTAAAGCTATTTTGCAGCAATTTAAGGTCGGAAATAGATTCTGCTTTTGGTGAGCATACAAGTAAAGTTACTGCTATTATTGGAGTGATCGTAATTGGAGTTGCATTTAATTCTATGTTCATAGAAGAAAAATGGGATAGGGAACGTGAACAAGTCACAGCATGTGACTCTAAAACAGGTGTTTAAGCCCATGGCCTTGAAAGCCTTTTAAATAAAGGCTTTCAAGAGGTTTCCAAATACTATTGCACAACGCCTTGTTTTTTTCATTGAAAAATATGGCAAAGTTTCCAACTAGGTTTGTAACAAGGTTTCTCGTAAGTTATTGAAAAATACAGGGGCTGAGTTTCCGACTAGTTCTGCCGTGATCATGATTTGATAACTGGTAATGAAGATTGTGACAGTTTTAATGAAGTCTGTGACAGGTAATTAAGATTGTGACAATCTAGCTAGTAGAACACTAAAAAGGCGAACCGAAAGGTTCGCCTTTTTGTTTACTCGTTTTTGCCCCAAAACGTGTTAGCAAGCGTTATAACTTCTTTTTATGACGAACAATTTGACCTAACTTCAATACTATTGCAGAGTGCTAACAGGACTATGGTTTTGATAAGTTTTGCTAAATGGAAAATAAAAAAAGCGTCAATGTAAGATACTCAAATCGTCCAGTTAAAGTTGCATTTATTGTTCCTTTAGCTGATGACAACACTCAGTGGATTTTAGATGGTATTTTTGACGAAGCATACTCTCGTTGGGGTGGTATTAAATCTTTATTAATCCCTTTCAGTAATGACGCTTTCATACCTGATAGATATTTAGACTGGCTAGAACAATATGATCCGGATTTTGTTTATTCCTATGTAGATCTAACACCAGAACAAATCAATATAATCAATGAGAAATCTCTACCTATTGAAATGATAAAGCATGAAGTTCATGGTGAAGTTGAGAGGTGGAATCAATTCATTCCTAGTTGGCCTTATGGCTTTGTTCCTATTAGAGCAATTTCTACAATTAGCAGTCCTTATGCGAAGTACCAAGGTTGGTCAAATGAAACTCAGCCAAATATGTACATAACGCAACACTATGAAAATGATGAATATCGATTCTTACCAGATAACTTTGGTATATCTCAGGGTGGTGGTGGTTCTAATCTAGGGCGGCAGAATATTTTCGGCACTGTTTGTTATTGTGCACAAGATCTGCCCATATATAACAATGTTGGTGATGAGCGTTGTCATAGCTTAGCTGAACTTTTGGGCAGATTATCCCAAAAACAGGTCAAAACTTTCTCAATGCTTTCGAGCATTCATGCATCAATGATTAACCACCCAAATGATTATGACTGGTCAAATAGTTTTAATTTATTTGTTGGCGATACCGCAGCAGATCGGCTGAATTTTTGGAACAGCAGGTTGTTGTCTAAAAATAACGAACAACATGATTTCAGCGCTCTCTGTATTTCAAAATCTCATCTTGATGACAATAACTTTTTAATAGCATTAGGTACGTTTATTAATGCTCATAATTTCAAAGGGCAAGGTAAAGGCCCTAATTCTTTAAGCTTACGAAGCTTATCTATTGCCAAAGAGGACTGCCAACAACTAGCCCAACAACTGCAAAACTATACTCATAGTCATGTTACAGTGCCAGACAAGTTCGACAGTCCTGCATTACCGAGTGAGCGAGCATTCAGTGATCATTATAGTATTGAGTCAGGAATAACAAGCTCTCTAAAAGTCTATGAGCGCAATAATAAGTTTGTAGTAAATGAAGTCGAGCACTTTAAATATCTAACGCCTGATCTATATGATTTTAAAACAGGGCAGTGTGTCTCTAACCTACAGATAGAGAAACCAAAAGAAAATTATGAAGTGGTAGATGGTTTCAATGATTGGAAGCTACCGAGACGACTTGAGGCGACATTAGCATTCACTAAAAATCGTGCGAAAGTATCTAGACATGGTTTCATTACCGCAATCCCTGATGCTCCACGACAAATTTTTAATGGAATACCAAAACATGAGTTAACTATTTCTTTGTCAATACCTAATGAAGAAGAAGTATTGCAGTGTCTCGTTCTAGAGTATACCCATAGGATAAGGTTTGAACATGATATGCGTATACAATTGGTCACTGACAAATACTATGACTTAGAATTGTCCGATAAAGGTCAAAAACATCGTGGTGTTATCTCATTGTTTAACGGCGACCTGTCTCATGCGGGCATCTTAGCTAATTCTTACTGGCGAAAAATAGTTAGAAAGTCGATAGGTAATGAAAAAGAGTCATTTTCTCTTAATAAGCTTACATCGATAATTGATCAAAATACTCCTGTAAGCCTCGCACACATTACTGATCAAATGAGACTTGGAAACGTTGGTAAAACAAAACAGTATTTAAAAAATAACCTTAAAGACACCATCGAATACTTAGTTCATCAAAACATATTAATTCAGGAATACAGATGGCGTTGTTCATACTGCGGTAATGAAAATGGATTGACTCTAGACACAATCAAACTGGATAACAATTGCTCAATTTGTAATAAGCTGCATAAAACGCCAATTGATATGGAGTGGAAATACAAAGTTGCTCCGTTTATAACCTCCGCACTTATTGAGCAAAATGGATTGACCGTACTTTGGGCAATCGATCATTTAATGGATGTTTTCCGTCGTGCACAGGCATTTTATTTACCCGAAATTAACCTCTTTAAAAATCGCGAAGGCAATGAGAATAATGAGCTTGATTTACTTGCTGTCATTGATGGTAAATTTGTTGCGGCAGAAGTTAAACTAAGTGCAGCTAGCTTTGTAGATAACCCTCACGAAGTCGCTGCGTTTATTGATGAAATCCAAAGGTTGTCCCCTGATATAGCCTTTCTTATCTGTGAGCAATACTGCCAAGAGCAGGCTGATATAGATGAGTACAAGGCAAAAATAGAAGAAATTACTGATAATATTCGTGAAAAAGTTCCTAATGTTGAAGTGAAGGTTATTGTTGCGAATGAGATAGATAGCTTTACTGAGGTACCTATTGAACTAGGGCCTTATGGTGAAAGAACCCATGCGTTTTTTGAGCGGTTGGATGAGTAAATCATGAGCACAAGATCATGAGTGTATTGTTGCGTAATCATCGCTACTCTACAGTTTTTATGATTTAGAAATGAATTTTCTAAAAGGTGAGTCTTACAAATTAATCTAACTCACTTTTGTCCAGTGATGAGTTAACATCAAACTAGCAGCATTTAAGCTTTAAAGAATTATAAAAATAGGCCGATACAAAACCATGTAACTGAAACAGGGACGTGTTATGAAGGTTATTTCTGAAAATTTACCGCAGCCACTAAATAATCACAATGTGACATTAGAATCACCCAAAGATGGGGAGGTTCTTTTAAATACTGAGCTGAAAAAGTTGGCGGATGACATATATCACTAAAGCTACTTTGGTAAATGCTCGAACCAAAAATATACGGACCGTTCAGTTACTAGTTGGTCATACAAAAACTGATACCACCATCAGATATTTGGGAATAGAGATTGAAGACGCCATTTAGGTATCGAGAGAAAACGATTATTGATTTAACGTAGGCAGTTTTCTTGCGCTGCCTTTACCTCAAAATGAGTTGAGCATTCATTTCAGTTGCACTCAATTCAGAGTGTTTCACGATGCAATTACTAATGTAATAGGTAAGCGCTTAATTACCGTTCTTCTATTAAGCAATTAGAGAAAGTGGCCAATTCTATGTTTTTAAGTGGCTCAATTAAATGAATAGAGTTCTCTCGATATCAGTTTACTTGTACTTGTGTTGATTTGGTCTTTGTTTGGGGCTGTTTATCGGTATTTTTAGGGTATTAAAATTTATACTCCTTAAATTTTATTAATTTGGAAAGAATATCTACCGCCTCAGGTATTTTATCCTTGTGAGTATTTCCATAGCCAATGACTAATCCACTATGGTTGGACTGAGCTTTACTATAAAATGTAGAAAGAGCATGCACGTTAATGCCTAGTTCCTGTGCTTTCCTTGCAATATATTTATCATCGATACTTACTGGCAACTTTAAAGTCAAATGCATTCCTGCACTGCCGCCAAGTATCCAATTCTGTTTAAAGTGTTGAACCAGTGCTGTTTTCAATACTTTCTGTCTCTCTCTATAAATACGCCTCATTCGTCCAAGATGACGTCCAAACTCGCCACTTGTCATAAAATCAGCAAGTGCAGTTTGTTGGATCTGATTGCTACTCCTTAGCAATTTTGATAGGACAGGAGCTGCTTGGTTCATTATTTGTTTTGGAAGAACCATAAAGCCGATTCTTAATGTGGGATACATCGTTTTACTAAATGAACCAATATAAATCACAGGAGAATTGTTTATTAACCCTTGCATGCTGGCAATAGGTGAGCCTAAGTGGCGAAAATCACCGTCGTAGTCATCTTCTATGATCCAAGAGCCTGCTTTTCTGGCCTGGTCAAGAAGTTCAAGCCTGCGCGACACTGAGAGTACGGATCCTGTCGGATATTGATGAGCTGGAGAGGTAAAAACCAACTTGGGAACATTGGTTAACCACAGATCATGAGGAACGGAAATCCCCTCTTTATCTACAGGAATAGGGATTATTTTAAACGTTTCGATATCTAATACAGACTTAGCTCCGTTATAACAGGGGTCTTCTATCCATATTGTATCGTCAGGATTAGTCATTAACTTCACACAGAGTTCAAGGGCTTGCTGCGCTCCCTCAGTAATAACAACTTGCTCAGCATCGCATTGAACTCCCCGCGAAATTTGCAGGTGTAC
Source organism: Pseudoalteromonas thalassia (assembly GCF_049257215.1). Taxonomy (NCBI): domain Bacteria; kingdom Pseudomonadati; phylum Pseudomonadota; class Gammaproteobacteria; order Alteromonadales; family Pseudoalteromonadaceae; genus Pseudoalteromonas; species Pseudoalteromonas thalassia. The sequence goes on from NZ_JBMMUE010000010.1 coordinate 63,441, forward strand.
TGCAATCGCTTTTCTTAGCGACTGTTCACCAAGAGGATCTTTACTTGCTAACGAATGACGATAAAGCTGTTTTACAGCACGCTCGAGTGAACGCCGCCATAATGCCAATGGAAAGTCCGTCAGGGAGGGTAATCCTGGAGCTAAAAGTGCGGCTGTTGGCAGTGATTGAGAACTAACATCTGAAAATGTTTCCCACCGATTGGCTAAGGTAAATGGTTTTTCTTTCGTTTCTATATCAGAATTTAAAACCTCACTTTGAAGGTTCAATTTGGCAACTCTTGTGCCTTGTTGATCCGCAATAACATACCCTTCTGCCGCTAAGTGTTCGTAGGCCAATACGACAGTATTGCGTGAGATGCCAAGTTCAGACGCGAGAGTTCGGGAAGAAGAGAGCACAACTCCTGAAGGTAAACGCCCTGACAAAATAGCTCTCTGTAATCGTTCTACTAATTGTTTATGTAAAGAGATTTTCTCGCCAGTTGGTGTCTTTGCATAAGGTTCAAGAACGCCAGTAATGTCAATCATCCTCGTGGTACCATAAAATATATTATATGTGGCTCTTTTTATCATACCATGGTTCTTTTATTTTGGGTTCACCTAGAAACACAAAATAGGAAAGTGAAGTGGCAGTAAGATTAAATGAATTTCAGCAGCCCATAGGTAGAGATTTAACAGGGTGGACAGAAGCAAAACAGCCAGAGAAAACGACATTTACAGGACAGTTTTGTCGTTTAGAACGTCTTGATGCTTCACGACATGCTGAAGAGCTCTTTGATGCATTTCAAGATAATTCTGATGATCGAAATTGGACGTATCTGCCTTACGGTCCATTTAGTTCGTACGATGTATACCGCGAATTCCTAGTAAGTATGGAAGGACTCAGTGATCCGTTTCATTATACAGTCATCGATAAATCGACAAACAGGGCAGTGGGTACTCTCTCTTTAATGCGTATTGATCAAGCGAACGGAGTAATAGAGATCGGTCATGTTGTTTACTCTCCAAGAATGCAGCGGACACCACTTTCAACAGAAGCCATGTCCCTTTTACAAGATTACATTTTTGGAGAGCTTGGGTATCGACGATTGGAGTGGAAGTGTGACTCATTAAACGAGCCTTCTCGAACCGCTGCGGAACGTTTTGGATTTACATTTGAGGGCATTTTCCGACAGTTGCAAGTAACCCAAGGACGAAACAGAGATACAGCTTGGTACTCGCTTCTCGACAGTGAGTATGCGGTATTGAAATATGCATATAAAGCATGGCTTACCCGAGGTAACTTTGATGAATCGGGTCAGCAAGTAAATAAGCTGGCTGATCTCATTTCCAAATTAAGATAACTCAGTTATAAACTTGTCGGTGTTTACCGATAAACATAATGCCTTAGTAAAGTGTCAATCAACTACTTACTAAAGCTTTTTCTGACTTTTTTTGCGATTATTAATTGCCTTTGCATACTTTTTATATATCTAAAAGTCGATAGGCTACCTTTCATCACTCACGTTTGAGCAAATGGTTGTGGGCAATATTAAGTCGTGTTTTGGGTGTCAGTGGCAATGCACAAAATACATTTAATCTGTGATTCAAAAACGTGTATCTATACGTTTTGAAAATTCAAATACATCGCAGACAAACTCCTAGTCTGCGATTTTAACGACGATTTTTCCTTCTGTATGGCCCTATACTAGATAATAAAGTGCTTGATTGGTTTGCACTTCTAGATTCAATAAGTTTGCGAATTTCGTTGAGCGACCCACCAAGCTTAGTCGTTGTCCAAGTATTTGTAATAATACTAGGTATTGATTCTTATTGCTTCAACTTGAGCACTAATGGGATGAAAAGGCCTTCTAGGATGTATTGCTCCTTCCTGTTATTGATAACGTTTGATTCGAATTTAACCCAAGTGAAGATGTTGACATTACAGGTTTTCATCATCAGCTTGCCAGCCACCGCCAAGTGCTTTAAACGCACCTATTGCTGACATTATAGTCTCGGCTCTTGCAAGCGTTTCCTCATCCGATGCTCGCAGTAAACGTTCATCAGCTTGAAGTACCTCTAACTTGCTGCTTATTCCCCTCTGGTACGCAGAAAATGAGGCGTTACGTGCATGTTGAAGCGCATCAACTCCCTGCGATACTATCTCAGTTTGTTGCTCCTTTTTTGCCAATGTTATGAACGCACTTTCCACATCTTCAGTGGCTTTCAGAACCGCCAGTCTATAGGCAGCAAGCATTTCTGTTTCACGGCCTTTGGCCTGCGCAATTTGAGCATCGATTCGACCAAAATCAAACAAGCGCCAACGTAAACCCAAGATGCCAGCAGCTTGGTTAGCGCCGTTTCTAAATAAATTTCCTTCAGTTATAGAAGTCGCACTACCCAGCAGCCCACTCAGTGAAAATTTTGGATAATACTCGGCAATCGCGGCACCAATCTTTGCATTTGACGCTGCCAGATGCCGCTCAGCAATGATAAGGTCAGGGCGGCGCGTGAGCAAGTCACCTGGTGTCCCCATGTTGATAGTCTTTGGGATTAAAGGAAGCGGGGCGCTTGTAGCAAGTTCTGCGCGATGTGATCCGGGAGGTGTCCCCAGTATCACGTCTAGTGCGTTCATTGTTGTCTCTAGGTTTGCCTCCATAATCGGAATAGTCGCTTGATATTGAGCGAGCATCGCTTGTGTTTGATGAACTTGGCGCTCTGGTACTAACCCTTTGCTGTAAATGAGATTAGTCAAATCGAGCATCTGCTGATGGGTTTCTACTTGTTTTCGAGCAATGTCGAGTCGAGCTTGTATGGCACGAATGTTGACGTAGATGCTTGCGGTTTGTGCAGCTACGGCCAATTGCGTTGCCGCAATTCCTGCTGAAGTTGCTTGGTACTCAGCTTGAGCCGCCTCTTGGTCTCGGCGGAGGCCTCCAAACAAATCTAGCTCCCAACTAGCATTCAGGTTGGTTTCGTAACTGCTGCCATAACGATCAAAGCTTGGGGATGAGTTCAATACTTGTCCCAAAGGAGTTTCGACTGATTGATAGGCGCGAGCTGTCTGACCCGAGATTCCTCCGGAAGGAAGCAGGGCTGCATTCGCAGCACCCAACCCTGCTCTGGCTTGAGCCAGTCTTGCCGTTGCCTGAGCCAAATCAAGGTTCTGATCAAGGGCAATGGCGATGTAATGAGTCAGTTGCTTGTCACCAAATTTTTCCCACCATACTTGTAGATGAGCATCGGTCGTTGTTTCTTGTTTGCCAACAGAGACCTGTCCATAAAAGTGATTGGGGGTAGACAGTTTCGGAGGGATGTAGTCAGGCCCAACAGCACAACCAGCTAACAAACTGCTTAAAGAAAGCATAAGGAATGAGTGTTTTATAAGCATATTATTACCAATAATTGACAACGAGTGACCATATTACCATTTGGTCACTCGTTGTCAATCTAGCCGTTACACGTTAGAATTCAGACACGAATATATAGAAGTTAGAGAGAAGGTTATGGGTGAAGAGCACAACAGTCCTACATTGAATCGAGGTCCTGTTGATCATGATGTGCGTGATCAGATTGTTATGGCAGCTACAGAACATTTCAGCCGCTACGGTTATGGAAAAACCACTGTCTCAGATTTGGCAAAATCAATTGGTTTTTCAAAGGCATATATATACAAATTCTTTTCTTCTAAACAAGCCATTGGCGAAAGTATCTGTACAAACTGCTTAGGTGGGATTGAGGCCGACGTTCGAAAAGCGATAGAAGATGTTGACCAGCCGCCAGAGAAGCTGCGTCGGATGTTTAAAGAAATTGTTCAGGCAAGCTTTCGGCTATTTTCCCAAGACCAAAAGCTCTATGAAATTGCTGCTTCAGCCGCCGCTGAACGTTGGCTGGCAACTATTCACTATGAGCAAAACATTAAATTGCTACTTCAAGGGATTCTTCAAGAAGGGCGTCAATCAGGAGATTTTGAGCGAAAAACACCGTTAGATGAAATGACGACAGCTATCTATCTGGTTATGAGACCTTATTTGAATCCTCTTATGTTGCAACACAACTTTGATTTCATTGATGAGGCTCCAGTTCAGCTTTCCAGCTTGGTTCTTCGCAGCCTCGCACCTTAAAATAAAAAGTGACTATTGACTAATTTGGTCACCAGTATAATAATTGCACTCCTGAACAGTCCTTCATGGAGCCTTATGTATGTCTCGTTACAACATACTTACAATTGCAATTATCACTGTTTTACCGCTGGTCTTAACGGCTTGCGGTGAAGAAAAGCAGTCCGATCCCCGTACTGAAGCGCCTCTGGTGCGGACCGTTACGATTAGTACGTCCAGTGCTGAATCACGTTCTTTCACTGGCGTCATAGCGGCTCGAATAGAAAGCGACCTTGGTTTTCGTGTATCAGGTAAGGTGCTAAAACGCCTTGTGGATACCGGACAAGTGGTGAAGCGCGGACAAGTACTGATGCGACTTGACCCTATAGACCTGAAGCTCGCTGCTCATGCCCAACAAGAGGCCGTTGTGGCGGCCAAAGCTGCGGCGAAACAGGCGGTGGAAGATGAAGCCCGCTATCGGGATTTACGCGGCACTGGCGCTATATCTGCTTCGGCTTACGATCAAGTAAAAGCCGCTGCGGATACGGCGGAAGCTCAGCTGCGTGCAGCACAAGCACAAGCTGAAGTTGCAATCAATGCTACCCAGTATACGGATCTTGTCGCTGATGCTGATGGAACCGTAATTGAAACTCTTGCTGAGCCTGGGCAAGTTGTGAGTGCCGGTCAGATAGTGGTCCGAGTTGCGCATGCAGGAGCTCGGGAAGCAGTGATCCAGTTACCTGAAACCTTGCGCCCTTCATTGGGTTCCACGGGACAAGCACAGCTTTTTGGCCGACCTGATATGTCGTCGGTTGCAAAGCTCAGACAGCTTTCAGATGCCGCAGACCCCGCCACACGTACTTTTGAAGCAAGATATGTACTTACCGGAGCACTGCAAGACGCTCCTTTAGGCTCTACCGTTACCATTAACGTAACCAATGAACGCTCCGTTTCAAAAACAGGGTTGCAAGTACCCATTGGTGCTTTGTTTGATGCTGGTAAAGGAACAGGAGTTTGGAGTGTCGATGGAGAGCCTTCTAAAGTATCTTGGCATCCCGTCACGGTTTTAGACCTTGGCGATGATTCTGCGCTTGTTAGTGGTCAAATCAAACAAGGTGATCAAGTCGTCGCTCTCGGAGCTCATCTGTTACACGATGGTGAACGGGTGCGTGTTGCAGTTTCTTCTTCCGGGTCAGTTGCAGGGGGAGCACGTCCATGAGCGAGAGTCGTTTCAATCTCTCGGCGCTCGCAGTACGTGAACGCGCCGTCACTCTATTCCTCATACTGTTAATCTCTATTGCTGGAGTTATCTCATTCTTTAAGTTAGGGCGTGCTGAGGATCCTTCTTTTACTATCAAGGTGATGACAATTGTCACCGCTTGGCCCGGTGCTACCGCCCAGGAAATGCAGGATCAGGTTGCCGAGAAGATCGAAAAACGGATGCAGGAGCTACGTTGGTATGACCGTACCGAAACCTTCACTCGTCCAGGACTTGCCTTTACCACGTTGACCTTGTTGGATAAAACGCCTCCATCTGAAGTACAGCAGCAGTTTTATCAGGCCCGCAAAAAAATCGGAGACGAAATTCGTAATCTTCCTGCCGGTGTCATGGGACCATTCATTAATGACGAGTATTCCGATGTCACTTTTGCGCTTTATGCACTCAAAGCCAAGGGTGAGTCTCAACGATTACTGGTTCGTGATGCAGAATCACTACGTCAACGTTTGCTTCATGTCCCTGGTGTTAAAAAGGTCAATATTATCGGTGAACAGCCAGAGCGTATTTATGTGGAGTTTTCCCATGAACGCTTGGCAACATTAGGGGTAAGCCCACCGGAAGTTTTTGCTGCTCTCAACAATCAAAACGTGCTGACGACCGCGGGTTCAGTTGAAACTAAAGGACCAGAAGTTTTTATTCGTTTGGATGGTGCTTTCGACAACTTAAAAAAAATACGCGATACCCCTATTGTAGTTAAAGGGCAGACGTTAAAGTTGTCAGATATTGCTACGGTAAATCGCGGTTATGAAGATCCGGCCACATTCATCGTACGAAATGACGGCGAGCCAGTGCTGTTATTGGATATCGTTATGCGTGATGGTTGGAATGGTCTTGACCTTGGCAAATCGCTTGCCGAGGAAGTTGGTGAGATTAATGCCGAAATGCCTTTGGGTATGAGTCTATTCAAGGTAACAGATCAGGCAGTGAACATTCACGCTTCAGTCGATGAGTTTATGATCAAATTCTTCGCAGCATTGGCCGTTGTGATGCTAGTAAGCTTTGTTAGTATGGGATGGCGGCCAGGTGTAATTGTTGCTGCGGCCGTGCCTTTAACGCTTGCCATTGTTTTTGTTGTCATGCTGGCGACGGGGAAGAACTTTGACCGTATCACTCTGGGCTCTTTGATTCTGGCGTTGGGGTTATTAGTGGATGACGCCATTATTGCTATCGAAATGATGGTGGTGAAAATGGAGGAAGGTTATAGCCGTATTGCCGCCTCTTCCTATGCCTGGAGTCTGACCGCAGCTCCCATGCTTTCAGGAACACTGGTGACTGCTGTAGGATTTATGCCCAATGGCTTTGCACGTTCCTCTGCCGGTGAATATACCAGCAATATGTTCTGGATTGTCGGGATTGCACTTATCGCATCCTGGGTAGTTGCGGTGGTATTTACACCATACTTAGGAGTCAAGTTATTACCTGACTTTAAGAAAGTCGAAGGTGGGCATGGTGCAATTTATAATACGGCTCGTTACAACCAATTCCGCCAGTTTTTGGGACGGGTCATTGCCAAAAAATGGTGGGTAGCGGTATCAGTCGTAAGCCTGTTCGTTATCGCTGTACTCGGTATGTCGGCTGTTAAGAAACAATTTTTCCCTATTTCTGACCGACCAGAAGTGTTGGTTGAAGTGCAGATGCCTTACGGTACTGCTATCACACAAACTAGCGCAGCTTCGGCCAAAGTTGAGCATTGGTTAGCGCAACAAAAAGAGGCCAAGATTGTCACCGCTTATATCGGTCAAGGGGCTCCAAGATTCTTCTTATCTGTAGGGCCTGAGCTTCCTGATCCTTCTTTTGCCAAAATCGTCATTCGTACTGACAACCAAGAAGAACGAGAGGTGTTGAAACATCGCCTGCGTCGAGCTATCGCTGATGGTTTAGCGCCGGAAGCGCGAGTGCGTGTGACTCAACTGGTATTCGGCCCCTATTCGCCATTTCCAGTGGCGTATCGGGTGACAGGTCCTGATCCAGGTGCATTGCGCAACATTGCGAATGAAGTACAACAGGTTATGGAAGCAAGTCCCATGATGCGCACTGTAAACGCAGATTGGGGAACTCGTGTACCTACCGTACATTTCTCATTGCAGCAGGATAGGCTTCAGGCTTTAGGCTTGAACTCCAATAGTGTCGCTCAGCAGTTACAGTTCTTGCTAAACGGTATACCAGTAACCAGTGTGCGGGAAGATATTCGTACCGTTCAGGTAGTCGCTCGCTCATCGGGTGAAACACGGCTTGATCCATCTAAAATAGAAAACTTCACTCTGGCAGGAGCTCACGGTGAACGTATTCCTTTATCTCAAGTCGGTAACGTTGAGATTCGACAGGAAGAGCCAATCATGCGCCGTAGAGATCGGGTGCCAACTATTACTGTACGTGGTGATATTACCGAAGGCTTACAACCGCCGGATGTATCGCATGTAATTACTCAGCAATTACAACCCATCATACAAAAATTGCCTAGTGGCTATCATATTGTGGAAGCGGGCTCTATTGAGGAGTCCGGTAAGGCCAGCGTAGCCATGCTGCCACTTTTCCCGATCATGATAGCGCTAACTCTATTGATCCTCATCCTCCAAGTGCGCTCATTTGCTGGCATGGTGATGGTATTTCTAACGAGTCCTTTGGGACTAATTGGCGTGGTGCCAACTTTGCTTTTGTTCCAGCAACCATTCGGTATTAATGCGTTGGTCGGATTGATTGCTTTGTCCGGAATTTTAATGCGTAACACATTGATCCTAATTGGACAAATTCACCACAATGAATTATCCGGTTTGGACCCATTCCATGCGGTTGTTGAGGCCACAGTGCAGCGTGCTCGCCCAGTAATACTTACGGCTCTGGCCGCAATTCTTGCTTTTATTCCCCTCACACATTCTGTGTTCTGGGGAACACTGGCTTACACGTTGATTGGCGGAACTTTTGCTGGAACCGTTTTAACACTGGTATTCCTTCCAGCCATGTATTCGATATGGTTCAAAATCAGACCTAACCACGTTAGCTGATTCTGAATTTTTTAATGCTCATATTTTAAGAGAAAATTTTATGTCTAAATTAAAAAATGTTGTTGTAGTAACGGGTGTATCATCTGGAATTGGTCGTGCAACCGCTGAGATGTTTGTCAAAAGAGGGTGTGATGTCTTTGGCACGGTACGTAACATAGAAAAGTCTGCGCCGATATCTGGTGTTAAACTGGTCGAAATGGATATCCGCAACGAAGAATCTATTCAACGTGGAGTCCAATCCATCATTGCTAAAACCCAAAGGATTGATGTTCTTGTAAACAGCGCAGGTGCGAGCTTGATTGGCGCTACAGAGGAGTCTTCTGTTGCCGAAGGTCAAGCTCTTTTTGATACTAATGTTTGGGGGGTGTTACGCACTATACAAGCGGTATTACCGTATATGCGTGAGCAGCGTTCGGGGCGTATTGTTAATATTAGCTCTGTGCTGGGGTTTCTACCAGCACCTTATATGGGTTTATATTCTGCCTCTAAACATGCGGTTGAAGGCCTTTCTGAGACCCTAGATCAAGAGGTTCGTGAATTCGGAATTCGAGTTTCACTGGTCGAACCTTCATTCACAAAAACCAATCTGGATATTAATGCTCCTGTTGCCGCTGAGCTTATATCGGCCTATGACTCAACTCGCGGGGTTGTTTCTCAAGCCATTCAAAACAATGTGCAAAAAGCGCCGGCGCCTGATGGAGTAGCAAATACAGTAGTTCATGCTGCATTGGGAGCGTGGAAAATGCGTCATACACCAAAAGGAGAAGCTTCACTTCTTAGAAAATTACGTCGCTTCATGCCTGCTAACCCAGTTGAAAAAGGCATCAGAAAAACATTTGGCATGAAATGACCCTCATTTTGGGGCTAGTTCTTTCGATATACTTTTGAAACAAGAGATATAATCATGAGTAAAACTAATGAAGTGAGAGTGGTTGTCACTGGTGTGGGGGTCGTAAGCCCTTTGGGTGTAGGTACCGAGGTGGTTTGGCAACGAATGCTAGCGGGACAATCAGGAATTCGAAACCTACCTAAAGATGTCGCTGATGGAACGGGAGCGAGCGTGGGTGGTTTAGTCCCTACATTGGAAGAAGACCCTCTAGCAGGTTATGACCCCGACAGTCTTATTTCGGTTAAAGAACGTAAGAAGATGGACCGTTTCATTGAGTTTGCACTTGTTGCAGCGGATGAGGCGCTAGCGCAAGCGAACTGGCATCCAGTAACTGTAAAGGAGCAAGTACGAACAGCAACGATTATTGCTTCAGGGGTTGGAGGATTCGGAGCTATTGCCGAGGCGATCCGTACAACAGATTCTCGAGGGCCCCGTCGCCTATCGCCTTTTACTGCCCCTTCTTTTCTTGCCAATATGGCGGCAGGTCAGGTATCAATCAAGCATGGATTCAAAGGGCCTCTGGGTGCACCAGTAACAGCATGTGCGGCTGGGGTTCAGGCTATCGGTGATGCGGCTAGGCTTATTCGGAGCGGTGAGGCGGATATTGCGATATGCGGGGGAACAGAGGCCGCTATCGATCGGGTTACGCTTGGGTGTTTTGCTGCGGCTCGCGCTCTATCGACAGGGTTTAACGATAATCCTAAAGAAGCCTCACGTCCGTTTGACCAAGACCGGGATGGATTTGTGATGGCCGAAGGGGCAGGTTTATTGGTCATTGAATCGTTAGAGCATGCGAAGGCGAGAGGCGCTAAGCCTTTGGCTGAAATTGTTGGATATGGAACCAGCGCAGATGCTTACCATTTAACTGCTGGCCCAAAAGACGGCAATGGTGCACAGCGAGCTATGCAACAAGCTTTGATGCAAGCGGGGATAGCTCCAAGTGAGATACAACATATCAATGCGCATGCTACCTCAACTCAAGTTGGAGACAAGGGGGAACTGGCCGCAATTCGGGCTGTATTTGGTGAGGGGGCGGATGTAGCAATTACATCAACAAAGTCTAGTACAGGCCACTTACTTGGAGCCGCAGGTGGAATAGAGGCTATATTTACTTTGCTGGCAATCAGAGATCAAGTTGTACCTCCAACTTTGAATCTTAACCATCCAGATGAGTCAGCTCGGGGGCTGAATTTAGTAAAGTTGATTAAAAAGGATATAAATATTCAGTATGCGCTATCAAATGGATTTGGTTTTGGAGGGGTTAATGCCAGCATCGTGTTTCGGCTTTGGGATCGAGACTAGTTTTAGACGTTTACTTCGACACTAGATACATCCACCTGAACAATCGTAAGCGACCACTAAACTGGTGCTCGAACAAACTGAAATATTCGCCGACGGATCGCACAATTAAAGTGCAAAGGAAAGGTCATTCCTTTCCTTTTACTAATTTATTCACTTAAAATTTGAGAGTTGGTGCACTTGGAATTGAGTCACCTAGCACCTAGCACCTAGCTAACATGTGTTCTTAAACTGATAGCTTACGGCTGTAAGCTCTTATGTTTATCGCGCGAAATAAATTTCACGCCTACGGATGAGCATTTCAATTTAACTATGCGCAGGCACTATCTAATCTGAGTTCTAACGACTGATATCTAATATCTCTTTTTTGTTCGGCGTTAAAACGCCTCCTAAGCCTCGAATCTCGCTCCTCGTAACTCGCCCCTAAAACCAGTTACTTTGTTTTCGATCATTGCGCTATAAGGTACTCAAATCTATACTTTTTGTATCGATCTTGATTAACAATATCAGCACTTTATAAGCGAATGGAAAATCTGAACATAGCCATGGCTGGGCTAACCGCCATTATCCTTTTTATTTTTGGGCTTGAGAACTTTTCTCGGGAAATTGAAAGTATATCGGGGGAGCGCTTTCGTAAATCGTTAAGTCGCGCGACTAACATTCCTATTTTTGGGGTGCTAATTGGCGCTGTGGTGACGGCCTTTATTCAATCGAGTTCTGCGACGTCGGTGATCACCATAAGCCTGGTTAATGCGGGTGTGTTAACGTTTAAAAATAGTGTCGGTATTATTTTTGGGTCAAATGTGGGCACCACCATAACGGCTCAGCTGGTGGCTTTTAAGCTGACGGTATTTGCTCCAGTGATCATTATTATTGGCTTTTTTCTGTCGCTGACTCGCAATCGCTTTTCTATTTTTGGTAAGGCGATTTTCTATTTCGGTTTTGTCTTTTTTAGCCTTAACCTGATTTCTTCATCACTTGCGCCATTACAAAACAACCCTGCGTTAATTGAGATTTTAACTCAGCCGCAAAACCCACTTTTAGCGATTTTAGTGGGCTGTGTATTTACTGCTATGGTGCAGTCGAGTTCGGTGACTACTGGGCTTGCCATTGTTTTTACTCAGCAAGGTATTTTGGGGCTTGAGAACGCGGTACCCATTATTATGGGGGCCAATATTGGTACCACAGCAACTGCTATGATCTCGGTGTTTGGTATGGATATCGCAGCAAAGAAAGCAGCGTTGAGCCACCTGTTGTTTAATGTGGGTGGGGTGCTTTTGTTTCTGCCTTTCATTTTATTGTTTGGTGATAAGTTAAGTGAAATTACGCTTGATCCCGCTGTCGCACTGGCAAACATCCACTTTATTTTTAATGTGGTTGCGAGTTTAGTTTTTATTGTTTTTGTTAACCCTTTTACGCGCTTTGTTGATTTTCTGCTTGGTGAAGGAAAAATGGACTTTGAACGCCTTGAATTGCCCACCTACCAAGAAGATGAAGAGTTTCAGCATGTCGTCGATAAGTTAGAATCAGGTAACCAACAACTGCTTAACTTCTTAAAAGAAAACTACAATCAGGTCACGCTGAGCTTAGAGACCAACTACAAGGGTATTCAAGATACTGCACAAAAACGCTTGGAATATGTCAGTTTTGTTGAGAAGGAATACATCACTTATTTCACTACTATTGTTAGTAAAATCAATGACGAAGAGCAGTCGCGAGAGTTAATGCTGCAAATTAACCGTTTTGATTATTTGTTCCAAATTCATGATTCCATCATTGATCTGTTTGAAAGCAAGCGGATTATGAATGAACAATTTATTGAATTAGAAAGCGATATTTTGATTATGATCCGTGAACTTTCGAGTGATACGCTGACCTTGTTCACCCATACCAGCGAGAATTTAGAACAACCTAAAAATGACGAAATAGATAAAGCAGCTAGGTTATTGCAACTGCATCTGAATCAGGCGCAGCGTAAGTTATTAATGCTACTTGCTGATACCAACAGAAAAGATGCCGGTACACTGACAAATTTCGTCACCTATTCACAGCGCCTTAAAGATAAACTGCTGAACTTACATAAAATGTATTCACGCAAAAATGCCGAGTTGTAGGAGGCATTTTTAATGCTGAAACCCAACAAGTTAGCAAGTTACAAGGGGAAAGGGTAAAGGAGCTTGTAGGTTTAAGTCATAAGTTCTATGCTAGATTTTGCCTGAACATCGCCAAGGTCAACCCCGATACCAATGACGTGAAATTTATTTCGCGCGTCGTAATGAATTATGTTTCCCTCTAAAGCAGAGCATCTTTTGTCCTCTTTGTGATTATTGCAATCTCGGTGTAGCGCGAAGCGCCTCGGAGTGCTCTGTGGTTCAATATTTTTTGCATAAAGCGTAACGGATGTGAAAGAGAAGCCCCTCCTAAGATTCAAGAGCCTATGAATGGAAAAACGTTTTTCGTTACAGTTATTCTTACAATTGCTCTTTAATATACTGTAATTTATTTTTGTGACGTCTCTTATACCTTTTAATAACGAGGGAGCTAGTTTTAAGTTGTTTGCTAAAGAATAACACCGCTAGTAATAAGTTAAACAAAATAAAAAAGCTAGATAACTTTAAAGCATTAACAGATTGGACGTAAAGGTCCGTTAATAAAATTATAAAAAAAGTAAAAAGTGATATTGAAATCGCTGTAATAACCAGCCCTTTAAAAATTTTTATGACCCAGGTTTTACCAATAGATAAAAGTACACCAAGTGTTATACATGCACATGTTCCAGAAAAGAAAACAATTACTCTAGGTGTCAGATCTTTAAATGATTCATAAGGCCAAAGAACCATTAATACTAAGAATGCAGCTGATGAGTAGCTAAAAATACTAGCAACTATAGATATAGCGCAAGTTAGAATGTATTTAAAATTTTGCTCGATTTCAATCAAGGGGGTATTTTTAGTCTTCACTTTCTTAGCTTTCATATAAATTAATTTTTATTTAATCATTATAAATCCTTTTAGTGAATTCGATAGCTTTGTTTTTTGTAAAACTTTTTACCGTTTTTATTATTTTGATACCGAAAATGTAATTAGTTTTGTTTTTTTTGATGCTATGTTTTTTGCTTTTCACTTAAATTTTATAAGGTGTTGTTTTAAAAGTTTAATATGTAAATGTTTTGTTTTTTCATGATTTAAATAAGCATTTAATTGATGTAGTCATTGCAACAGGTTAAAAACTAAGCTACAAATTAAAATGCTTAAATGTAAGCGCTTTCATTTTTGTTTTGTATTTAGATAAGCCTCAACCCGGCAACGCTATATTAAATGTAAGCGAGAGATTTAGAGGAATAAGTAATTATGGAGAATAATAATGAAGCAGAGTTTACATACATTAATTTTTATTAAAATCAGTTGGGTAGGGAAGTTAATACATATTCAAAATGCTGCTCGCGAATATCAAGGAACTGAATTATGAAATTATTTTCAAAAACAGCTTTCGTGTTAGGGATGTTGTTGGTTGGCTACTTGCCAGCATCACATGCTGCTTGGGAGGCAATCAATGGCAATATTAAAATTGGCCAAGGTAAGCGCACCTACAATAAGAGCGAGAAAATATTAGGTGTTGTCGTTAAAATTAAAAATGAAAGTAATAATCAATATATTGAACCCTTAAGGTTAGTTATCTCTCAAAGTAGTCATAATGTCATAAACCAAGATGGGATTACCGAAAGTGGTTTACCTTATATTTTGCTAGAAGGTGTTATTTTACCGAGAAAAAAACTACATACATTTCTTGAGTTTTCTTACACACCATCGAAGCTATTTTTTGATGGTTACTTAGAGCAGTATATTGAAGACCCTGAGCCAGAAGATATTACGCCACCCGTTATAACTTTAGTGGGTGATGCAGAGTTTGCCCATGAACAAGGCACTTTGTTTGTTGATCCTGGTGCGACAGCTATTGATGATAAAGACGGTTCCGTCGATGTTGTTGTTGATGGTACTGTTGAAGAAGTTGCCGGTAGCTATACCTTAGTGTACTCAGCCTCGGATGTAGCTGGTAATAGTGCTTCAGTATCGAGATTAGTCACCGTTGCAGATACTTTATCACCAGTAATTACATTATTAGGCGATCGTGAAATTACTTTAGCCTATGAACAGAGTTATGTTGAACTTGGTGCTACAGCCTCAGATTTAGTTGATGGTGATGTCACGGTTGATATAAGCGGTGAAGTATTAGCAGAACCGGGGGAGTATACGATTACTTATACTGCATCAGACTTGGCTGGTAATTCGGCGACAGAAACGCGATTAGTGACGGTGTTGGAAGCACCAGTCTTTGAATTAATCGTGCTGAGAGGTGGTGAAGTTGGCCAAGAGTGGGACCGTAAGTTAAATGCGTTTGATGCAGCTATAGATTACGCTGAATGCAATGAAGATGGTGGTGCGGGTTGTCCAAGTATTAGTTGGGAATGGGTATACGATACCGAGCGTGGTAACGTACTACAGATTTCACATGCTGATAATAATCAACTAGCGGGTTTCTTTATTGGTTCGTCAGATGCTGTAGATCTTTCTGCTTTTGAAACAGGGCAATTAAAATTTGATGTGCAAGTTGTCAGTGGTGATAGCAATATTACTTTCAAATTAGATTGTTTTTACCCATGTACGTCTGGTGACTATCCAATTGGCGAGAAAGGTAAAGAAGGTTGGGAAACGGTTACTATTGACGTAGCTGATTTAAATAACCGCGGCTTAAACCTTCAACAGGTCAACACTGGAATTGTTATTTGGGCAAGCCAGTTCACTAATACCGTATTTAAGTTAGATAATATTCATTTTATAGGGAACGGTGATGTACCGCCTCCGCCACCACCAGTTGATTTTGAATATCAAATATCAAATTACGGCTTAGGAACAATTTCAAATGCAATAAACCCGAACAGTTATCGCTGTGTTGTTGATTACGGTAACTGGATTTACAACGCTGGTGTTGTTGAGCCAGCGATTGATGCATGCGATGCTCTAACGGGTATTCCAACTGGCACTCCCAAAAAACGCTACCCTCAAGTTATTGGTGATGCAGCGACCAAACCGACACCAACACATAAGTGGTGGGGGTCAGTCTCATTCCTAGGGGAAATGACAATAGGCGATCCAAATGATGGAGCCTATATTACGCCAGATCCTATCACTGCCAGAATTACTGATCGCGGGTTTAGGATGATGGGTATTCCGGCTGGGTTGCGTACTTCGGGTAATAGTTTTGGCTATCAAATCCCAGATCCATTCAGTGAAGTATTTGACGGTTTAGCAATTGCCAATAGTATACACAGCGATTTAAACGCTTATGTTAGTGATTCTAGCGATGCAAGTGTCACTATTCAGTGGCTAAATAGTGACGAACTAGTGGTAATGCAAGCGACTTTTGTTCATGGATCATCTTATGTTTACCTTAAAGCATTTGACGGTGACTTTGTTATAAAAAGCTTGCGAGCCGATGGGGGTGAAAAAGGTGTTTATTTTCAAAAAGACAATCATTTGGGCATATGGACTAATGTTGCCGGTAATCACAATAACTTCTTGATAAGCGGCGAAGGTACAACGGTATTTGAAAATATAAGCTCAAATAGTATTGGTGTAATCAACGAAGCGAAAGAAATTACTGTAAGCTGGTTACCTGTGCTGAATGCAACACCTACTGAAGCGCAAATAAATGCCTTTGCTACATTAGCCCGAAATGTTGTTAACCGAGTTGAAATAGATTACGCGGTAGATAGAAGGGATAACAGTGTGACTGTTACTCACCGTTACTTTGATGCAAATAGCCAGCCTATTTCGACGCTTGTAGGACTACAGCCGCTGCATTGGAAAAATGCAAACCTAGCAACTCAATACCCAGTGCGCTCAGCTCGTGGTATTACTAAGTATGCTCAAGTCAGCGAGTTTTCATATAAGTTACCTTATGTTGGGGTACTGCCTAGTTTGCCAACGCTTTCTGACAGTTTGGATGAACAAACCTTTGTGACCTTACTTGATGAGTTTTTTACGATTGAAAAAGCAATGTGGAATACCAGAACTGATGCTTATTGGTCTGGTAAAAACTACAGCAAAGTTGCCGAGTTAATTGCATTAGCTGACCAAGCAGGTATGCAATTACAAGCAAACGAGATGCGTAATTGGCTCAAAGCAGAGTTACAAGATTGGTTTACTGCAGAAACTAATGATGCGTTAGATGAAGTGAAGTACTTTGTTTACGATAATGATTGGAATACGTTATTAGCGCTTGAAGAGTCATTTTCATCGCATCAACAATTGAATGATCATCATTTCCATTATGGCTACTTTATTCGCGCTGCGGCCGAAATTTGTCGCGTAGATAAAGCATGGTGTAGTGCAGATCAATTTGGTCCTATTATCGAATTATTAATCAGAGATTTTGCCGCAGGCAAAAACGATGAAATGTTTCCGTATGTAAGAAACTTTGATCCTGCTAACGGTTTTTCATGGGCGTCAGGTAGCGTTAACTTTGTTCGAGGTAACAACAATGAATCTACCTCTGAGGCTGCTAATGCGTACGGATCTATTGTTCTATATGGATTAATTACTCAAAACGAGGAGCTTGTTGAAAGAGGAATGTATTTGCATGCATCCACCTCGGCAGCATACTGGGAGTATTGGAATAATATTGATGGCTTTGCTCAAATGAATGATGAAGCAAATAATTTTCCTAATGATTATCCATATATCACAACATCGATTATTTGGGGTGATGGAGCCGTATTCTCTACTTGGTTTAGCGCAGCTTACGCGCACATATTAGGAATACAAGGATTGCCAACCAATCCACTTATTATGCATGTAGGCTTATACAAAGATTATATGAATAACTATGTTGATCTTGGTTTGTCTGAATCGGCAAATAATTTGCCGTCAGGGTTAATACCTGACCAATGGCGAGATATTTGGTGGAACTTGATGGCAATGACTGATGCAAGCAGCGCTATTGATGACTACAACTCAGTTGATAGTTACGAGCCAGAAGTGGGAGAAACTAAAGCTCATACTTATCACTGGATCCACACATTAAATAGTTTGGGCCAAATTGCTACAGGTACCGGTGCGTTAACTGCTGACCTCCCTAGTGCAATGGCGTTTAATAATGCAGGTGTAATAACTTATGTTATTTATAACTACAACGATACCCCAGTCACAGTTTCCTTCAGTGACGGTACTGCAGTGATTGCCAATCCTAACCAGTTCACAGTTTTAAAATAATTACGATATTAATACTTAGACATCACTAAAAAGCCCATTTTTAATGGGCTTTTTTAACTGAATGTAAGCGAAAATAAACGAACATAGACATCAACTTTTAGCATTGAAAAGAATAGAGTATTTAGTCGAAGGTATGTTCGTTTTTTGAATTAAGTGTTGAATTAGTTTTACCTTGATATTTATATTAAATTAATAGCTATTAATGATTTTTTTAAATTTTTTATTTGAATTGGTTTTAATTTTTTTTGAAGGTTTTTGGTTATGGTCTATTATTTAAATTGTTATTTTTTTTGTTTTTAATTTAAATAATCGCTGTTCAATTAAAGCAAGGAATGGTAATGAACTTTGTGATTACTTATTTAGTTGCGTGGCTATTGTTAGTCGCGTTGTCATATGCAGGGTTGGAGTATTTTGCAACACATACTTTCATCAAGAGTATCGATTTAGCTCTAAGGTGTGCCTTGGTAGCTGTAATAGGTGGCATACTATATTGTCTACGCTCTGTCTATTTAAACCGGTGTCTTCATGACCAGTGGAGTAAATCATGGGAAGTTTGGTATTATTTGAGGCCAATCACTAGTTTCATTTGTGGTGTTGTAGCGTACATATTTTTAAAAGCGGGATTAGTTGTTTTAGATGCGTCTCAAAATACCGCGGATGATAGTTATGGGAATTATGGTTACTATGCTTTTGCTTTCTTTGCAGGATCAAATGTAGATAAATTCGTAGCAAAAATTGAAGAAATTGGTAAATCTTTATTTGGTATAGAAAAAACAAGAAATTCAAAATTGAGTGATCTAAAAAAGGAAAATAAAGAATAAATGAGTTTTTTATACTGTCTTTTTATTAATCCCAAAAATAAGAGGGTGGTATTTTATTTAATTAAGTTTGAATTCTAGATAAAGATTATTGCCTAGAACAACTTTTTGACAAATGTTCAAAGCTTTTGAATGGACAAAAGAGCAGGGTTTAGTTTAACTATTTCAGTAAACAACGCAATTTTTATATACCTAGCACCTCCCCCCCACGTTTTTCTCCAAAAACTAATAATTTGTACTTAAAAAACACCCAGAAGTTAAATTATTGTAAATTTATTCTTGCTTTCGTACCTGTTTGGTCTATGTTTTTGGTCGGAGGTCACTCCTCCAACCTGATAGATATAATTACAATCAACAGGAACACACATGAAAATAAAAACACTCTCACTAGTGCCAGCTTTAATGTTGGCAGCGGGTATCAGCCACAGTGCTTTTGCTGCGCAAGGAGTCGCATTTGTGCACGGTACAGGCCAGCAAAGCGATGCGTATAATGACTATTGGACAGGCAGTTTTGTCGACACGGTTCGCCAAGGTTTACCAAACAGTAGTAATTACACGGTCATTAATTGTGATTTTGATCAGTACATGTGGGCCGATGCGGCATCTGGCTGTTTGGCAGGGCAGCTCACTACATTTATCAATAATAAAAACATTACTGATTTAACTCTGATCACCCATTCTAATGGCGGTAATGTGGTGCGTTGGATTTTATCTAACCCAACATGGGATAGCCGTTATCCAAATATTATTAGCAAAGTCACGCGTACCATTGCTCTGGCTCCTTCAAGTGGTGGTACGCCTCTGGCCGATGCGGTCATAGCAGGTAATTCGTTCGAGCAAAGTTTAGGTTGGCTTTTAGGCTACGGCAGCGATGCAGTAAAACAACAGCAGGTATCTTGGATGGCGTCGTATAACGCACAGTGGTTGTATGGCACACCAAACCGCCCAAGTTTACCGTCTCGATTCGAAACTGTGGTGGGCAGTGATGTTGAATCAGCGGTATGGGATAGCGACAGCTATTGTGGCGGTTATCAAAATCAAGTGGGCCTTGAAGTAACACAAAACTGGTTAGACAGTTGTTCAGATGGCTTTTTAAATTGTAGTTCTCAGTCGTTAGCTGGGGTGGTGTGGTTTACCGATAAATCACGAACTAAAGGCCGTGAACCTTTAAGTCATCAGCAAAGCCGACGCAACTGCTTTGGTTTGCCAGACATGCTTAAAAATCGAATTTAGGAGCCCGCTATGATTAATAAGTTAACCACACTCGCTGCTGCAATTATGCTTGTAAGCAACGCAGCACAGGCTAATGAACAAACGGTTTATCAGTTTCCTCAAGTTCAACCAGCTTTGAGCGCTCAACTTGAAACACTAGAAAAAGACAGCGTTGAGTATTGGCAGAAAGTTTCGGGTAAAGAGCTTAAACGCGGCGTGCCTGTATTTGTAAACCAAGCTGATAACTTTATTCGCATTGCGCCAAAAGCACGTTTTGATAACGGCGAAGTATTTAAGCCCCATGGCCTTCAGCTTGATAAGTTGTCGGTGCGTGATGACAACTTTAGACAAATGCCAATGCAAACTATGGTTGCACAAGAACAAATGGAAAATGCAGGGTTTAGCGATGGCAGTGTTGGATTAAAGCTTGGTCAGGTAAATGGCAAAGCAATGTTAAGAACAAGCCAAGCGCTTAACGACAACGACAACTACTTGCTGCATGTGATCGAAAAAGGCTCGAGCAATGCTTTACATGCTAAATCGCAGTTTAAAGTAAAAGATCAGCAACAACGTGTCGCTATGCAGCTAAGTATGGGTAAAAAGCGCTTTAAAGATAGTGATGTGAAGTTAACGCTTTCAAGTCCTGATGGCGAAAAGCTAGATGTACGTTACGAAAATGGTGAAGCCGTATTTAATTACCCGCTTGAAACCTTAGGTGCAATAAATGGTTACTATGAGCTTGAGGCCAGCGTAGACACTAAAGTGAATGGTCAAACGGTAAAACGCTCTATAAAAATGCCGTTTGTGCATAGCTCACAAACCATCAGTATGGATAAAGCCAAAGTAACTGCGCTTGGCAATAATAAATACCAAGCCAAGGTACCGGTGCAAGTGACCGACTCAGGTCGCTACGCCATTCGTGCTACGTTAACCGGCAAAGGCGATAAAGGTGAACGTATCAAACTAGCAACGGTTGAAGTAGCAAAACAGATTGATAGCTATGATAGTTTTACCATGCCTTTTGTGGTCACCAAAGCAGCCAAAGCCCCATATGAGCTGGTGGATATTGAACTTACCGACCAAACGCGAATGTTAAAGTTTGCTGGGGAGTAAAGGATAGCTCTTATTGTATGTTGGGTGGAGCGAAGCGAAGCCCAACAAGTTAGCGAGTTACAGGGTAAAGGTGTAAGGTACGAGTTTCGAAGTGAAGAAGGTGTTTTAACGCCGAACCGGTAGCAGCGGGTTTACCCCGCGTAATTTACAGTTTTTCTCTGTTTAGCGCGAAGCGCCTCGGTGTACTCTGTGGTTCAATTTGTTTTTTGCACAAAGAGGAGAGAATGAGAAGTGAATGAGATAGACCAAAAGAGTATTTTGTTTTTTCCTCTAAAGCGCAGCGTCTCTTATCCTCTTTGTGACTATTATTTTTAAATGCTGTTTTTCTCAGTGTAGCGCGAAGCGCCTCGGTGTACTCTGTGGTTCAATATTCTTTTGCACAAAGAGAAGACAATGAGAAGTAAATGAGTAACCCAATAAAACTATTAGTTACTTTCCTCTAAAGCGTAGCGTCTCTTATCACTCTTTGTGATTATTCAGTGGATTACGCGATATAAAATCGCTTCTAAAATTTTGCTAACTCGCGCCCCTAGACCCTTTCACGTGTATTCTTTTACAATGCATAAAATGACTTAATTTAGAGAATGCGTTGAACTACTTGGCCCACCTTTACTTAGCACAACCGACGGCTGATTCACACTTTGGAAATCTGCTTGGGGATTTTGGTGGGCGTCGTTATTCAGCGCAGTTACCTGACGCGGTTAAAAACGGCCTTGAAAATCATTATTTGGTTGATAGGTTTACCGACTCACATCCCCTTGTCAAAGAGGCTAAGCAGTATTTTTCGCCAGCACGTAAACGCTTTGCAAGTGTCGCGATTGATGTGGCGTTTGATCACTTTCTTATTCAGCATTGGCATCGCTTTAATGAGCAGCCATTAGCTGAATTCAAACAGCACAGCTATGGGCTTTTAAATGCGCGCCAAGCCATGATGCCATCACGCATGCAGCAAGTTGTGACCAGTATGACTAATAATGATTGGTTTAAAGAATATGAAACACTCAATGGGGTCGGCCTTGCCCTTGATAACATCGCCAAGCGTATTCGTTTTGCTAACAACTTTGCAGGAGCGGCAGACGATATTGCTCGTCATTATCAGCAATTAGACGCGGTGTTTTTAGCGTTTTTCCCCGAGCTGGTTGAGCATGTGAAGCTGAAGGGGATGGAATGAGTTGGCGAGTTTCTAGAGTAAACGGGAAAGGAGCTATTTGCTGGTAGGTCGGGTAGAACGGAGTGAAACCCAACAAGTGAACCGGTAGCAGCGGGTTTACCCCGCGTAATTTACGGTTTATCTCCGTGTAGCGCGAAGCTCCTCGGTGCACTCCGTGATTCAATTTATTTTTTTGCACAAAGAGAAGAGAATGAGAAGTGAATGAGATAGACCAAAAGAGTATTTTGTTTTTTCCTCTAAAGCGCAGCGCCTCTTATCCTCTTTGTGACTATTATTTTTAAATGCTGTTTTTCTCTGTGTAGCGCGAAGCGCCTCGGTGAACTCTATGGTTCAATTTGTTTTTTGCACAAAGAGAAGACCACAAAACCACCAAATTTGTTTTTAATAATCCCTCTAAAGCGCAGCGCCTCTTATCCTCTTTGTGAAAATTACCCCACAGCGGTTTACAAACCAATTTACCTCTTACCTTAAAATATGAAATGGCTGATATCTTGGCTGCTTGTTGCGGTTATATAGTCGGTTATCGATAGCTAAGTAAACTCCAAGGCGCTTAAAAGCTCGTTATTTAACTGAGCTGAACTACCCTTTGTAAAGCATGTAAGCCTTAAATTAATACTTACCTCAATCCCAGTAACTTGAACATAGCAATGTAATGTAGCAACCGTGAGGGAATAATAATGAGCAAACCCATAATTGCAGCCGTTTCGCCGAAAAAAGTCACCTTAGAGCAGGGGCAAGAATACTATTTTTGTGCCTGTGGGCGTTCTAAAAACCAGCCATTTTGTGACGGCTCACATGCCGGAACCGATTTCAAACCCAAAGCATTTACAGCAGAAGAGTCGGGCGATGCCTATTTATGCCAATGTAAGCACACCGCTAATGCGCCATTTTGTGATGGTAGTCACAAGCAATTTGATCAAAGCCAAGTTGGTCAAGAAGGGCCGGGCGTACAAATTCAAGCCTCTGATTCGCCTGTAGCTACTGCAACCAAAGAGGAGCCCACCGTTGAGCTTATTCATCAACTGGCACGTGAAGGGTTATCAAAGCTTGGTCATCATGGCCCTATGGTGTCGATGGGTGTGCCGCGATATCAATTACCTAAATGGGATG
Organism: Pseudoalteromonas thalassia; assembly: GCF_049257215.1. NCBI lineage: Bacteria > Pseudomonadati > Pseudomonadota > Gammaproteobacteria > Alteromonadales > Pseudoalteromonadaceae > Pseudoalteromonas > Pseudoalteromonas thalassia. The sequence continues at coordinate 86,681 of NZ_JBMMUE010000010.1, forward strand.
ATTTACAACTAATGGTGGCACAAATGGCAACGCAACCGTTAATGGAAGATGTAGCTGTTAATACCGAACTTGTGATTGGTCCGCGAGCGAAAAAGCCATTAAAGCTGGCTATTCCGCTTTTTGTTTCAGATATGAGTTTTGGTGCTTTATCTGAAGAAGCTAAAGTATCGTTAGCAAAAGGAGCAGAACTTGCTGGTACGGGTATTTGCTCGGGTGAAGGCGGTATGCTTCCTGAAGAGCAGCAAGCCAATTCACGCTATTTTTATGAATTAGCAAGTGCAGGTTTTGGTTATAGCGAAGATAAATTAAAAAACGTGCAGGCCTTTCACTTTAAAGGCGGACAAGGTGCAAAAACAGGCACGGGGGGGCATTTACCGGGCAACAAGAATGTTGGCAAAATCTCTGAGGTTAGAGGAATTGAAGCGGGTACTTCGGCGATTTCACCCCCAACATTTAAAGACTTACACAGTGCGGCTGATTTCAAAAAATTTGCTGATAGAGTCCGCGAAGTAACTGGCGGTATTCCAATCGGGTTTAAACTAAGTGCTAATCATATTGAGGAAGATATTCAATTTGCGCTCGATGCGAGTGCCGATTACATCATTCTTGATGGTCGTGGTGGTGGTACTGGTGCAGCCCCTGAGATCTTTAGGGATCATATTAGTGTACCGACTATTCCTGCACTTGCCAGAGCAAGAAAGTACTTAGACGAACAAGGTGCAAGTGATGTTACTTTGATCATTACAGGTGGTTTACGTTTACCCATTGATTTTGTAAAAGCGCTCGCTCTTGGTGCTGATGGGGTGGCGATTTCAAATAGTGCAATGCAAGCAATTGGCTGTGTTGCTGCGCGTATGTGTAATACCAATAACTGTCCAGCAGGGATTGCCACACAAAAGCAAGACTTACGTCAGCGCTTAAATATTGAAAAGTCGGCAAATCAATTAAAGAACTTTTTTGAAGCCTCAACAGAGTTAATGTCGGTAATGGCTAGGGCATGTGGGCATGACTCTTTAGCTAAGTTTAATGCTAATGACCTAGCAACGTGGCACAAAGATATGGCGTTGTTATCTGGTGTTAAGTACGCGGGCGTTGGCAGTGTGTAAACTGTAACGCTTAATCGTAAAAGTTATTTCACTTTAATTACTTCAATCACCGAGTACATATAGCGTACAGATTAATTATGGTAAACAATCTGTTGCTATGTGCCTCGGTGCATTCTTTGGTTTTTAGTGATTATTAATAAAAGTTTGTTTCTGGTTAGGTTTATCACCATGGGCTATAACTTATCTCACAAGAAAAATGCATTGCCTCCAAATTTTAAACAATCAAAGTTAACACATTCAAAGCATAGAAAAATGCTTTAGTAACTTTTCTTAAAACACCTGTTTAATCGACTTAGAGTATCTCTTCTAACCTGTAGGTTTTCTCACTAATCGTACAAAGACATTGCAGCTCTAATTAAGGTAGCACTTCGAGTTACATTTAGTTATTATAGTATAAATGATAATTATTGCTATTACTTATCATCTTTAAAGACTTAACCGATTAAGCTGTATTTATACCCAAGAGATAAAATGACTATAATTAACCGATTCCACTGTTCTGTACTTTCAATTGCTATTAGTACAATTTTGACTCCAGCCGTTTATGCCAAAACAGCATCACCGAACATAGAAAAAATATCAGTTTCAGGTGTTAGGCAAGCGTTTCGTGGTGATGTTCCTATGAGTGAGCAACCACAGAGTGTTGAATTTATTTCTGGTGAAAACCTCGATGATGCGGCAGTGAACACTTTGACCGATATTTTTGACCTAACTCCAAGTATTGCTGAGCAAAATGATTTTGGTGGTTTATGGGAAAGCTTTGCAATACGCGGGTTAGTTGGCGATGAGAGTATTCCATCAGGTTTCTTAATTAACGGCTACTCATCTGGCAGAAGCTTCAGTGGTACACGTGATACAAGTAATATCGAATACGTAGAAGTGATGAAAGGACCTGGCTCTGCGCTTTATGGTCGTTCTGAGCCAGGGGGGACAATTAATATAATCACTAAAAAACCACAGTTTGCAAAGCAGGGTTATATAAAAGTAACAGCAGGGAGTTGGCAGAATTACCGCGCAGAGGCTGACTACACCAATGCTGTTTCAGACAATGTTGCTTTTAGAGTTAATGGTGCTGTTGAAGAGGGTGAAAGTTTTCGAGATCATCATGAGTCAAGCAAAACGGTCGTTACGCCTTCAATTCTATGGTTAATTTCAGATACATCAAAGTTGAATTATGAGCTTGAGTATGTAGATCAAAGTACAACCTTCGATCGTGGTATTGTCGCCATTGAGGGAAAAATAGATGCGTTACCAATTGACACTTTTTTAGGTGAACCAAGTGATAAACCTACAGAAGTTGACGCTATTTCTCATCAACTTACGTTTGAGAAGCAAATTGGACAGTGGTCTCTTTTGAATGGTTTAAGTTACAGTGACTCAAAATTTTTAAGTGAGTCGAGTGATGCCGAACTTGCTCCAAGTAGACAAATTTATTTCAAAGATGGCGAAACATTAAGTAGGCAGCATAATCAGCGCGACTTTCAAACTGAGTACCTTTCAGCGCGAATAGAACTTAGCGGTAGTGTTGAGCTTGCAGGTTTGACACACCACTTATTAATTGGAGCAGATGCCAGCAAGTTCGATTTTGATAAACTGTGGTATCGATATCGTCCAACACTTGAAGACACCCGTTACGCAATTAATATGTATAATCCAGTGTATGGAAAAGCAGCGCCTGAAGGGTCTCTTTTATTCAACAGTACTGAAGTACAACATAGTTATGGAGTGTATATTCAAGATCAACTAGACCTTACTGAGCAGTGGAAAGTGCAAGTAGGTGGTCGTTTTGATTGGTTTGATCAACAAATAGATAATCATATTAATCAGCAACAGTCTAAAAGTGATCAAAGCACATTTAGCCCGCGTGTCGGTTTAGTTTATGTCTACTCAGACAGCCTCCAATACTACTCAAGTTACTCTGAAGGCTTCAGACCTAACAGCGGTTACGATAGTAAAGGAGATGCATTTGAGCCTGAAGAAACAACATCTTTCGAAGCGGGTATTAAGTTTACTACCGATAGTGTAAGTGGAAGTTTTACAGTATTTAGTGCCGAAAAGAGCAATATGCTAACTACAGACCTACAAACTGGTGTATCTACTGCGCTAGGTGAAGTGACAAGTGATGGCATTGAGCTAGATTTACATGGCAACATTACAAGCAATGTATTATTTGATTTTGCTTATACTTACACAGACGCTAAAACAGCAAACGATACAGTCAACCCAGATTGGTGGGTAAAGCTGCCAAAAGGCAGTCCGTTACTTAATATCCCTAAACACAGTGCAAATGCTCAAGTTAAGAGAGAGCTAAACGACCTAATAGATTTAGATGCAACTGTTGGGCTTGCTGTACAATATGTTGGCGAGAGGCTTGGAGAAACCATCGATCCTACCTATTACTTACCTTCTTACACTTTGGTAAATATGTTTGCAAAATACAATGTGACTAATGACTTAAGCTTGCAATTTAATGTAAATAATTTGCTGGATAAAAAATATTATTCTAATTCGTACTCTGCTATTTGGACCCAACCAGGGGAACCTGTAAATTACAAGTTGAGCTTAAATTATAAATTTTAACTAAACCTCAGTTATTTACACCAGAGGTTAGGCCTACGATTATTGCAGCAGTTGCTGCTTAATCGTCTGGCCCTTTTAGGGTAAATATTAAATGCCTGCGCATGTCTTTTAAAATCACGCCTTTTTTTAGCATTGCGCCACTCAGGCGCTTTTGCCACTTTAATAATTCTGGTGTGGCAGCATCAAGAGTTTGTTGATTTTCAAATTGAAAACATAAAAGCAATGAGCCTGGAAATAAGTGGTATTCCACATCGAACCAGCATTGCAACATGCCTTCAAGCTCAGCGCGGCCTTGCTCTTCAAGAGCATCGGCAACATTTAATACAAGGGCTTGTTGTTTTAATTGTACTTTAGAAAGCTTTTTCATTTAAAAACCAAAATCGAGTCGAAAAACTAATTATACCCAAGCTTTAAGCTTGGCGAAATGCATTACGCCAATCTCTAGGTGATAAGCCAAATTGCTTGCGAAAGTGATGCCTTAAAGTAACAGCAGAGCCAAAACCACATTTTTCTGACAAGTGCTCTAATGATAAATCGGTTGCTTCTAGTAATTGCTGTGCATAGTTTAAACGCTGATTCAAAAGCCATTGTCCTAGGCTTTGCCCTGTAAGAGACTGAAAGTGGCGGGTGAAGGTACGTCGGCTCATATGCATTTGTTTTGCAAGTTCATCTATTGTGTGTGTGGCACACAGATTTTTTTGTATTTGTTCAAGTAATGACGCTAAGCGCTCGTCTGCAACATTGTTTGGTACTGGTAAAGCGACGAACTGCGATTGCCCGCCTGTTCGATAGGGAGCTGTTACCATTATCCTTGCTATGGCATTGCTCTGCTTACTACCTAAGTACTGACGTACTAAGTGTAAACAGCAATCAATGGCTGCTGCGGTTCCTGCCGATGTATAAAGCTGGTTATGTTTAAGGTAAAGCACTTGATTGTTAAGCTTCACTTTAGGAAAACGTGCTTTGAAGTCATTGCTATAGGCCCAATGGGTGGTTGCTTCAATATTATCTAAAAGCCCAATGTGCGCTAACGCATAAGCTCCTAAGCAAAGTCCTACAATAATAGCGCCACGCTTATGCGCGGTTAGCAAGCTGGTTGTTAATTCTTTAGAGGGAATTGTTTCAGGGAATGGCCAAGACGGAATAATTATAATATCTGCCTGATCAAACTTTGAAATTGAGTGACGCGCTTGAATATCAAACCCCGAGCTTGAGGGCATTACAGCCTTACTTTCGCTGCACACTGCTAAGTTAAATTCTTTGATGCCTGCCGACCGAGCAGCCTCACCAAACACCATGCATGGTACTGCAAGATGAAATGGGCTGATATTTGGAAATGCTAATACTGCAACGTTCAAGGTAAAACCTTATCAGATACTTTGGCCCAATATTATCGATAAATGGTTTTTGGGTCACTGTTTGCTGCGTTAAAAATTAAGCAAACTGTGCCACAACACAACTCCAAAAGGTTCTCACAATGACAAATACAGCTTTATTGATTATCGATTTACAGAATGATTATTTTGCAGGTGGTGCATTTCCTCTATGGCGGGCTAAACAAGTAAAAGATCAGCTTGTTGAGGTAATAAAACAAGCAACAGAATGTGGCATTTTACCTATCCATATTCAACATATTGCTGAATCACGACAAGGCTTGGCTCCTTTTTTTAACCAAGATACGATAGGGGTCAATATTCATCCTGATATTTTAAAAGCAGCACCAGAAGCTCCTGTGGTTGTAAAACACTATGCAGATAGTTTTTATCAAACAAATCTCGATGATATTTTAAAGCAGCACGGTATTAAAAAACTTTTGATCGCAGGTATGATGACTCAAAACTGTGTGACTCATACGGCGATATCTGAGCAAGCAAAAGAATACGACGTGGAAGTATTAACGGATGCGTGTACAACCGTTACTGAAATGCTTCACTTAATCGCTTTAAATGCCCTTGCCCCGCGAGTAAAGCTATTAGAGTCAAATCAAGCTTTGCTTAGTTTGCAAAGTAATTAATATTCGCAAAGGCTGAAATAACATCTTTGGCAAATGCAATGCGAGGATGCTTTAACGCGCCTTTGTTCCATACTAAGTAAATTATGTTTTCTGGGCCAACAGGGCCCAGTTGTACAAGCTCTCCAGCTTTTATCTGATCGCGGCATAGGTAATCAGGCAACACAGAGTAGCCAATACCTGAGCGAATAATATTGCTAATTGCACGAATGTCAGGGCAAATAGCTATCACGTTTGAGTGGCATTTTGCGTTGAACACAGACTCAAAGTATTGCCTAATTAGAGGCAGCTCTTCATCATAAGCGACAACATTGTAGCTTGAGAGAAGGTCTGCGGTGATGGTGCTATCTTTAATTTCTCTTCCGTGAAGGCGGTTCATTACTAAAATAAGCTTTTCTCTATCAAGTACTAAGCTATCAAAAAGTGAAGGATCGGGTTCGGAGGCGGCAATAGCGATATCTGCTGCACCAGATTGCAAGGCATCAAAAATATTCACCTTATTACCAATATGCAGAACAAGGTTTACATTGCCAGATTGCAATAGGTTGGCGATTTGTGGCCCTGACACACTACTAATATATTCGGCAGGCCCTGCGATATTTACAGTGCCATATACGGCACTTGAGCGGGCGCGGATTGACATAATTTTTTGCTCTAAAATATCAATGTGACCAGACACTTGCAGTGCTAAATCGTGCGCAGCGGCGGTCGGAGTAACTCCGCGAGCTTTGCGTTCAAACAACGCTTTACCAACGACTGACTCCATGGCTTGAATATGGGCCGAAACCGAAGGTTGCGACAAACCGAGGTTAGCTGCTGCTTTTGTTATATTTTTGCAGCGATAAACTTCCACAAAGGTTTTTAGCTGTGTGAGGTAAGACATAAAATAGGCGAGCCATAAATTTTCTGATTGCTTCCCTTAATTTATCCGAATTCACACAAGCGCGCAAACAGCCTATTCTAGATGCATTCAAATAAGAGGATAAATCATGAACAAGGTTTTGCAGTGTTTAACATTCGTAGCAGCTTCGACTATGTCATTATTTGCTGTGGCAAGTGAAGGCGAGGTATTAGTCATTTTATCAAGCGAGACAACCATGGAACTTGCTGGTGGGCACAGCATTGAGACAGGTTATTACCTTAACGAGTTTGGTGTACCTGCAAAAGCTCTCGCAGATGCGGGCTATGAGCTTGTATTAGCAACGCCAAAGGGGAATGCTCCGCAGGTTGATAAAAAATCAATCAGCGTAGATTACTTTGCTGGTGATGAGCAAAAAATGAGAGAGATCCAAAAATTTATTGCATCGTTACCCAATATTAATGATACCGCTAGTTTGAGAGAGATTTTGGCAGGTGGTTTGAGCCAATATGATGCAGTGTTTATCCCTGGTGGTCATGCTCCGTTGATTGATTTAGCAAATAATCCTGAAGTCGGTGAAATTTTGCGCCACTTTAATCAACACGGTAAACCTACGGCGGCAATTTGCCACGGCCCAATTACCTTATTATCGGCACAAACTGAGCCTAAGGCGTATTACAGTGCAATCCAAACTGGGCAGACGGCGTCAGCAAGCAATTGGATTTATGATGGCTATAAAATGACAATATTTTCTGATCCAGAAGAGCGAGTGTTTGAAAGCAGTTTAGAAGGTAAAAAGCTTAAGTTCTATCCGGCTATGGCAATGGAAAACGCCGGTGGAAATATGGCATTTGCCAGCGAGTGGCAGCCTAACGTGGTTGTTGACCGCGAACTCATTACGGGGCAAAACCCATTTTCAGATACGTTGTTAGCTGAAAAACTATTAAAAATGTTAGCAAAGTAAATTTGTTAAAGTATTACCTATCAAAAATTTAGGAGGCAAATCGATGCTAAACTTTATTTATAAAAATCAAACAGAAATTTTATTTGGTAAAGGTCAAATTAGCGAAATTTCATCACGCTTACCAACCGATGCAAAGGTGTTGTTACTCTACGGTGGTGGCTCAATAAAGAAAAACGGCGTATACGACCAAGCTATGAGTGCACTAGCCGATGTTGACGTTATAGAGTTTGGTGGCGTTGAGCCAAACCCAACTTACGAAACACTGATGCAAGCGGTTACAACGGCAAAAGAGCACCATGTTAACTTTATTTTAGCTGTTGGTGGTGGCAGTGTTATTGATGGCGCTAAGTTTGTTGCTGCAGCCTATAACTATGCTGGGGAGCCGTGGGATATCCTTGTTAAAGGGGCAGAGTTTAGCAATCCTTTACCAATCGGTGCGGTATTAACCTTACCAGCAACAGGCTCTGAGAGTAATGGTAACTCAGTGGTAACTAAAAAAGAGACGTCGCAAAAGCGCGCTTTTTCGTCACCAACAGTACAACCTGTTTTTGCTGTACTTGATCCTGAATACACGTTTTCGTTGCCTGCACGTCAGGTAAGTAATGGTGTGGTTGATGCGTTTGTTCACGTTATTGAGCAATACTTAACGTATCCTGTTAATGCACCATTACAAGACCGTTTTGCAGAAGGTATTTTGCAAACCTTGATTAGCGAAGGGCCAAAGGCGCTGAGCGAGCCACAAAATTACGATGTTAGAGCTAATGTGATGTGGTCGGCTACGATGGCACTGAATGGTTTAATTGGTCAAGGTGTACCGCAAGATTGGTCTACACATATGATTGGCCATGAATTAACGGCACTTTATAACCTTGATCATGCGCAAACGTTGGCGATTGTTCTACCTGCCTTAATGCATGTTCAAAAAGAACAGAAATCAATTAAGATTCAGCAGCTTGGTGAAAGAGTGTTCGGACTAAATTATAGCGATGAAGCTGAGCAAATCGATAAAACGATTAAAGCTGTACAGGACTTCTTTGAGGCCATGACGGTGAAAACACGTCTAGCTGATTATGACCTTGACGAGCAAGCTATTGAGGCCGTTGTTGCTAATTTAGAGAAAAACGAGCTAACGAAATTAGGTGAGCATGGTGATATTGATTTAGAAAAGGTGAAATCAATCTTAGCATTAGCACTTTGAGTTAGTTAAAACTTAATATGAAGGGGCGTAATAGTGATTAACTGTTACGCCTTTTTTAATGTCTAAAGCCCAAGCAATAAGCAAAGTGGGCAATGGCAAAATAGTCTAGATGCCAGAGCGCATTGAGTCTTTGCTCTTAAAAAATGCAAATTCACAGAAGCAGTGCCTTTAACTTCAGTACTACCTAAAGCAGCTTGCTGCGGCAGTCTTTAATAATGCTATCTATGTGTTTGATGGTGCGGGGAACATAACAAAGGGTTGACCGTGAGGTTATTAATTTCAAAGCAATTAATTTCAATGTAAAAGTACGAGACAAGGAGCGAAAATAACGGGGTGTTATATTGGTTGATGAGGGAATACGTTCGCTAAGTGAAGCAAGAATTGTGTTGTATTTTTTAGCAATTTTAACATGAAGGATACAATTACCTTGACCGTGTGTTTCTGATAAGGGAAAATGCACGGTTTTTAAATTAAAAATAGAACTTAGTACCAACATCTAAAGTGAACTCACCTCCGGCTATTGTTTAATCGAGAGCTAAAGCACTACCTTAAGGATAGGGAAATGACCAAACTAACATGTCTAGCGATGCTTTTACTTAGCACGCAAGCTATCAGTGCGACTAAAAGCACACCTGAATATAATCAATTTGGCGATGCGACTTATTCAAATTCGCAACCAATTAATTATGACGAATCTTATTTTACAAGTCGCGCACAGCAAAATATCGCGCCGACTACTTCGTTGAGTAAAACCTTAGCGACAACAACTACATTAGAATTAGAAAACATAGAGCTTACCTCGGTGTTTCGCCGTTTTTCATTAAGTAATTCAACAGGTCTCAATGGTCTTTATGCTGTTGACTTGTTCGGTAACGGTAATAAGCAAATTATTTCGGTGCAACAAAACGATTTTAATATTATTGAGTATAAAGATAATCAATATTCAGTCGTTGAAGGTTTCGATTCTCAGGATTACATCACTGATAGTACATTGGTAAAAAGCATTGCCGATGATACATATTATTTAATACTTATGACGAGCAGTCAGATAGTAAAAATTAACTTACTAACAATGAAAGTCGAAAGTACTAAGAATGTAGTTTCTAGCCAATCAGTTACGGCAAGAGATATTAATAACGATGGTCAGGACGAGCTTATTGCTATTGCCAATAGCCAGATTTTAATACTAGACCAGTCAGACCTTTCTGTTATTTCAGAGCTTGAGTATTACGGTAACAAATTTGTTGTTGGTTCGTTTACCGAGCAAAATGTTCACGAATTAATGCTTGAAGATGGCAAGTTGTATCGTATCTCTGAAAATACAATAGATTATATAAAAACACTGAACAGCCAACTAACAGGTATCCATTTACAAAGTGTTGATACAAACCAAGATGGCTTAGATGAAGTCATTAATGGCCAAGGCTGGTATTCAATTGAGTTAATCAGTCCAAATACAGACAGTATTGTGTGGACAGCCAATAGTGATTTAGATATTTCAAAAATTATAGTTGCAGATATCAATAATGACGGTGCCCAAGAGCTAGTATATGGCGATGGTCAGTGGGGGCAAATTCATGCTTTGTCTTTAAGTTCTGGCGAGGAGTTTTGGCAAATCAATAACCCTGAACACAGTGTTTCAAGTATTTTGGTGGATGATTTTAATCTTGACGGCAAAACAGATATTGCATGGGGAGCGGGTTACACATCTTCAGGTGATGACGGGTTTTATATTCATACCGTTGAAGATAAGTCTATGCAATGGTCGCAAACGATCACTGTCTATTCACAATTTTTGCTAGGACTTGCTGATATTGACGGTAAAGGTGGAATTGATGTTATTTTTTCTGAGAATGGCACAAATAAGCTTCAAGTTATTGATATAGAAACAAAAGAGCAGGTGTTACCTAGCATTGCTTTGACCGATGGTTGGAATGACTACCAGTATGTAATTACTGCTGATTTATTCAATGATGGCAAAAACTATTTAATTGTTGCTGGCTCAGAAACTTACACTGGAAATATACAAGTATTTTCACCAGAAAATGGAAACTTACTGTATACAGTTCCTTTTCAAAGTGGCGACCAAATTTCAACGATTGAAGCCCATGACATCAATAACGATGGTCTGTTAGAGCTGATTGTAGGTAACGGCGCATCACACACCGGCAGTGAAGGTTCTTATATACGAGTTTTTAATGGGCAAACGGGTGAGCTACTTAAGCAATCACCTCGCTTACAGAACTTTTGGGGTGGGGTTTCTGGTATAGTCGCAGGCATCGATACACAGCAAAGCAGTAAAGAATTATTTGCTTTAACAGGTAATCAATTAGTTAAATATAATTACACTGATAATAGTGTCACTAATTACTCTTTAAACGACAGTTTTAAGTCGCTAGAGGGTGTTGTTGTTGATGGTAAAAAAGCGCTTTATGTTGCCAATCAGTATGGCCTTTTATTCTCGTTCAAAGAATCAGGAGAAATGTCAGAAGTTGCTCAACTATGTGACAATTCATTAAACAATATAGTATCTACACGCGCAGGTTTCATCTTATTTAGTTGTGAAGATAAGTTTGGAGAATACGACTTAATTAATGATGAACTGCTTTATGAAGTAGCGCGTGCAAATCAACGCAGTTCTATTGTGAGTGCAACATACAATGGTGTGGACTATTCACTGCTTTCAGGAAAATCTATAGAGGTGTTCTCGAATGAAGCCGCAGCACCTTTAGCTACACCGCAAGATAGCGAGGTAACATCTCATGTGCTTGCAGCAATCGACGTTAATCTTAATTTGAGTGATATTGATTTTGTAGTGTTTGAAAATAGCCCTAGCCTTGGCCAATTAACGTTTATTGACCGCAAAACAGGGCAGTTCACATATACGCCTAACGGCGCTGTAGGTGTTGATGAATTAGCGTTTTATACAGTAAAAGGTCGTTCACGTTCTGAGCTCGCAAAGTTCACAGCTACCTTAACAAATCAGGCGCCAGTCGTTGAAAACTCAACGATTAAAACACACTGGAATACACCCTTGATACTTAATTTGCCAGCCTCTGATGCAGATGATGAGCAACTTATTTTCACTGTAAAAAATGAGCCTCAACATGGTCATATTGAGTTACTTGATCAAAACATGGGTGAAATTAAATACACGCCGAGTGGTGAATCTTTACAGCCTGTTTCAATTACTTTTACCGCGCAAGACTCCCTTGAAGAGACGGCACTTGCCAATGTTGTTGTTGAATTAACAAATACCACACCAACAGCTACAGATTTAAGTTATGAAACTTATTACTCAACGGTAGTTAATGGTCGTTTTATTGGCAATGATGAAGACAGTGATGAGTTAGAATTTGAGCTAGTAACAAGCCCAAGTTCTGGCGAGCTTAGTTTTGATAAGGACACCGGCTTGTTTGTCTACGAGCCTGCGGGTGAGTCGACTTATGCTGTTAACTTTAGTTACCGAGCAAAAGACAGATTTGCTTCTTCAGAGGCTAAAACTGTCGTGATTAACGTAGTTGGCAAAGCTGACAACTCAAGTTCTGATTCAGGTTCTGGTGGTAGCGTGTACTACTTAATATCTTTGCTGTTAGCCATGGTCGCGTTTAGACGTAAACTTAAGCTATAAGTAAAAGTAGTTTATTTATGCTGTATCAATTTACTTGGTGCAGCATCTTTATGTCTGCTGTTAAATATTGGCATCACGAAAGATAAATAGTTCACAAAAAAAGCCTCCGTTAGGAGGCTTTGGCTTAGGTATATCACCTACAACAACATAATGAGTTAGAAGGTACCGCGAATACCTACGTAGTATTGGCGACCTGTAAAGTTGGTTGTCGCAATGATTGACTCATCGTTATTAAAGTAACGATCGAAGCGCTCATTGGTTAAGTTTGTCACATTGAATGTCAATGAGTAATTGTCATTGATTTTATATGACGAGCTTAAATCAAGCTGTTGGTAGTCGTTTACATGACGAGGGCCTGCGAAGAAACCAAATGATGGCTCAAGTAAGTATTTCTCACGATAGTTGTAAGATAAACGAACTGATGCTGGACCTTTTTCATAGTAACCAACTAAGTTATATACATTCTTCGATAGACCTGTGTAGCTGAATGTTTGACCTTCAAAGCCATCACCAAAGTCAGTGTCACTGTCTGTATAAGTGTAGTTTGCTAACATGCCTAGACCATCAAATGGAGCAGGTAAGAAATCAAACGTTGTTTGGAAACTTAACTCAGCACCAGAGATAGTTGCAGAAGCCGCATTTCGTGGACGGTCTACAGATGCCCAATCAATTCCAGCGATTGTTTCTGGCGCACTTGAATTAAATACGAAACCATCGATCTCTTTTTGGAATAATGCACCACTTAGAAGACCTGTGTCGTTGAAGTACCACTCAAGTGATAAATCGAATGAATCAGATTCAAACGGTTCAAGGGCCGGGTTACCAGCAGAACCTGTTAGAGTTGTAGTACTAAATGTAAAACGCGGTGAAAGCTGTGAAAGCGTTGGGCGTGTTACAGTTTTACTTGCACCAAAGCGTAAGTACACTTCGTCAGTTAATTCAGCATTTAAGCTTAAACTAGGTAAGACATTTGTGTAATTACTGCTCGTTGAGCTTGTTTCACCAACAACATCGTAGTCACCGGCACTGCGGATGATGATTTCTACAGGTAGTGCACCCGTTGCTTCTACATCAGTTTTGACTGCACGTACACCAACATTACCTTTTACTGGAATGTCTGCAACGTCAAAGGCCATGTTTGCTTTGATGTAAGCCGCGGCAATGTCTTCTTCAACTTTGAATGAGCTGATGCTATCAAACTGTCTTTCAACACCATACTTGTTGTGGAAATCAGTTGGGTCACCAATAACAAAGCTACGTATTACATTTGCATCTGGCGCTTCACCTAAGAAATCGTCAACAGGGAAGTCAAGTAAGTTGATTGCAGATGTTGGTAGTACCGCAGGAACACCATTTGCACCTGTAAAGCTATTACCTACATATGCTTTGATCTCTTTTGCACGTTGTGTGTAACGTACACCAGCCTCAAGACTTGTGAAATAGTCATTGTCTAAGAAGTATTTGGCATCAAAAGCGAATGATAAAGACGTATCTTTTACATCACGGGCATTTGAATTACCAAATGCAACACGGTAGTTGTCAGGATCATTCAGATCAGTGCCTGTAACATATAGATCAGGAATACCATTATCTGGATTACGTGCGTCATATACTACGTCTGCAAAGGCTTGTAGTAGTACGCTCTTCAGATCACGTGTTTGCTCGCCTTTTGAATAGCCGATATCAAAATCAAGTACCCAATCTTCATTTGGTGCCCAGTTCACGTGTGTACCAAGTGCTAGAGTATCTGATTCAAGTTTAGTTAATTCTGATACACTTCGGAATTGTGTTTGTGGTGCAACGGCATAAACAAGATTATCGTTTTCAACAACAGCTTCAGTAACTAAGAATGGGAAAATACCACCTACACCACGACCGTTAGGATCATTAATATCGGCAGCTACCCATTGACTTGGATCTTGTGGGCCACGGAATTGGAAACGAGCAGGCAGTTGCAGTGCTGTCTCATCAACATCGAATGTTGCATATAAACCATCGAATGTAATGTTCAACTCATCGCTTGGCTGAAATTCAATAACTGCATTTAAACCTGTACGAGTTCTCTCATCACCATAGTATTGAGTTAGTGGCTCAATTGGGTATAGAGAGTTAGGGTAATCGATACTACCATCGTTAGTTCCACCTGGAACTGTGGCAAGATCAGGGCGAATTTCAACACCGTCTCCTGTACCTGGGCCAAAGTTTACATTACCCCAAGAGAAGTATTCATCTTCACGCGTTTGACGTTCTGAATAGGTAACACCTACAAGTACACCAAACTTTTCATCGTCAGATTTCCAGTTCACGATACCTGACAAGCGAGGATCTGTTGAATCTGCAAGTTCACTGTAAACACCTTCGGCTGACCAAGCACCCGAAAAGCCTACTTCATCAGCATCAAGCGGTTTACGCGTTTTAATATCTGCGTTACCACCAATACCGCCTTCAAGTTGGTCTGCTGAAACGGTTTTATACACGTCCAGTTGTCCAATTAACTCAGAAGGAAGTACATCAAGAGAGAATTGACGGCCAATACTACGGCCAGACGATAATGAACGACCGTTTAGTGTTACCTGTGTAAAGTCAACTGGTAAGCCACGGATTTGTACATATTGACCACCAAGGCGACCATCTGTACTACCATTCGTGCCACCATTTGGGCTACCACGAGGACGGTCTATCGAAATACCCGGAACACGTTGCAACGACTGCGCGACGTTTTCATCGGGAAATTTGCCCATATCCTCAGCAGCAATTGAATCAAGAATTTTGTCCGAACCGCGTTTTGTCGCGATAGCTTCTTTCAAGCTCAATCTTACGCCGCTGACTGCAATTACTTCGATATCATCATTTTTAGCATCCTGTGCTTGTGTATTCTCCTCCGCCGCTACTGTGCTTCCCATTAGAGAGAGCGCTACAGATAAGGCTATTTGGCTTCTGGTGAATTTCATCATATTGACCCCCATCGCTCTAAGCGTATTGTTATCGTGAATGTTCAAATGTCCATTCAGTGATATATAAAGACTAAAATTCCGTCAACGCGCTTTAGTGATTACGTTGTTTAGATTTCTTAGTTAAAATTTTGCCAAGATTAATGTTTTATAAATGAAACAAGTTGGTTGCAAACCTGTTAACAAGACGTTTTCAGAATATTCCTGAAAAACGCTTTTTCACCAGAAAAACAGCACGTACCAAAAGACAAATAAGTATTTAAAAGTGGGGAGGTGAGGTAAGCGCATAATTAGTTGTGCATCCGTCAATTCTCGTCGTTAAAGCCCATTTTCTTTGAGATTAACAATGACGTGTCTTTAAGTTTTCTAATTACCTCATCAAAATTAGCATTACGAGATTCATCACGATACATAAGTATCGATGTTAATAATACGGCCACTGCATTATGGTAGTAATCAAATATAGGCACACCGATATCGTATACGCCTGTCAAAACAGGGCTCGGCATAGCTTCGTGGCCTTGCTCTTTTACCCTTAACCAAATATTTCGCAGTGCCATCAAATCAAGTGAAACCTCGGGGTGATTCTCTTGATATGCCTTAAGCATGCGCTCGCGATTGTCATAAGATGCAAAAGCAAGTAACACATGACCAGCACAATTATCAGTGAGCGGGCCTCGCCCTCCGACTGGTAAGGTTAAGCAGTTACTGTTGGTGTCATAATCTTGGTGCGAAAGTATTAAACCGCCGCCATCGGAGTACACGACTAAATGACAAGATTGTTGAATTTCGCTACAAAGCGTTTGAATGATCGGAAATGCAACGTTGTTTAAATGGTGGACTGGGGCGTACCGGTGGGTTAGTCGATATAGTTTTAGGGACAGTCTGTAAACACGTTCTTGCTGAAAAAACTCAAGATAATGTAAATCATTTAGTACTGCGACCATACGAAATATTTCAGCTTTAGATTTCCCTAATGAATCAGAAATTTGCGTAAGGTTAAGGCCTTCAGGAGTTTTTGCCAGTAATTCTATAATGGCCATGCCTTTCTCAAGAGCAGGTGCTTTATACTTGGTATCTTTCTCAGTCATTGGGTACGTCTAATCACTTATAAAAAGAGGTTGGTGGTCATACATAAGTGTAGACTTTTTGTTAACTTATGCACTTTTATATCGCTGCAAAAAGCGGTAAAAGTATGTGTATATCGCATCTATTTCGTTTTGGTCAATAAACCAATTCTTATTTTTATATAAAAATTATAGCGTTAAACTGCCTATAAATTATTCATCAAACGTTTTTTAAACAACGTTTAGTCTCCATTGAACCAAAACATAGCTAGGCAATAGTTAACAGTCTGCTTTGTAAATTTCATGTTTTAAATGTGAATGTTTTGTATTTGAAACCCTGCTTGCGTTTAGTTTCATTAAAAAAATCTCATTCATGTCAAAGTCACAAGTGATTGACCTAGTAAGTCGTCCGTTACTAACGTAAGTAACAGTGCATCAGTTGCTAGGAATAAAATTGTGAAAGTAGGTATTTGTGGTTTAGGTGACCGTTTGAGTTATGTCGCCAAAGTTATGCATGAGCTAATCCCAAACTTTAATTTGGTCGCTTTTGCTGATCCGGAATCTGTAAAAGTTGAATACATGGAGTCCCATGGTATTTCAATGCGATCTTATGATGATCTTGCGGATATGTTAGCTAATGAGCAGCTAGATATGTTGATGATTGGATCACCCAATCATATGCATTTAGAGCACCTTAGATTAGGAATTGAAGCAGGTTTACTGATTTTTGCAGAAAAGCCAATTGTCATGTCAGAGCAGCAAACCTATGACGTACTTGAACTTATCGCTAAGCATAATGCGTTCGATAAAATTCTGGTAGGCATGGTTTTACGCTATGCTCCTTTATACAAAGATTTAATTGCTGCTGTTTCTTCAAAGCTATTGGGTGACATTACAAGTATTGAAGCTTCTGAGCATATTCCACCAGAACATGGTGCATTTTTTATGCGTGATTGGCGAAGACACCATGGTTTGTCTGGGGGCTTCTTACTTGAGAAATGTTGTCATGATCTCGATCTATACCAAGGTCTTGTGAAGAGTCGTCCAAAAAAACTTGTTAGTTTTGGTGGTCGTAAAACATTTACGCCAGAAAACAAACATCTTGGTAAACACCCTGTTTATCATCAACGTAAGTCACGTTGGAATGGTATTGATGAAGTGTTTGATAACGACTCGGAGTTGGTGGATCACCAAACAGCGCTTATTGAGTATGAAAATGGCATAAATTTAAGTTTTCATACAAATTTGAACGTACCGAATGATTATCGTCATTTCAGTGTGTTTGGCACGATTGGTATGGCTGAAGGAGATTTTGTACGAAATTACTTTAAAGTACATGACTGTATTACCTCAGGCGCTCTTATCGATAAGTCATACATACATGATGATTCAGTTTCTATGCACTACGGTGCTGAAGAGGAAATGGCTGCCGATTGGATTGCTTACTTTGAAAATGGAACACCGTTACCAGTTTCAATTGTTGATGCTTTACAGGCTGGCTTAACGGCTATCAAGCTAGACGAAGCAAGGCAAACAGGTTCGATTATCGATATGACAGAAACATGGAAAAAGTTTGATAGCTACCTAAATAAAAATTAAAACACATCGGGAGATTCACATGGTCTTAATTGATTGGTTAATAGTTGCGTTTTATGTAGTAGCAGCCGTTGTTATAGGGATGCTCTTTACAAAAAAGGCCAGTGAAAGTACGGCTGATTTTTTTGTTGCAGGTCGATCATTACCTTGGTACATCGCTGGCACATCCATGGTGGCAACGACGTTTTCGTCAGACACCCCCTTGTTTGTGGCTGGGGCCGTGCGTGAGCAGGGCATCTATGCAAACTGGATCTGGTGGGTTAGCGTAATCGGGGTAATTATCTCTGTATTTTTCTTTGCTAATTTGTGGCGTCGCTCTAAAGCACTGACAGAGATTGAATTAATCTCACAGCGTTATGATAAGAGCTTAGCCACAGATTTTTTGCGTATATTCAAAGCGATATTTGATGGTGTATTTGTAAACTGCATCATTATTGCTTCGGTTACGTTAGCAATGTCAAAAATTATAGTGGTAATTTTAGGGCTCTCACCAGAGCCCTTATTTGCAATTCCTTTATTTGGCGACATTACTGCGACGACATTAATTCTTATTGTATTAGCGGTTGCTGCTGTTGTTTATACCGCTATGTCGGGTTTATATGGTGTTGTGTACACAGACCTAATTCAATTTGCGCTCGCAATCATTGGTTCGATGGTTTTAGCTGTTATCGTTTATGTTGATTTGCAAGATCATGGAGGTATCGTAGCTGCAGTTGAAGCGTCACCTGGCTTTAATAGTGATACGTTAAAAATGATCCCTGATTTTGAGTGGGATCTAAAAACAGCCACTTTCTTAATTTTGGTTTGCATAGGCTGGTTAAACTATGCCCCAGGGTTTGGCTTTTTCCTTCAGCGAACATTAGCTGCGCGAAGCGAAAAAGATGCCATGCTGAGCTTGTACTGGTTTGCGTTTTGTCACTTAGTATTGAGAAGCTGGCCGTGGATCATTGTGGGTGTGGCGTCATTAGTGTATTTCCCAGCGATCGCCGATGCCGAACAATCTTATCCTATGATGATTGATGAGTTTTTACCTGTAGGTTTAAAAGGCATAATGGTGGCGTCGTTACTTGCTGCCTTCATGAGTACTTTAGATACGCAGCTAAACTGGGGGTCGTCATACTTGGTCAACGATGTTTACGAGCCTTATTTAGTGAAAGGACGTGAAAAAGCGCATTATATAAAAGTTGCACGCATCAGCATGCTAGCACTCACTCTGTTTGCTCTAATAGTCACGACTCAGCTGGAGAGTATTTTGGGAGCCTATGAGTATATTACCGTTATCATTATTCCGATTTCAGTTGTATTAATAGCTCGTTGGTATTGGTGGCGCATTAACGTTTGGTCAGAAATAAGTGCACTTTTATCTGCAGTAATTGTAGGTAATGCAATGATGTATATTTTACCTGATGAAGGCGATGCTAAATGGTTTGCTGTTCGTATGCTGATAACCACATGCGCAACTTTGGTTATTAGCTTAATTGTGACATTGCTTACAACGAGCAAAACACCCAGCCCGAAAACAATTGAATTTTATAGCCGCCTTAAGATTCACGGTAGAGGATGGAAAAAAGTTAGAGACATCACAGGTATAGAGCCAATAGCAGCTGGAATTAAAGATAATGCTATTGCCTGTGTCGCGAGTATTATCTTTATTTATTCCCTACTGCTTGGCATAGGTAACGCCCTGTTTGAAGATTGGTCTACCTTTGGTTATTACTTAATATTCATAATTGCATCTGGTTGGGTGGTAAAAATTAAGATGCCAAAAGTAATAGCTTCATTAAGACAAGAAGTATAACAAAAGAGTTTTTTAGTTGTGTCGCAAGCCATGCAGTGCTCTTGTAAAGAGCATTTGCATGGCTTTTTTTTGTTTAAAAAATAGATTTTAAACACTTCAGCATACTGTTTATTTATAGCCATTTTATATCTGAAACGTAATTATTTTTAATGTCTTACAGATAAAACATAGAGAGAATAGTGATGTGTAACTTTGTAATTTATTTGTTAATTAAAAGCGGTTGTGTAGACTCATATTATAGCCTTTAATCATCAGTGGTTTAGAAATAATGAATAATAAACTCCTCAAAATCGTTCCAAGCATTGCTCTAGCCTTTGCTTCATTAAGCGCTTGCTCATCAGAGTTACCTAAAGAGGTTAGGTGGATGCAAGATGCCAAGTGGGGCATTAGCCATCATTATCTGGCAGGTGGGACGTTAGATAACGCTTGGTATCAAATTACCGATTATGATGAATGGAATAACTATGTAAATGGATTTGATGTTGACGCTTATGCACAAAAGGCAGAAAAATTAGGTTACAGGTATGTGATTTTTACCTTGACCCAAAATCGCGGTTATTTGTCTACAACCAGTGAGATATACGATTTACATTCACCTGCTTGTCCAAAGGTTGAGGTTGCTCCAGGTTGTAAAACTCAACTTAACTCGAATCAAGCTGATTACACCCCATCACGCGACCTTGTTTTGGATTTGGCGCTTGCACTTAAAGCAAAAGGCATCAAGCTAATTGCATATCTACCTTCTCATTTAGGAGATAGATGGACGGGCACAAAAGTGAAAGCGCCTTATCCAGATTGGTTTTTAAAAGGGTTTATTAGTGAGCGAGCAAAAAAATGGGGCGATAATATTGCTGGTTGGTGGTTTGATGGTTGGTACCAAGCTGATGAGTCAGAGCAAGAATTAGCTGCAAACAATGCTTACCCAGTTGCTGATAAGTTAGCTGAGTCAGTGCGAAGTGGTAATCCTAACGCTGTTATCACTATTAGTGATGGATTTGACTATAGCTTCATTCCAAATGACCCACAAAGTAACTACACCCAAGGTGAGCATAATGAGCTTCCGCCCATTCCTGAATCAGGCGAAGTGACAACAGCACTTGGCACCAAAGTGCAGTGGCACGGCTTTACATATACATCACTGGAAGACCCACTTTTTGGTGGTTGGGGTCAAGTAAAACGAAGCTTAAAATACAGCAATGAAGAAGTCGCCGAGCGGGTTAAAGCTATTTCGCAAGTCGGTGGGGTTACTACTTTAGATGTTGCGATTAATCCAAATGGCACTTGGTTAGTCGACCGCTTAGTGCAGATCCAAACAGTCGGTAATACAGTGGGTACAACGCAAGATACAACTTACTCAGGCCTTGAATTAGTCAACGATGATGATCCACGTATCCAATACAGTGAGAATGGGAACTGGCAATCTGTAAGCCAAACGAATACTGGAGAGTATAAGCAAGATATGCACATAACCGAAGTAAATGGAGCTTATTTTAGTTACCAGTTTACTGGCTCGAGTATTGTCTTTGCTACTTCAAAAGCTGCAAACCAAGGTGACGTAGAAGTGATCTTGGATGGTCAATCACAAGGGACGTTTTCAATTTTTGACGGTAACAATTATCGACAAGTACAAAGCATTGTTTTTGAAAAGCATGACTTGGCAGCGGGGCCACATACTTTAACCGTTAAGAAAGTTTCGGGTGATGTTATGCCCGTTGATGTAGTGTTATCGAAAAAACCTGAAGAATATAAAGCCAAATCGCAATAGCGATACCTAAATCAAGGGTGGAGTGATGTCCCCCTTTTTATTTTAGAGCAAGCTTAGAGTCGTCTAAATTGTGCGTTTTTAAGCTTGCTTTTTCTTGTCTATATTGAGTTTACCTCTAAAAATCTGCTGTACCTTACATTTCCTTTTACCGTTTGCTAAAAATAATGCTATATTTGTGGTTCTCATGAAAAGTAATAAAATAATACAAATAAAAATCAATGATCAGGTTTCAATATGACATTAAACACTAATAGCCCGCTAGTAGAGCAACGTGCCGACCCGTTTGTGCATAAGCACAGCGACGGCTTTTATTATTTTACCGGTTCTGTACCCACCTATGATCGCATTGAACTTCGTAAGTCTGCGACTCTAGAGGGCTTAAAAGACGCTGAGACCTTTGATATTTGGTTTAAACACGACAGCGGCCCAATGAGCCGACATATTTGGGCACCTGAAATTCATTACCTCGATGGTAAGTGGTATATCTATTTTGCAGCCAGTGAAGAACAAGATATCTGGGCACTACGCCCGTATGTACTTGAGTGTAAAGGTCAAGATCCATTAAATGACGAATGGGTTGAGCTTGGCATGATGCAAGCAGCTGACGGCGATGAAAAGTCGTTCACTGATTTTTCTTTAGATGCCACCATTTTTGAAAATAACGGTAAGCGTTACTTTTGCTGGGCAGAGAAAACCGGTGGCCAATTTGCGGCATCAAATCTTTATTTAGCTGAAATGGAATCGCCAATTAAGCTAAAAACCGCACAGTTTATGCTAACAACCCCTGATTATGATTGGGAACGTGTCGACTTTTGGGTAAACGAAGGCCCAGCAGTGCTTAAAAATAACGGGAAAATCTTCATTGCTTTCTCTGCAAGCGCAACTGGTGCATGTTACTGCATGGGCTATATGGAAGCTGACGAAAACAGTGACTTGCTTGATCGTAATTCTTGGACTAAAACACGTATGCCAGTGCTTGAAACAAGTGTTGAAAAGAAAATTTTCGGCCCTGGTCATAACTGTTTTACTGTTGCTGAAGATGGAGAAACACCACTGTGTGTTTACCATGCCCGTGACTATGAGCACGCAGTAGGTGAGCCAAGTGTGGTGCCAAAAACAGATACGCGTCCACTTGAAGAGATTGTAAAAGATCCGCTTTACGATCCAAACCGCCACGCTCGTGTTATGGAAGTTAAGTTCGACGAAAACGGCCGCCCGTTATTTGAATTGTATTAATTTACTGTAATGCAGATTAAAAGTATTAAGCCACCTATATAGGTGGCTTTTTAGCTTTAAAGCTTGGTTAAGCGGTGATGGCAGGATACCAGTTTGCCAGCGTCACCCCAAATAAGCCGATTAAAAATACGACAGATATTAACGCCATCAAAGATGCAGTAGCGAGAGTGATAGATGTATGGGGAGTTTGCTCTGCATAGCGGACAAGCTCAGCGATTAAAAGAGGAACTAAATAAGAGCAAAGGCTTACGGCAATCACTGCTGGCCCTGTGAAGGTCGCGGTATCAACGCCTAAGGTGCCAAATACTAAAAACCATGCAAATATCATTAATCTAAAAAACAACACACCATTAGCTGCAAGGTATAAGCGTATCGCCCAAGTTTTATGCGCGTTGAAGTCACTAGCCCGCGCAGTTTTAACCGCGAATATACTTGATACAATAACCACAAAGCCGCCAAACATCGTCAGTGCATGCATCAAGGTATTACCAACGGTGCCCCTTACTATCATTAAGTACATGCCCGCAAATGAAATACAGCAAGCTAAAACAACAAAGACACGGCCATTATAACGATGAAATGTTCTGTATTTTGCTCGCAATTTTTCAATGAGCTGTAAGCTTCCACCAAGGATCATCACGACTGCAAATAATACATGCACTGCATACATTAAATTCCCGGTAGCATCATTGGCAACATAGGCGGTGTTATTTAGTCGGTTCCAACCTGATAGGCCTGTTGTTAATCCTGTCATTCCATAACCAAGAATGAGGTAAACCACAAAGCAAATTTGTGCCATTAGCAGGCTAATAAACCAAAGTTTTTTACTGTATTCGAGCGCCTTCAAAGGCGTGACTTTGCTATTTCTGTTAGACATAACCAATTCCATTACATTTTTCTAATACCGCAAATATAAAGGGCTAGAGCAAGATTTCTTCTCAAATTCGAAATTTGAGCAATGAAAAACTGTATTTATTTATGACTACTAAAACAGGGATTGACACATTCACTAACAAACTCTTTTTGCTATGTTGATTTTGAGACAGTAAACTTGTTTGATTGGTAAATAATTCATCAAACACCCAATTTAAGGTATGCCGAGTTATGCAAAATACTTCCCCTTATTACGTGCTCGTTTTTGTCTGTATGGGGCTAATGCTGCTAAATGGCATGAAAAAGGATAAGCAGCTCATTCATTATCTGTTTGCTGTATTTTGTGGCTCGCTTTGCATGGTTGGTGTGCAAAAAATCAGTGCACCAAGTATAGGTGTTTACAGCTATTTAATTGGCTTATTTACCTGTGCTACCTGTAATATGTCTTGGCTGATTTCACGTACTTTATTTCGTGAGCACAAACCTATTTCTACCGTACATATTGCAGTGGCAGGCGCGATTGCGGGGTTAATTATGTTCAACCAAACTTGGCATTATTTAGTAAGTATTGATGTGCAGGTTTTCCCTGATAGCCAATTTATGTGGCGGTTAAAGCAAGGTATGGCCGAAATAACAGTGCTGCTATCTTCAAGTATTCTGGTGCTGTCTTTTTGGGAAGCATTACGAGATTACAAAGATAAAACCGACACACAAAAGTTGCAGGCAAAAATTTTTGCTAGTTGCTACTTTTTAGCGGTATTTAATGCCAGCATTTTGCCTAAGTTTTTATTTATTGAAAGCGAATTTCAACGCTTTGAGCCGCTTATAATTACCTCATCTGCGTTATTGATTGTACTTGCGATGCAGTTAGTGATGTTTTTGCAAAAACGTGCTCATAGTAGCGTGCCTGAATCAGTTGATACTGAAGTAGTGAACTCTGAAGATGTAAGCACAGCTCACAAACAAACTGAGTTGTCTGAAAATAAAGAGGTAGAGCCTGAGATTATCACGGGTATAGAAGCACTGATCAACAAGCAGCTTTACTTACAAAGTAATTTAAAAATCTCTGATTTTGCACAAGTATTAGCAGTACCTGAGTACAAGATTAGCCGCGCTATTCGACATCATTTTAAAGCCACTAATTTTAATTTATTTATAAATCAGTACCGAGTTCAATACGCACAAACGCTATTACTAAAAGATGAAGCAAGTCATTGGAGTATTCTTAGTATTGCATTGGAAAGTGGTTTTTCTTCGCTTGCTACCTTTAACCGTGTTTTTAAAAGCATTGTCGGGGTAAACCCTAATGAGTTTCGTAAGCAGAACAACTCATTAGTTGAACAACAAATCGTGGAGCTTACTGATTAGCGTTCACAGTGGTTTTTGAGTTAAATGCTCTGCAATGACCTCAAACATAGTTTGTACTTCTATAGGCTTGGCTATATAACCTTGCATCCCTGACTCTTTGGCTTTGGTGAGGTCGGCTTCCATGGTGTTGGCAGTCATGGCAATAATAGGGATATGGGCAAAATTTGGCTGCTCTTTAATTTTATTCGCTGCGGTATAACCATCCATTCTTGGCATTTGGCAGTCCATCAAAATACAGTCGAATGTGTCTTTTTCGACAGCTTCAATGGCCGCAATACCATCTTCGGCAATATCAACAATAAAGCCATTTGAGCGCAATATTTGTGATGCAATTTGTTGGTTAAGCGGATTGTCTTCAACTAATAAAATTCTTGAACCAGCGAGTTTTTTAAAACAGCTGGTATCAATTTTGTTTGTTTTCTTTTTCTCGATACCTAAGACGTGATCCAGTGATTTACATAAGTTAGCTTTGATAATTGGTTTTAATAAAATTTCATCAATATTTTTATCAAGCTTAGTTAAGCTACTTTTTACTTTTTGATTTTCAAATGAGGCAAGAATAATTATTTTCTTAATATTGATAGTAAGCTGTTTTTTTAGGTTATTGAGAAGGGAGCTGTGTTCATCATTAAAAATATGCCAATCAAGGAAAATAAAGTCATAGTCTTGGCTGGGATCTATGTTTAATAGTTTGTCATCATGATAAGAAATACTATCAACTTTTATGCCCAACTTTTCGAGTAATTTAAAAAGGTGCCTTTCTTTTACATGGTCTTGTTCAATTATTAGCGCACTTTTGTTTTTGTAATCGTTTGTATTATAGTTACTTTTTACAGCCGACTTACCAAAAGATGCGGTGAAGCTAAAGCAGCTGCCAGCATTTAGCTGGCTATCAACGTGAATATTGCCACCCATTAATTCAACTATTTTTTTACTGATCACTAAGCCAAGGCCTGTACCTCCAAATTTTCTTGTTGTTGAAATATCAGCTTGAGAAAATGGCTTAAATATCGTCTTGACCTGCTCCTCAGTCATACCAATCCCTTGATCAGTGACTTTAAATTCAATTTGAATATTCTCATCAGTTTGCGATACACATAAGAGTGTTAACTTAACATTTTTATGATTTGAAAATTTAATTGCATTACTAAGTAGGTTTAACAGTACCTGATTTAACCTTAACGTATCGCCAATGAGGTATTCGGGAATATTATCATCAATATCAAATATGACCTCAATGTTATGTTTTTCAATCAAGCTACTGGCTAAGTTAGCCAAAGTGGATAAAAGGTCATTAATATTGAAATCATTACTTTCTAATTCTAATTTATTCGCTTCGACTTTTGAAAAGTCTAAAATATCGTTAATGATCCCTAGTAAAGACTTAGCTGATAATTGAATTTTCTCAATGTAATCATATTGTTTGTCAGTTAACTCAGTATCTAAGGCAAGGTAAGCCATGCCTAATATAGCATTCATCGGAGTGCGAATTTCGTGGCTCATATTAGCTAGAAACATTGATTTTGCATTATTTGCAGTATCAGCAGCTATTTTGGCTTTGTTTAAGTCATCAGTGCGCTGGGCAACCTCTTGCTCTAGTGTTTCGGCTGCTTTTTTTAGAGTCATATTCGCTTCATATAACTCTAATGACTTCTGCTCAAGAAGCGCTTCAGCCTCTATTCTAGCTCGGCGCTCTCGCTCTAATCGACGTTTAAAAAGGTTCTCATCCACGCTAGATTACTTTTGTTAGGGTAAAAATGGCCGATTGATAATCAGGTTCAATCTCACTTTTAACGGTCAATGTTTCATTAAAATGTTCGCATGCTCCTTCGATTAACCCCTCAGCTAAACAAGCAAAAGGGTTATATGAGCGATAGAACATTTGCATTTGTGTATCACTAATACGTTGTGTCCAAAAGCTTGGCAGCTCTGCATCACTGTATAGCTTCTTGACTTCGATATGAACGTGACGGTCAATAGTATCAAGGAAGTCAAAGGTGTTACTGACGTTTTTGAAAAAATGTGGGAATAATACAAAGAAGCGACCTAACAGGTACTTACCATAGGCATGTACAAGCTCATCAACAGGCTTATCAATATGTTTACTTAGTGAAGTGACTAGCATGATCAATTCTTTATTATCATAGTTGCCCACACTCGTATAAGCACCATCAGTGAACAGTGAGTTTTCTGTGATTATTTTATCCACTAGTTCATATGAGAACTCATGTTCAACCATATCTATAAATTCAGTAAAAATAATACCTTTCATGCATAAATCTAACGATTCCTCATAATAAAAGTTTAGATGTAAAAATTAGATTTACAATTTCATACGAGTAAGGGGCATCGTACTTTATCCTTTATTGACAGATTATTAGCTGACTAACAAGCAAACAGGCAAAAGGGGATTATACTGGTAGTACTTAAGTTGTTCTTTTGTGGTTGGTGTACTGCTTTATGGTTATAGGAACGAGACTGAAAAAACGTTTACTTCTTGCTTTTACCTTTGCTTGCTTTGCTATTTTAGGTGCGCAGACCATTATTAGGCATTTTTGGATTTTGCCCTCTTTCGAGGCAATGGCTAAGCAAAACGACAAAATTGATATTCAACGAGTTCAATCACAACTACAACAAGAAATAGATGCTTTATCGAAAATGGTGTTCGACAGCTCGGCTTGGGACGTCATGTATAATGCAGCCAAAGAGCGCAATGCAGACTGGTTCAACAATGATTATATTATTGCAGATGCGCTTCAACGATTAGACGTTAATGGTTGGTATTTGTACGATACTGAAGCTGTAATTATTGCAGGAGGAAGCTTTGACAATGAGTACCAAGCCTATTCTCCAGTCATTCTTGAGACACCAAAACTACTCATAGATAATGATTTGATTGTTTTACCGAGTGATTTGAATAGTCAATCAGAGCCATTAATTTCTAAAGTTCACTTTATACAAATTGATAACAAGCCTGCATTAACTGTGTCTTATAATGTTACTAAGTCAGATGGATTGGGCGAACCGACCGGCTCTTTAATGATGTGGAGTTTTATTGATGAAGCATTTATTGAGACTTTAACGCCCGGGCTTGCCGAGGATATTGGCTATTACGAAGGTGAGGAAGCACAACGTTACTCTGATTATTTAACCACAGTTTTTGGCAAAAAAAATACAGATTTTCAGCCGAACACTTACAATGATCAACTCTATATTGGTGTTGAAGATAAATATTCTAACCTTCTGTTTGTATTATCAATTCCTACCAGAGAACATACCTATGATAAAAATTTATTTGATAGTTCTTTGCTAACCGGATTAATGATATCTGGTTCTGTGTTTATATTGTTTTATCTTTACATTAATCAACAAGTTTTACGCCCCCTTAGTAAAGTGAAAGTGTCGGTATATTCGGCAATCAGTAACAACGATTTTAGTATCCGTGCTAATTACCATGGTGACAATGAATTACACCAGTTAGGACAAGGTATTAATGAACTGTTCTCATTAATTGAAACACAGCGCGCTGAACTGTTTGCACGCCATGCAAAACTTGAGCAAATCAGTAATACAGATGCAATGACTTTACTGGCAAATCGTCGAGCATTGGATAAGCATTTAGAAGATCTTGCTAATGATCCGCAATGTGAAGAGACCGCAGTATCATTTATCGTAGCTGATGTTGATCACTTCAAACTCTATAACGACTATTATGGCCATGAACAGGGTGATAGAGCGTTGTGTAAAGTGGCCAAAGTTTTAATGACTATAGCAGCGCCCGAGGATTATTTTGTAGCTCGATATGGCGGCGAAGAATTTGTAATGGTGCTTAGTAACACCGATGCAAAGAGAGCGTTTGGTGTTGCTGAGACACTTCGTAAAGCGGTAGAGTCTGCAGCTATTGTGCATGAAGGACGAAGTGACGTTAAGTTTGTTACTTTATCGGTCGGCATTGCCTGTAAGCCTGTTGCCACGCAATTTGATTCTAATACATTGTTTAAGTTGACCGATGAAGCGCTGTATCAAGCAAAAGCGCAAGGTCGCAACTGTTGTGTGCTGAGCAGCTAATTTTTACCCTCGTTATAAACACTTTCTTATCTGTTGATTCTCTCCTTTATACGTTTGTTTACAAAATAGATACACTTTTGCTTTTATTATTTTACATTTGAATTAATCTAAACACTC
The DNA here is from genome assembly GCF_049257215.1 of Pseudoalteromonas thalassia. Taxonomy (NCBI): domain Bacteria; kingdom Pseudomonadati; phylum Pseudomonadota; class Gammaproteobacteria; order Alteromonadales; family Pseudoalteromonadaceae; genus Pseudoalteromonas; species Pseudoalteromonas thalassia. Next base: position 115,869 of record NZ_JBMMUE010000010.1, read on the forward strand.
CAATATGTAATTTAATAATACTATTAGAGGTGGTTTGTTTTATGTTTAAAGTGATACAAAGATCTAAAAACACTTCAATACTGAAATTAGGTATTGCTTTATTGGGGGCTTTATCTTGTTACTCAGTAGAGGCTGAAGATTGCAATGCAATGCCTGAGTCGGGTCAATTATATTCAGTTATTAACCGCGGCTCAGGGTTAGCTTTAGATATTAATACGACTGATTCAACTGCTGCACCCAACGTCATAACGTATGACTATTGGGGAGGCAATAATCAGCAGTTTCAATTTATTAAAGAGAGTGACGGTTATTGGATTATTCGCTCCGTGTACAACAATAAAGTGCTCGATGTGCTTGATTCGTCACAGTCTAATGGAGCGAATGTTATCGTTTATGATGATTGGCAAGGAGCAAACCAACGTTGGCAACTTAAGGCATCGTCATCAGGCGGGTTTAACATTGTTAATAAGCTGACCAATAAAGCACTGACAGTGGCAGGAGCAAGCAATGCAGCTAATGTTTATCAAAATGATGATACGGGAATTAGTTCGCAAAGATGGTTTATAAACCCTGTCGATTCTGTATGTGGCAGTGGGGGTGACGGAGGTAATCAACCAACGCCCAATAATTTAGTAGGATTTGCAGCACAACCAGGCCAGGATGGCTTATCGACAACCACAGGGGGTGGCAATTCGACACCAATTAGAGTCACAAGCTGTGATGCGTTAAATAATGCACTGGGCTCATCGTCTCCAGCAGTGATCCACATACCTGATAATACGACGATTAATTGTCATACCAGCAACAGAGTTGTACAGGCATGTCCTTTAGATTGTGGCCAATGGAACGACTTTGGTAAAACTTGGTATCGAGTACCAGTTGGTGGTCAAAGCTGCAGCGAACTAGGCAGCACTTCAAATTCACTGGTTAATGTTACTCGCAATGAACGCCGTATTATTGTTCGCTCTAATAAAACTTTGCAAGGCTTGGGTAAGAACTCAAAACTAGTAGGTGCCAGCCTCGTTATAAGCAAACAACGTAATATAATTATTAAAAATCTGATGCTTGAAAATATTAACCCTGCACTTGTAGAAGCGGGGGATGGGATCTCAATTGACGATAGTAGTCATGTTTGGGTTGATCATATGGCTTTTAATAAAATAAGTGATGGTTATATCGATATTGATAATAGTCAAAATATTACCCTTAGTTGGAATCGTTTCTATGGTTATAACACCCAAGTTTGCGCTAATCAGCATTGGTACACTCACTTATTTAGAAACTCACAGGTGACTGCTCATCACAATTTTTGGGATACGGCTGCGGGAAGAAACCCTAAAATAGATGGTTACAATTCTCGCGTTCATATGTTTAATAACTACTGGAAAAATATTACTTACTTTGCAATCAGTGCAAGTGATGGCGCTGAAGTGCTTGTTGAAAACAATTATTTTGAAAACGCAGCAAAGCCACATTGGAATCAAGGCTCTGGGTATTTTAGTGCATCGGGAAATATTTACACGGGACGCTCAGCAACTGATCAATACAGAGATAATGGTGCGTCGGTTTTCACTGATATTCAGCTTTATCCTTATAGATTAGATAGTGCGAATACGTTAGGTAGTAAAGTTGATGGGGGAACTGGACCTCAATAGTTATAAGGCCTGTTTTGTTACTCAGCGCATGTTTTTAACATGCGCTGAGTAAGTTTCATTACAGTGCCGCTAAGCTGTGCTCTAGCATGGCTTTAATTTGCTTAACAATTTTAGCTTCTGTTTCTGGTTCAAATTGTTGAATACGTGGTGTATGAATATGCCCCGTTGGAATGTCTGAATTAAGCTCATCACGAAGACGAATACTGCGGTACGAAATCTCATTAGATAAGTAGCCGCCACCGCCACCTTTAACCGCAACCGCACCTTCTAACTCTTTAAGTGATTTTGGCTCAAATGCTTTTTCTAGAGTCACAACTTTATGATTGTCGTTGATTGGGAATGGCCCTTTGGCTTGTTGCATTTGCTTAACTGGTAAGCTAAAAGTTACAAATTCATTGCCCGGAAGTGGGCGGTCGTTAAGGCTCGAAATTTTCGGTGCAGTCGCTGTACCGCCATACACAATATTGGCGTTATCGGGCGCCGTTACACTGCGGCGTTTACCAGGAAAGCGTTCAAGATCAAAGTCTTTGCTACCCATACTGATAGTGGCAATCATATCAACATTATTAAGTGCGTAATACGGCGCAAGTAATGACTCGATGATACCTTGGTCAAAGTCTTCGTAGCGTACTGGCACCATCACAGTATTGATCTCAGCGCTAATGCCATTGTAATTAATAACTTGGCCATCAAGTAATAATGCCGCAACACCTGACGGGTTACTTTGATTAATATTTCTATCTAATAAGAATGGATCAAAGCCGGTAATTAAAATGCGTTTGTCGGTGTTTTTACTGTAATCAAGGTCAGTGCGGCCACGGCTGCCATTTTCAAGCATTGTTAATAATGCGGTTTGTTCGCTGTTGGTCATTGCAAACTGTGGTTTAGCACTGCGAATAATCTTGCTTGAAAGTAAACGCGCCCAATACAGTTCACGGTCGTCGAAGCTATTGGTTTTAATGATACGTGCTTTGGCGTCGCGCCATAATTGTTTGGCGTAAGCATCAATAAGGTCACTTGCCTGCTGATAACTGGTGGCAGCTTGCCACTGTTTTTCAAAATGATTTACTTGATCAGAGAAAGCGCTCAACACCTTTGGCATTGCTTTGCTGGCTTTTTCAATACGCAGTTCTTCAACGGTTAAATTGGCTGCAAATGCAGTAAATGACGAGGCGATTAAGCTGGTGGCAAGTAAAACTTTTTTCATGATTATCCTATTTAGTTACAGCACGTTTGGTAGGCTTGCGTTAACTATCCTATGGATAAAAGCCGAGCGCAAATAAAATCGCTCAACACAGAATTTGAAAAATAACGAATTAACGGAGATAGCGCTTTTAATCAAAGTTATTTCTCAAAGGAAGTGCTTTCAATGTTCGATACTAAATAATTAATTACTGTTTATCGATAATTTAAGTTTGTTTTTTAACTTATCTAGTGCCATAGTAGTTTTTTTACTAGAAGGATCGTGAAAATGAAATTTGGTTCTATTGCAGTGGTTCCGCTGATTGTGCTGTTATTAACTGGTTGTACGACAATTAAAGTTGAGGAATCTCACTTTTTATACCCTGATAAAAAAATAACGATGCAGGAAATACAAAGTGTTAATGCCACCGCCAAAACACAGGAGATAACTTTAACTACCGATGAGGGTACTCGACTTAAGGGTACCCTTATTAAAGTTGCAGATGCTCGTGCTACGGTAATTTACTTTGGTGGTAACCAGTTTCGCGTTAGTGCCGCAGGTGGGGAGCCTGCCAAGCTACTTTTACCTTTTCAAGTTAATATTTTAATGATGGATCATCGTGGTTATGGGCTTAGTTCTGGAGTACCTAGTGTAGCTAATCTGCAAGCTGATGCATTACAGGTATTTGATTATGTAAAAGGTAGATCAGACCTAAATACTTTGCCAGTGGTGATCCATGGTCATTCTTTAGGAAGTATGATTGCCGGTTACCTTGCCAGTCAGCGTAACGTTGATGCTCTGGTACTCGAAGGGAGTGTGACAAATGTTGAACAGATGATAGCAGCACGAATTCCGTGGATTGCTAAACCGTTTGTTAGTGTTGAGTTTAGTGAAGAGATTAAACAAGTCGATAATTTAAAAGCGTTACAAGTTTATCAAGCACCGCTATTAATAATCACCGGTGAAAAAGACACTCAAACTCCACCTGAGTTAGCCAAATCACTATATCAACATGCAAAATCTCAGCAAAAGCAGATTTACATTGCAAAAGGAAAGCACCACTCTAATGCGTTAACAGGTTAACAGGTTAACAGGTAAACAGTTAGCAACTCATTATGAGCAACTTCTAAAACAAATAACATTGAGTAAATCGTCATGAAAAAAATTGTTTGGATGAGTTCATTTATCCTAAGCCTGCTAATTTTTACGCTTATTAGCTTGTTAGTAACAAGCATTATTGTGCTTTTCAGTGACAGTAATGTTTTAAGTTTTACACAAAGTAATGGTGCGCATATGTGGATTGGTCTTGAAGTCAGCGGCTCTTGGCAAGGAGTAGCACAAACATTAAATGAGCATGGTTTTGATAGTGTTTTATGGCTTGGTCTTGTGCAATTGCAACCGTTTATTCTGATCAACATAATTTTGATTCGGTTATTTTTGCTTTACCGACGTGGATCCTTCTTCGCTATTGAAAATATACAATGTTTTAAATGGTTAGGTGGCGTATTATTGATGCAATTTGCACTAGTTGTGTGCTACCCGTCACTACTTATAACTCTTCTTAACTTGGCAGCAGGATCAGATATCGGAAGGGTCGTGGCTATTCAAGATACTGATATTATAGGCTTAGTGATGGGATTAATTATTTATGTTATTGGTTGGATCATGGGTCAAGCGCAGCAGCTACAAAAAGAGCAAGAGTTAGTGATTTAATGGCGATTATTATTGATTTAGATGTAGTGTTAGCTAAGCGAAAAATGAAGTCTGCAGAATTAGCTGAAGCGATAGGTATTACGCCACAAAACTTATCAGTTCTTAGAGCTGGGCGAGCTAAAGCTGTGCGCTTTACGACCTTAGATGCAATTTGTAAGCACTTAGGTTGTCAGCCTGGTGATATTCTGCGTTTTGAGGATGACTAACGAAAAATAAGCTTTGTTTGTTTAGTTTGAGAGTCTTTTAATAACTTGCGGTATTTTGCTGGCGTGATGTGCATTATTGCTTTGAATTCTTTGATTAAATGAGGCTGATCGGCAAAGCCACATTCTAGTGCAATATCTGCAAAGCTCATTTCGGGGTTATCTTTAATCGCTTGTTTAGCAAGTTTTACCCGGTATATTCGCTCAAAATACTTAGGGGTGACACCGCATTGATCCTTTATTTGCCTTTCAAGCTGGCGTTGACTGAGAGGGGCAAGTTGATAAGCGGTTTCAAGTGGTGTTAACTCAATAAGGTTACCGATTAAGTGTTTTGAGTGTTTGTTACTTTGGTTTATGTTTTTATTATTAGTAAAGTGGCGACTAATAAGCGCAACAAACGCTGCTAAGCTGGCGTTATCTTGCAGGCCTTCAGCTATGGCGCACAGTGAAGGCGTAGTAATCAGCGGATGGTCGTTTCTTTTTAGCTCTGGCAATACGGTTGGGTTAAAGCGAATACCACAAAATTGAGCACCTTTAGAAAAGCTGAGCTTAGAAGCATGAGTTGAGGTTTGTTGAAAAGCATAGGGATGCGCAAGAGATTCATCATCCAATAAAACTTCACCTGTAACGGGAAAAATAACCCCAGTTGCACCATCACAAGCCAGCCATTGTTCACCTGCTAAGTGTGCTTTGGCATACCATATAGCCTGTATACTCTCGCCAAGATTGCCCTCTGGGGTTTTTAGTTCTAGCGTTAAATGGTTATTCATTAAACTCCACAGTAGGCTTAAATATCTTCACTACACGATTCCAACTATTAATCGCGTTAATAGCAATGGTGAGTGCAACCAAGCCTGGCTCCGTAAATTGATTTTCTAGGGTCTGGTAGAAAGTATCATCAATCGTTTGTGCTTGTGTCAATTTTTCACACAATTCTAAGGCTAGTCGCTCGTGCTGTGAGTAAATTGGCATGTCTTGCCAAGCACTTAAAGCAATAATACGGTTGTTAGTTACACTGTACTCTCTGGCTTGTTTGGTATGCATAGCAATGCAATACGCGCATTGATTTAGCTGGGATACTCTTAATTTCACTAGCTCCCAAGTCGTTAAGCCGAAAGTTGTCTCGGCTGCTTGTTTAATTAACTGTTCTTGATCAATTAGATGTTTTGTTAATTGAGGTTGTAAAGCAAAATAATTGGCTCGGTTCATGGTGATTCCTAAGCTGTTTGAAGAGCAATAAGTGTAACGATGGCGATAGGCGAAATATTGCAAAAAATCGACATTTATGGTGGCAAATTTACGCACTGGTTCGCACCTTATTTTTAATCCTGCTATGCTACGCCCATTAGCAATCACTGAGTATTTGAGATGATTAACGATAACGATGTAATTGAAACATTAGACGAATTAGAAACGTTTTTACGCCTAGTTGAAAATGGCGGTTTAGGACTTGAGAATGTAACCGGTGTAGCCCTTGCAACCAACAATAGTGATGGCCGCCCATTTATCGCGGTACTTGATGATAAACATCAACTTTTACTTGGCCGTTACGTAAGCAATGATGTGTATGAAAACGGTAAAGATATGGTGCGATATGGCGTGAAAAAACCGCATTAAAAACGGGTTTTGTACCTATAATGTTGTGCTTTTATGCCTGTAGTATAATAATATGTTCTTATCGAGCGCTAAATTAATTAAAAAATGGAAGTATATGAAGTTTTTAAGTGTTGCTCTTTTAGCCGTGTTAATGACCGGTTGTGCGAGTTCAAGTGATGAACAAGCAAGTAATGATGGTTTAATTTGTAAAATGGAAAAGCCAACGGGTAGCAATATACCTAAGCGTGTTTGTCGTACTCCAGAACAAATTGCAGCAATGGAAAAAGAAGGCCGAGATGGCATTCGTGATATTCAACGAAATAGCACAAATACAGTGAGACTATAATCGCTGAATAGATTTTTCTGAATCGAATTAATAAGGGCCACGTGTAAATACGTGGCCCTTTTTTGTTATAGTGCGGTGCGTATACCGAGGGCAATACTGCGACCTGGCTGCGGGGCTAAATATCGTAAATAGCTTTGATGTGGGCGTATTTCTTGGTTTGTTAGGTTGTCTATAGTTATAAACAGCTCATTATCAAATCCCAAAAGTGAATTTGCGTAACGAATGTTCATGCCCATACTGTAGTAGCTTGGTGATGCGTGTTCAAACTTTGCAAGCTGCTCTTGCGCTTTGCTGTGTTGGTAATCAATTGTGGTTTTTATATTTTCAAATTGCCAATGAATTGCTGCGCCATAGCTGTCGGCAGGCGTGCGAGGAATGCTATCCCCTTCGAGTCGACGGCGAAAATACTCAGCCTCTTGGGCTTCATCAGGGTTAAAAAAAGCCTCTGGTGTAAAAGGGTCATAGCTTCCGTCAAATTGATATACCGGTGTGTTTTTTGTTTCGTCAGCATACGCAGTAAAGGTGAAATCGCCTAAATTTTGCGTGTTGAGTGTATAGTTGAGCTCAACTTCGAAGCCTTTATTTAAGGTATCTGCTTGACGCCATTCTTTAACATACACACCTCCTCTGTATACTCCTGTGCTGCCTAGGTAAATATAATTATCGTAGTTATTTTCGTACCAACTCGCAGTCAGGCTTAGGTTGTCGAAGTGAAAACCTGTGCCAATTTCGTGCGCTTTATTCACTTCTTTTTCGAGGCTTGAATTACCTTGCTCTTCAATTAACAGTGCGTAATGTGGGTTACTTGCATACAGTTCATTGATACCGGGGGCGCGCTCGGCATGGGTCGTACTTGCATCGACATACCAAAACGAAGAAATATCCCAATTTGCAGACAATGAATGATTAAACAGCTCAAACTCATTATCTTTTATGGCTGCTCCTTGACCTCGTCCGGGCTGATAGTGGTCGTTAATAGTTGGCGTGTAATTGACTTTTTCGTAGCGTGCTCCAATTTGCAACGAAACAGGCCCAAGTGCTGCATCTTGCAGTATGTATGCACTTTGGCGTTTAGCGTTAATGTCGGGTAGGTAATTGTTTTTGCCACTGCCTTGTTTTTCACTTCTATCGACAACGAGTCCGAATGCACCAGCGAATTGTTCTGTAAATTGATAATTTAACGTTGGACTAAGTTGCCAGTTTTTTAAAACGAATGTGTTCACGCTGCTCTCGTCGAGATTTTCGTCGTCTAGCTGTTTTGAGTACACCGCTTTTATATTGAACTCATTTAAGTATGGATTAGCTGAAAAATGTTTTTGGTAAAGTGCATCAATACGATATTGAGATGAGTAAATACGAATATTTCCCGACTGTTCAGTCTGTTGTGCATCGTGTGAATGCACTGCTGGACGGGCTATGTGAACAAACCCCGGTATTGCCCTATTTGCGGAGTTGTAATTCACAGACATACCAAATAACTGCTCATCGTCAAATCGCTGACTGCCACCAAAAGTTAAGTTTGTTTGGTAATAACTTGAATTGACTACTTTATTTTTAGAGTTAGCGAGTTGATGAGTAATTATTTGCTGCTCAATAGGGGTGACATCAACAAACTGAGTGCCATCATGCTCCCATGTCGGTCTTGCCAAAGAAACTTGGCATTGGCTTACCTGTTGGCTATTTAAAACCAACGAGTCCCAATTTGAGCAGTCTGCTGCTTTGCTAGTATGAGGAACTTTATAATCACTCTGCTCGCGATAAAGAAGGTTAACGTTATACGCAAAGTCGTGTTCTTGACCGCTTGCGGTGCCAAGCACAGAGGACGGGGCATTGTAGCCCGTTTGAATTTCAAGTTTGTCTTCTTTTTCAATACCTTGTTGTAAGGGAATACGGCCATCATTTATATCAACAATCCCAGCCATGGCTTCACCACCAAAAGGAATTGTTGCACGAGCGCCTTTAAGTACCGTGATCGATTCTGCAAAAAAAGGCTCAATAGGTATGAGTTGATCGTCGCTCACCGCTGACATATCACGAATAGGCATGCCATTACTGGTGATCAGTATTCGTTGGCCTCCTTGACCACGAATTTGTGGCCGACTTGCCGAAGAGCCGAAAAAACTGGCACTAACACTGGGTATTTGTGAAAGCGTATCACCCAATGTTGTTGCTTTTTGTTGCTCTAAAAGATCACCAGACAATACAGACTTACCTACAGCAACCTGGTTTATGGGGGAATAGTCTTTTATGTCGCTTTTTATCTCTATGTGTTCGATTTCATTTGCGTGCATAGATGAAGAGATACCTAAGCATAAAAGGGAGATTTTAAATTTCATTACTTTCTCTTTGTTATGTTACATCATAACAATTATATTCTGTATCTAAATGCGGTTCAAACAATTACGTTCATTATTAACTTAATTTTTAAGTGGGCTTAAGTAGGGTCGGTTAGAGTTCTTTCCAGAAAGGAGCACTGCGACGCTGAAAAACCTTGCTAAGCAACTGTTGATGGATATTTTCTACGAGCTTTTTTCAAGGCACTATTGATTCGCCAATGCTTCTAAGTAAAGCACAGAGAATCAGATAAATGGTACAAAACACACCACGTCGTTATTAATTTAAGTCGGCTTTTGCTTGCTTAAAATATCGTCATTACTATAAATTAAAGTGCCTATTAGTTTTACTATAAGTTGTCTTAAAATAAGGATAATCATATGACAGATAATTACACACCACCTGAAGCAAGCCTTGAAATTCCCACAGAGAATAACTCAGGACAAGGTAAGGTGGGCGAGTTACCAGAAGGCGTAAAGGGGTTTAGTTGGGGAGCGTTCTTTTTAAGCTGGATTTAGGCAATTGGCAACAGTACGTGGATAGGGCTATTAGCTTTAGTTCCTTATATTGGTTTTATTGTGTCTATTTACTTGGGCTTTAAAGGCCGAGAGATGGCGTGGCAAAACAAACGATGGGACAGTGTTGAGCATTTTCAACGAGTGCAAAAACAATGGTCATTTTGGGGAGTACTGATTGTTGGTGGCCTATTTATACTGGGTATCGTGGCAGCTATTTTACTTCCTGCGATGCAATCATATAGCTATTAAGCTTTATACTGACAAGTTTTGTTAATGCCAGTTTTTACTGGCTCAATATACCATCAGGATATTCGCTTTTTATAAAATAACACAGTGAACGGCGTCGATAATATTGAAGACTTTGTCAGTACAAATAAAAATGAAGTAGAACAAATGCAACAGCTCGGTGCATAGCAATACTGCCATTATAAAGTTTAAAGCCCCTTTGTTGGGGCTTTTTTTAGCCTTAACAAATTGAGCATTGTTCATTATGACGAACAACTATAGTATTTCAGTAATTTGATTAATTAGGGCAGGGCGTATGTTACGATTTTTTTCTATTAACCAAGGTGTGATCACCGAAACTGAGCCAGCTGCAGATACGCCTCTTGTTACTTCTATTAAAAATGCCCACTGGATTGACACCATAAATCCGACTGAAGAAGAGCGACAAGCGCTGGCAAGCACGCTTAATATCACCTTACCCGGCGCTGATGATGTTGAAGAAATCGAGGCATCTTCCCGTTGTTTTATCGACCACGAAGGCCTACATGTGCATGCGCTTTTTATGTCACCAAATGAAGGGCGCTTTAATACGGTGACTGTGGCTTGTTTGTTACAAGACAACTGTTTGCTGACAATCCGCGATGATGAATTAGCCGATTTTCGTTTATTACGACTTCGCGCTCGTAAAGGGCAAGTGGCGTGTGATAATCCTAAACAACTTTTAGTGACTCTGTTTGACCAAAAAGTCGAAAACCACGCTGATATGCTTGAAGATATGCATCATCAATTAGAAAAACTCAGTGCCTATGTACTTGAAGAGGACGACTCAGATTTAGAAGAAGCCGTCAGCCGGATCTCGCGCCTTGAAGATAACAACGGTAAGGTGCGATTATGTTTGATGGATACGCGCCGAAATATTTCGTTTTTACTGCGTCATTTAGGTGCACCAACTGAAGACCGCGAGTCACTACGTGAAATTGTACTCGATATTGATACCCTTATGTCTCACTGTACATTTTTGTTTGATAAGGTGAATTTCTTAATGGACTCGACTCAGGGTTTTATTAATATCGAACAAAACCAAATTATTAAAACCTTCTCAATTGCCTCTGTGGTGTTTTTACCTCCGACCGTCGTTGCCAGTATTTATGGCATGAATTTTAATAGCATGCCTGAGCTGCAATGGGCATGGGGTTACCCGTTTGCGATTGGCATCATGTTGCTGTCTGGCTTTGCACCTTATTTGTTCTTTAAACATAAAGGTTGGCTGTAGCAAAGCATAAAAAAGCCCAGCAAATGCTGGGCAAGGGGTCTTCGGATAGACTTTGCGGTTTTAGCCTTTCAATTCGCCAGTAGACGATTCGATATGCGCACGAACAAACCATTGGAATTGTTCTAGATCAGCCAGTTGGCCGGTGATCATATCTTCAGAAACAGGGTCTAACTCAGCAAGCTTTTCGATTGCTGCACGGTGATCTTTATTAACGCCGTTATACACTTTATCAAGCGCTGTTAGATGGTCAGTGACTAAGCCTTTGCCAATTGAGTAGTCTTGCCAAGTGCGACGATCAACAATTGATTGCGGTGTGCCAACAGGTACGCCGCCCATGGTTGCAATTCGCTCTGCAATCGTATCAGTCATCTCTTGCACTGCGCTTACTTGTGGGTCTAGCATTTCGTGTACACCAATGAAGTTAGGACCAACAACATTCCAGTGAATGTGTTTTAAAGTGAGGTGTAAATCGATTAAAGCGACCATACGCTGGTCTAAAATTGCAATCGTGTCAGCTGCAGCTTGGTCTTTAACACCGGGTGCTGTAAATTCTGCGATTTTTGATGATGAATTACTCATTACTCCTCCGAGATTATCTATAAATTTCCTTTCGCTTTTAGTTTAAAAGCGCGCTTGATTAGGTAGAAGCAAACGTTGTGCCTAAAATGGTATTTTGGTAACCAATTGAATTTAAAGGGTTAGTTTTGTTTTATTTTAAGGTGGAGTGGTTGTGATGAGGTATGGGTATGAAAACTCTGCACACCTTCTGTAAAAAATTCAGTGTGCAGATACAAATTTACGACTTAAGAAAGTAATGCCGCCGCTAAACGAACAAAGTCAGATGAGGTTAGAATTCCCACTAAGTTGTTATCTTTATCAACCACAGGCATGCAGCCATGACGATTTTCAACAAAAAACTTAGCAACTTCGTGTAGCGGCTGCTCTGGTGAGATACTGGTAAAATCAGTGGCCATAATATCAACCACTTTAGTTTGCTTTTCTTTGCGTTCAAGGGCGCTGGCGCTGTAATTAGCCATGATATTCATTACCTGAGCAATCATGATTTTTTGCGTTAACATGCCAACTAAACCGCCGTGTTCGTTGATCACTGGGATATGTCGAACATTTTTCTCTTTCATTAGATTATGCGCGTCATGCAGGGTATTTTGCGCGCTAATGGCAAATGGGTCTGGCGTCATTAAATCACTAACTAGGTGTGTCATTGCTAAATCCTTACAGTTAATTCAAGTTGTGGTAAGTCTAGCGCTTATCGAGTTAATTGCACTTTAGTGAGATCAAAGTTTTAGTGATTAACTGTGCATGTACCTGCATTACTTTGCTGACAATAATGAAAGTCTAGGTAATAGTGAGACTTGGCTGGTCGCTCACCTTTTGTTAGGTATTGATACATCAATTCGGCAGACAGGCGTCCCATTTCAAATGGATTTTGACCAATATTAGCCGATGATAATCCTTGTTTTAATACTTCTAATTGCATTTGTTCTGTATCGGCAGAAACAATGACCACCTCTTTACTGGCAATACGTTGTTTCTGTTTAGCAATCACTTTTGCGTAGTTAGGATTAAATTGGGCAAAACCTGCTACAGCTAAAAATAGTGGTGGGTTTTCAATATTAAGTAGTTTGTCGAGCTGACCCAGTGATACTTCACGTTTTCCTAAACTATATAAAGGGCAGCGGTCAAACTCGCTCCAGCCATTTTCACCAGTTAAGCGTTTATCTTTTTGCCCTGATAACGCATAACGAACACCTTCAATGCGTTTGTTCAAATTAGGTGTTGTGGAATGTCCAGATTGAATACAGACTTGGTTAATTTCTTTGTCAGTGAATTTTTTTAGTTCGTTCCCTAAAGCCACACCATAATCAAAATTATTAGTACCCACATAGGCTAAACGATACTGCTGATCATCTTCGAGCAAATCAGAGTCAAAGGTAATTACAGGAATATTATTGTCTTTAAGCTTTTTTAAAGCGCGTTCAACGAGGTAATTAGAGTCTGTAGTAGCGATTAATAAACCACTAATGTTGTTTCTGCGCACGAGGTCGGTGATCACTAATACTTGCGTGCGGATATCTTGAAAGTCTTTAGGGCCATCGTAAATACATTCAAAATCGAGATGCTGTTTTGCAAATTGCTCACACCCTTTAAAGGCTTGCTGATAGAAGCTATCGTTTTTGGTTTTACCCACAACAGCAATAACATATTTAGCCTGAATCGGCAGGGCAAAAAGCCATAAGCTGGCACAAATAAACAACCAGTTTAATTTAAAATTTAATAATACTTTTAAAGACATAGCACTACATATTGCAATTTAAGTATAAGCACGCACTAATTATAGTGGTAGAGTTTGAATTTACAAGATTAATACAAAAGCATTTGCTTGTTTGGTATATTTGGTTCTTTATTCTGGTTTTAGGTGTTAATTTCGACTCGATTACGGCCATTATTTTTCGCTTCATAAACCGCTTTGTCTGCGCGATTCACTAAGCTTTCAAAGCTGTCATTTACTTGCCAGTTAGTTAATCCAAAACTAGCGGTAACCGATATACGATGCTCTTGAAAAGCTATTTGACTGGCTTCAATGGTTTTACGAAGACTGTCTAAAAATTGTCTCGCTGAGCTGATGTCGGCTGCAAAGAATAGCAGTAAGAATTCTTCACCACCAAGGCGGCAACATAAGTCTTCTTTTTTTAAATGGTGTTTCATTAAATCAGAGAACACTTCGAGTACTAGATCACCGCCATCGTGACCGTATCTATCATTAATTTGCTTGAAGTAATCAATATCAACAACGCAGGCATAAAGGCTAGAAGTTTGGTTCGGGCTGAATAATTGCTGTTGTTCGATAATAAATTGCAGTCCGCGGCGGTTATAAAGTCCGGTAAGCGGATCCTTTAAAGACAGCTCCAAATAACGTTTCTTTTCGTCAACTAATAGTGTCGTGATGAGTCCAAGACCTGTCATAACAAATACAGTTGCATGGGCAATTACAGTAAGTGAATAAAGGGTTGCTAAGTTGTGCTCATGGGTAATGATACTCAGTTGTGAAATGGGCACTAACAGTAAGATACATTGCGCCATCGACAACACAGTATTGCCTATATTTTTCTCACATACAGCACGCTTTGTTGTGTAGTAAATCAGTGCCGGTAGCACGCTTAATGTATAACAAGCTTCGACTAAGGCCAGTTGGTTAATATTTTGAGTAAGGATGGCAAATACAGAAAAAATAGCCCCATGAGCAATAATTATCTTATTAAATCGACAGGGTTCGTCGTGGTTATAAATAGATAATTGCAGCAATGTCATGGAGATCATATAAATCACCACACCAGAGCGAAAGCTCGGCGCAAGGTTGAATAGATCTTGGATCCAAAGCCATGCAAAGCCAATTACACCGAGATAAAAGAATAGATTAAATAGGTAAATTGAGCGGTTATTAAAACTACTGCGCATCAGGCGCGTAGCTATAATGGAGCAGGTTACTACCGTAATAAGTAAGAAGACGAAAAAGCCGTGGTAAAAGTAATTCTCTACGTTACTAGCCATGAATCGCACTGAAAAGATCTAGATAAATAAATCTTAGCACAGGGTAAATTTCTCATCTTAAAATCTTAAAATACGACTGCCAAAGGCTATGTACGTAATACTTCCTAGCAAATCTTGCTCATTTAAAACAAACTAAACATCACTGAAGCGATTAATAGTATTGCCATTAAGTAGTTAAATGCTTTTAAGCGCTTTGGGCTGGCAAGCCAGTGTTGAAGCTTTTCGCCAAGTAGAGTCCACGAGCTGACGCATGGCAGGTTAATTAAACCAAATATGAGGCTTACTACTAACACTGAGGTGAGGTTTTTGTCTGGGGCATACAAGCTTACTGCACTTAATGCCATTGCCCATGCTTTTGGGTTCACCCATTGAAAAAGTGCAGCCTGAATAAAGGTAAACGGCTTACTTTCACTATTGGCTTTTTGTTGAGCGCTACTTGTGGCAATTTTAAACGCCAGATAGAGTAAATAAGCAATACAAAACACTTTTAATATCAAGTAGCTTGGTGGAAATAAATCAAATAGTTGCATGATGCCAAGGCCCACTAAAACCAGCATCAACATAAAGCCAAGCGTCACGCCAAGTAAGTGTGGTGTGGTTCTTTTAAAGCCAAAGTTGGCACCTGAGCTCATCAACATTAAGTTATTCGGTCCAGGAGTAATTGATGACACCAAGGCAAATAACGCCAGGGCTGTTAAAATTTCAAAACTCATTGCTATCTCTCCACTTTAATTTTATGCAATTATAAGTTGAATTAAGCGCAATTTTTGCGCTTAATGTTGTTATATGCATTCAAAGTTCACAACATAAAATGAAAAAAGATAAAATTAACGACAGAATATTGCATGAGCTTAAACGCAATGGCCGAATTGCCAATGCGGAGCTGGCAGATAAAGTGGGTTTATCGCCATCGGCATGCCTTCGTAGAGTGCAAGAATTAGAAAAACTTGGGGTTATTGCGGGGTATCGAGCAGTGATTAACAACCAAGCTGTGGGCCTAGGATTTATCGCTTATGTTGGGGTTGGCTTAAATGAGCACTCAACAGTATCTCAGCGAGCATTCGAGCAAGCCCTTGAGTTTATTGATGAAGTAAAAGAGTGCCACAATGTAACTGGCTCGTTTGAATATTTGCTGAGAGTCGAGACGGCAGATCTTAAGTCTTATAAAGCGTTTCATGCTGATGTGCTCGGCTCAATACCACAAGTACGCACCATTACAACTCATGTAGTAATGGAATCACCCAAAGATGAACGTGCATAACGACAGAGTTTAAGCTTTTTAGTTGTTATTACTGATTTATAAAAACACATAGGCAGCAGTAAGCTGATACATAGCCATGTCTCAGTTACTGAATTTGCATCAAAACGTTAGCCGTCATTGGGAATACCATGTCGCCATCTTCAACTTTTATACGTAAGTTTTCAAAACGTGTGTTAAATGCAAGCGCCGTCCAGCCACGACGTTTTACGAAAACTCTAAATCAATATTTTTTAATGCTGCACGGGTTCAATCACTAAAATCAAGCTTTATGACAATTTCGTGAAGATTGTGATAATGTAACTTTTTATCGTTTCTTTGCTTTATAATGCCATTTTATTTGTATGATAAACTTGGGTTTAGCTTGGAGTTAGTATGGTTTCACGTCGAGATTTTTTAGTAGGGGCAGGCACGTTAGCCTTTTTAGGATTATCAAAAAGTGCCATAGGAAAGGTGTCATTAGGTGATTTAAAAACAACGGCTGTCGGCTTTGGCCCGTTAATTCCCGATCCAGATAAGTTGCTCGATTTACCTGAGGGCTTCAGTTATCAAGTCGTTTCAAGTTTAGGTGAGAAAATGTCTGATGGCTTTACTGTACCTGATAAAGCCGATGGCATGGGCTGCTTTGCACTTGGTAATGACCGTGTTGCATTAGTGCGAAACCATGAGCTAAAACCAAAAGATTTAACGAAAGCTGAAGCAAGTATTGCCAACCATAAAACGCCCCTGGCTTTTGATACCAACAGTGATGGTGTGGCGTTACCCGGTGGCACAAGTCATATCGTTTATAACTTAAAAACCCATCAAAAAGAGCAAGAGTACTTGTCATTAGTTGGCACTATTCGTAACTGTTCTGGCGGTATCACGCCATGGGGCACTTGGCTTACGTGCGAAGAAACCACCGATACTAAAGCCGATGGATTTAACCAAGACCATGGTTATATTTTTGAAGTACCCGCAAATAGCAAAGGCTTAATTAAACCTGAGCCATTAAAAGCCATGGGTCGATTTAACCACGAAGCGGCTGCTGTTGATCCGCGCACAGGCATTGTTTATTTAACTGAAGACAAGGGTGATAGCGTCTTTTATCGCTTTATTCCAAAAGAGTATGGCAAGCTGCATAAAGGCGGGCAACTACAGGCTATGATGGTAAAAGGTAAGCCACAATTCGATAGCCGTAACTGGAACAATAAAGCCATGAGGCTACATCAAGAGCTTGAGGTTGAGTGGGTAAATCTAGATAACCCAGAAAGCCCGAAAGACGACTTACGGCTACGTGGATACAAGCAAGGCGCGGCACTGTTTGCTCGCGGTGAAGGTATTCATTGGGGTGATAAAGAGCTTTATTTTTGCTGTACCAATGGTGGTAAAAAACAACTTGGTCAGGTTATGAAATATCAACCGTCAGAATTTGAAGGCACCGATAAAGAAGCACAGCAACCCGGTAAAATCTCGTTGTTTGTAGAAAGTACCAGCAAAACCCTCTACAACTTTGGCGATAACTTAACCGTGTCACCTAATGGGCATTTAATTGTCTGTGAAGACCAATACACCGATGTGGTTGATAACCATCTTCGTGGTGTTACACCTCAAGGCCAAGTTTATAATTTTGCCCGTTTGGTTGCGCAAACTGAGCTGGCCGGTGCCTGTTTTTCACCGGATGGAAGCACCTTGTTTGTAAATGTTTACTCACCTTCTAAAACGCTAGCTATAACAGGCCCATGGCATCAGTTTAGTGTTTAATTCTGTAGGCACTCTTTTATGAGTGCCTCAATTTACTGGAAGCTGTTAATATAGTTGGTCCGCATAGCCATGAATTCTAATTATTCTTACAGTTCACTTTATTAGCATGCTTTGCAATCCATTTAGTCATTTTTTTCATTAAAGCGGGTGGAAAATCATGGCCCATTCCGGGCACAACTTTTAACTTACTGCGCTTTATTAACAGAGCGGTATTGATGCCCGCAGACAGTGGCATAACAGGATCAGCACTGCCGTGGATCACTAACGTTGGGGCTTTGATCTTCTTTAAAAGTTGCTCGCGATAGGGCGTTGCGGCAATGGCTGCAAGCTGACGTTTAAAGCCAGTTTGATTCGTGTGGGCACGCTCAATATAGCGCTCAGCATTGGCATATAAAGCGTGTTCATCTTGTGGGTAGGCCGGGCTGCCAATGAGTTGGTTTAGCCGAACATTGTAATCAATCGCAGCTTCTTTATTACTGCTACGGGGGCGTATTTTAGCGAGCTTTACCAACAGGTTAATGTTTGAACCCGAAAACGATAACGGCGAGCTGCTCGACATAATTGAAGTTAAGCTCAGTACACGTTTTTTATACTTTGCCGCGGCAATTTGCGCAATCATGCCACCCATCGAAGCCCCCACTAAGTGTGCTTTTTTGATATCCAGTGCATTCATTAATTCTTTTACATCGCGAGCCATGTCATCGAGCGAATAGGGCAGCTTTGCGCGAATGGGAAATCGGCGGCTAAGCCAATGCTTTACAAGACTCGGCTTGCCTAATTCATCCAATGATGAAGATAGCCCTGCATCACGATTATCAAAACGAATAACCCTAAAGCCTTTTTCGACCAAGCCAAAATAAAGCGACTCTGGCCAAACGGTAAATTGAGCACCTAAGCCAATAATTAAAATGATCACCGGCGCATTTTTATCGCCTTCATCTTGATAACTAATACTGATACCACTGGCTGTAAGGATATGTTCCATAGACTGACAAATAAGCTTACGCAGGTATCATCAGCTTAGAGTGTGAAGTTGGCAGTTTAGTGACAGAAAGAAGAATAGACAGCATATGGCTTCATGCTGTCTATTTTCAGGGAGTTTTCTTAGAAGTAAGCGGTCACGCCAATCCAGAAGTTACGGCCTTTATCTTTAACGTTGTAGTCGTCTGTGAATGTAACTTCGCTAACTACACCGCGACCTGTTAGGTATTCATACTCACCATCGCCATTTAGGTCGGTATAGCTAGTGCTATATGAGGTGAAATCTTCGTCTAATAGGTTGTTTACACGAGCATTGATTTGCACGTACTCATTTACATAGAACTGCGCACCTAAATTAAGTAGGTTGTAGTTTTTGTAGTACAGCGCTTTGTCGTGCACGTTATCCCAGCCGCGGTAACGGTCTGAACGATATACACCTTGTAGGTATAGGTTTATAAAGTCAGTCGCTTCCCAGTTTAAGGTAAGGTTTGCCATGTGCTCAGCGGAGTTCGTTAATGGCTGACCTTGTTCTGGGCCACTTTTTTGTTCGCTATCAGTCCAGGTGTAGTTACCGTTAATCGATACTGTTTTGGTGATAGTATATTGTCCTGCAATTTCAACACCTTGTAGATCTACTTCGTCGATATTGATTTTTTGGCTGTAGCTATCGTAGCCAAGCTGATCGTACTGACCTAAGTTCACACAAGGGCGCACATCGTTAGTTTGTTCACAGCTTAAAATAGTGTCGCCGCGGGCAATTTTGTCTTCAAATTTGGTGTTGTAGTAAGTCACATTAATGTTGTGATCGCCATCAAGCGAAGTCCAGTAAAGTGCAACTTCTGAGTTCACACTGGTTTCTGGTTCTAAATCTGGGTTACCCGCAAATGGGCTTGTGCCCTGACCACCAAATCCGGTGATACCGTCGTAAAGATCAGTGGTTTGCGGCGTTTTATAACCTGTACTTACACCACCTTTTAAGGTCCAAGTGTCAGAGAGGTTATAGACACCGTAAACGCGCGGTGATACTTGGCTACCAAATACATCATGATCATCGTAACGAGCGCCTAATGTGAAGGTAAAGTTGTCGGTTGCCATCCAGTTATCTTCGGCAAAGATTGAGTACATGTTTTGCTCTTGTACTTTACCTGCTTGGTCACTTTCAAGGCCAAATACGCCGTCTTTTAATTCACCGTCAATAAGCTGGCCACCAATTGCTAGGTTATGGCTACCAAAGCTGCCGGTGATAGGAATATCAAAGCGTAAATCATAGGTATATTGGCTGCTTTCTAGTGGGCGAGCAGGGCGCGGTAGGAAAGTTTCTTCAGCTAAGTCTTTACGTGCTTGCTCGTCCATTCCTTCGTATTCGCCAGTACCATCGTACATCGCTTGCAGCTTTAATCGCTCGCTTACACTTAGCGGTAAAGTACGGCCATTATTTTGCGTATCAACATAAGAAACAGAGGCCTTCACCGTTGCCCAATCAAGCTCGCCATCGTAGCTGATTGACCACCATTCACGATCAAACTCTTGGTCTGCTGCATAACCTGCACGCGGGTTTACTTGGCCGCGGCGGTCTTGCCAAATTGATTCAATATTATCTTTAGTGCCAAGCGGGTAAGTAATTGTGCCTGATTCAATGTCGTAGCTTGGCGTGTTGTCGTACACTTGGCTTGAATTATCATAATCAAAACGTAAATGATGCGACTCAAACGGGGTATAAGTTAACGTAAAACCATACTGCTCGTTGGTGTTATCAACGGTACGACCACCACTCCCAAAGCCTAATGAACGAACATGTACAACACCATTAGGATCGGTTGCTGGTTCAAATGTTGGCGATGATGCTTGTTGCTCGTAAACACTGCCGCGTACACCTAAACTTAAAACGTCTTTGATAAGCGGGCCCATCACACTAAAGTCAGTGGTAATGTCATCACCAAAATCATCGTTTTGTTGTAATGAACGGCTAAATGAAACAGCACCGCTCCAGCTATCAGTGTGCTTTTTAGTGATGATATTGATTACACCACCCAGCGCATCTGCACCATAAAGCGTTGATGCAGGGCCGCGAATAACTTCAACACGCTCAATGGCATCAACCGGTGGTACGTGGTTAAACGCGTTGCCACCAAAATTATTTGGATAAATATCGCCATGGTTATTTTGGCGTTTACCATCAATGAGTAACAGGGTGTATTCACCTGTTAAACCACGCATACTCACACTGCCTTGGCCGGTTTTATCACGAGTTGTGCCAATGTCGATACCTTCTAAATACTGTACAGCATCAAGCACTGAGGTGAAGGCATGAGACTTAATATCTTCATTGGTGATAATTGAAATACTTGCAGGTGCTTCGGTAACTTTTTGCTCAAAGCCTGTTGCAGTAATCACTAAACGTTCCATATCTTGTTTAGGCTTAGCGTCATCAGCAAAGGCTGAAAAATGTGTTGCTATGGCAAGCGCCAGTAAGCTTGGTTTTATTGATTTCATTGTAGGTTTCCAGTTCTTTATGTTGATTTTCCCTTTGAGGAACGGTGCGTATAGTACAGAAATTAAAAATACAATCAATAATTATTCGTATTTAGATTTTTTAGACTTTAACTCATTAAATAATATTTTTAGTTGAGTTGTTTTGGTTCTTAGCTAATTAATGCGGTGTTACAAATGAGCGGTAGATTAAATACTCTTAGCAGAGGTTATTGAGGTATATTGTTTTAACCATCACAATTAAAATTTTAGTAATGAATTCAGATATCTCTTTAGCGCGCTTTAAGCAATTTCCTGTGCTTATGTGGATCTTCTTATTTGGCTCGTTTATTACCCGTGGCAGTTATTACATGGTGTGGCCATTTCTTGCGGTGATCTTGTACGAAAAGTTTGCGTTATCGGCGACTGAAGTCGGTTTGGTACTTACCAGTGCTGCCGTGATTTCGGTGTTCACCAGTTTTATTGGTAGCAGCCTATCAGATAAAGTGGGCCGGCATACGCTAATGTACATTACTGGCGTGCTGTATATCATTTCTTTCTCGTTGTTAGCTGAGGTAGAAACGGTAGCAGGGTATGTGATTGTGATGACCTTATGCTCGATAGCAACCGCACTTTGGCGACCATTAACCAGCGCGGCGATTGGCGATATTATTGATGATGCACAAACTCGCGAGCTGGCCATGCAGTCGCTGTACTTTATTGTAAATGTGGGCTGTGCGGTGGGGCCATTAGCTGGGGTATGGCTAGGTTTAACTGGTGAGCAGTCGAGCTTTTATATTACCGCAGCAGCATTTGCTATTTTATTGGTGCTACTTGTTTGGGGCTTTAATTTTAGTGATAAAGCCGCAAAAAATACTGCCGCAATTGACGAGCCCGAAGAGAAAAAACCAGCTGTACAGGGCAAGCAAATCTTACGTATTTTATTTGCCGATAAACTGCTGCAATGTTTAATTTTAGCCAATATTTTGTGCATGTTTATTTATGCGCAAATGGATAGTTCACTCATACAATACCTCACTCGTGCAGAGGCACCCGATCTACTTGCACTTATTTCTGCGCTGATATTTACCAATGCATTGGTGATCATTTCAAGCCAATTTTTGCTGTTAAAAATGATGGCACGATTTAACCTAACGGTGCGAATTCAAATTGGTTTAGTGCTATTAATGGTGTCGCAGTTTTGGCTAGCACTTAATCCGATCGATTTATTTTGGGGCTGGATTGGTGCAATAGTGGTGATGAGTTTGGCCGAAACCATTTTATTTCCGACGATGAACGTGCACCTCGATAGGCTCGCGCCATCTCATTTACGTGGAGCTTACTTTGGCGCGGCTTCGTTTTACGATTTAGGGTTTGCTTTAGCGCCGCTCGGTGGCGGTTTAATTTTAGATTATTACGATGGCCCAACCTTGTTTTTTGTCGCGGGAGGGCTTTGCCTTGTGGTGATTTACTTATACGCCATACTCGAAAAGCTACCCAGACCAGATTTTGCAAACTCATTATCAAAGTAAATTTATAACGTGAAATTGCACAACAGCTGCTACCTTTATAACTCACACATTTAACGTTGAGGTGTAACATGGCTGTTTCTGCAATCCCAAAAGGTTTCCATGCGGTAACCCCGTATTTGGTTATTGAAGGTGCCACTAAGGCGATAGAGTTCTACAAACAAGCTTTTGCTGCTGAACTTGTAATGCAAATGCCTCTGCCTGATGGTGGAGTGGCGCATGCTGAAATAAAAATTGCCGATTCTCATATTATGCTTTCTGATAATTGCCAAGATGTGCAGTTTAAATCGCCGCAACAACTTGGTGGCACACCAGTGACCATTATGTTGTATGTTGAAGATGTCGATGCTGTTTTTGCTAAAGCCTTGTCGCTTGGCGCGAAAGAGCTGCGCCCCGTGCATGATCAATTTTATGGCGACAGATCAGGGACTTTAGAAGACCCTTTTGGCCATATATGGACTATAGGCACACACAAAGAAGACCTCAGTGAGCAAGAACTTATGCAGCGTATGAGCGAGCTTATGAGTAAAGAGCAGGATGCTTAAAAAGTTGTTTCAACCGACATTCCTATTTGCCATGAATCCACCTCTTGGTAACTGCCAAGTGGCGTACTAAAGTCGATATGGATCACATTGTCGTTACTTGAGCGCGATGAATATAGGCGAATACCCACACCCGCACTGGTTAGCATTGAATCTGAAATATTCGCAGTTTCAGTGCTGCCAAATGCCTGCCCAACATCAACAAAGCCAACAAAGCCTACATCTACGAACTGATACAAATTAATATTAGGGTACATTCTTAGCTCAGCCGTTGCTTGTATGCTTGAAGTACCATGTTGGTAACTTTCTGGGAAGCCCCGCATGCCTTCTTCACCGCCAACAGCCAGCGGTTTATCAGCAAATTCATGATTTTGCCAATGACCATTTACATGCGCATAAAAAGCAAATGAGTCTGACCAGCGATAGTTCATTTGTGCTTTTGAATAGATAGCTAAGCGATCATCAAGCTCAGTTCCTACATTGCCTTTGAGTCCAGCGGCAAATCGATACAAGGCGTTATTGTTAAACCATGCTTTGGTAAGGTTAGTATCATATAAAAAGCCTTGGCCAAAATTTACGGTATCGATGGCAAACTTTGAATTTAGCTCCCAGCCGAGATTAACGTCTTCGTTGTGGTTTATTAGGTCAATATCGTGCAATACGGCGTAATTGTCCTCTATCCAATGTAATCCGACCCAAGGCGCTGCAATGGTGTAATCGTTAAGGCCTGCAGGTAAAGGCTTTGTTTGAAAAGGGCGGTAGCTGACATCTTGGTAATCAATCCCAGCAAGCCAGTGGAAGGTTTGCTGGCTGTCTTGCGATAAAATTCCGCCGTAAGCAAACTGGGCGATTAATTCATCAGTAAAAAACTCTGAACGAGTTTGACCATTTTGATAGATATAACTTTTTTGCTTTTGAGATTGTGCAAAGTAGCGCATTAGTACGTCACTACTGCGTTGATAAAAAGGCTGATGATAATCCACTAAAAAGACTTGCCCGTCATCGTAATCATCAGCTTGTAAAGTGAGAGTTGCATGAGGTTGCCAAAGCACTGGCATCTGCAGTACTGAGTGGTAGCCAGAGCGTTCATGATCTGATTTATACTTTAATGATGCGCGAATACCGTAGCCTAAAAAGTTTTCTTCTTTAAAGCCTAAGCTGTACTTATTATTGCCGCTACTACGGCCAAAATTAATGGTTGGTAATAAACTCCAGGTATCCCACGTATCGATTTGCACCACGCGTGGCTCATCTTCAAGGCAGTCGTTTGTATAGCTAATTTTGGCATCTCTTAAGTATTTTTTGCCGCGTAGGATGCGCTCTGCTTCTTGAAGCTGGCGTTCGCTAACTTGGTCGCCTTCTTTAAAGGTTATCTGTTCGCTGATTACGTTTTTCTTGGTATCAATATGTAGCCAATTGATAAAGCGATGCAGTGCAGTCGTTTCAGGATCATTGGCGTCAAAAATCGTGTGTGTATCAATGTTGAGTTTATCAACGAAGATGTCTTTATCTTCACTCAACTCAGTTGTAGGTTTGCTTTTTACTTCACAAACAACATCTAAGCTTAAAGGTTCTTTTGCATAAACTGTCCCTGTAGCAGTGCATGAAAATAATAAAACGGAGGTTATTTTATTCATCTTTGTTATGCCTACTAAATATCAAGGAGACGCGGCGATTTGCTTTATCAACCTTTAAATTCTTTACAGTTCTCAGCATAAAATCGCTAACTTAAGAAAAACTTAACTAAAACTTAAACTTGATTGAAGATTGTAAGGTCATGATTAATAAGGGATATTACAATCAACTAAGGCGAAATTAATCGTGAAATAGCTGGCTTACGTATGATTTCTTAAGGTTTCTAATAGAGTAAGTAATGAAAAAGCGTGTTTTATATTGGCTGCAAAATGATTTACGCCTAGTCGACAATGAAATTCTATCTGAGTTAGCTGATTTTGATGGCGAGCTTGATTTAGTGTTTGTGATTGAGCCACGCTGGTTTAGGCAAATTAACTATCAGTCGAAATCGTTTGGTACGCATAAATTCAACTTTTTACGTGAGAGTCTCGCGGCATTTGCACAAACAGTCGAGAAGCTTGGGCAAACACTGCATGTGATCACTGGTGAGCCTGAGCAAGTAATTAGTCAGCGATTGCAAAAATATGAAATTGAAACATTGGTTTGTACTGAGCAGGTTGGTGTTTATGAGCAAAAGCAGCTCAATAAAATCAAAGCATTATGCCCACATGTGACGGTGAAAACCTATCAGCAAGATACCTTGTTCAAGGCAAGTGACTTGCCTTTTCAACTTGATAACCTCCCTAAAAACTTTACTGCTTTTCGTAAAAAGGTAGAAGCTGAGTCAACCTTTATAGCAGCGCCTTTGCCAGCGGTCGGCCTTTTGCCTCACCCAGTTCAGCTATGTCCTGAGCAAGCTGTAGATGATGTTCCTGCTCACTCAGGCAGTTTTAAAGGTGGTTTAATTGCAGCTCAGCAGCATTGCAATGCATACTTTTCGTCTAAAGCTCCAAGCAGTTATAAAGAAACGCGTAACGAGTTAGATGGTTTTAATAACAGTACCAAGTTCAGTGTATGGCTCGCTGGTGGCACAATTAGCGCAAAACAGCTGTACAGAGAGGTTGAAGTATACGAGCTTAAAAACGGGGCGAATGAGTCTAGTTATTGGATAAAGTTCGAATTACTGTGGCGCGAATACTTTAAGTGGCATGCAGTACAGGCTGGTGCAAAACTTTTCCATTTTAAAGGACAAAAGCAAAGCGCGCCTCTGACTACCTTTAATAGTCAGCGCTTTGAGGCGTGGTGCCAAGGCCGCACGCCGTTTGCTTTGGTGAACGCAATAATGCATGAGCTTAATGCGACAGGCTATATTTCTAATCGCTCGCGCCAAATTGCGGCAAGTTGTTTGGTCAACGAACTTGAGCTTGATTGGCGCTACGGTGCGGCTTATTTCGAGCAACAGCTCATTGATTATGATGTAGCAGCTAATTGGGGGAATTGGCAATACATTGCGGGTGTCGGTGTTGACCCCAGAGGAGGGCGGCACTTTCATATTAATAAGCAAACAGCGCTGTATGATCCTTTGGCTCGTTTCATTCGCAAATGGCAAGGTGATGTTACCGTCTCTGAGCTTATTGATGTTGTCGATGCAGCTGATTGGCCAATAGCCACTTAGCTGTTGTAGATCAATATACTTGCCTACTCTGTTAGAGGTTTTATTGTTTGTTAACTAATATAAATATAGAGGCTTGATTGGTGCCATTGGGTTAGCGAGCAAGGAAAACTATGATATTTAGTAAAGGCTATGAGACGGTCAAATCTAAGCTAGGTTTAGATGTGGCTCAATTAATTCTTGATGGCAGTGATGCAGGAATTTGGCTTTGGAATATACAAACCGGCGAAACAATTTTTAATGATAAGTGGGCTAAAATCGTTGGCTTCACCTTAGACGAATTAAAGCCTGTATCGATAGAAACATGGATGAATTTAGCCCACCCAGATGATTTAGAAAATTCAGAAAAGCTTCTTAATGCTCACTTTCGTGGTGAGTCTGAGCGTTATATTTGTGAAGTTCGTATGAAGCATAAAAAAGGGCACTGGGTAAAGGTGCTTGATAAAGGTAAGGTGCAAAGCTGGGATGAAGCAGGTAATCCTGAATGGATGCTAGGGGTTCACATTGATATTACAGAACAATGGCTCAAAGAACGTGAAATAGAGTTTTTGCACGCTAAGCTACAAACCTTTACTGACAATCTTCCCGGGTTTGTTTATCAATTTGTAATTGATGAGCAAGGCCATGCATCATTTCCTTTTGCAACAACTAAGGTGGTTGATATTTATGGGTGTACACCTGAAGAAATAAAACAATCAGCCAGTATCTTAACAGACACAGTTCATCCAGATGATTATGAACGTATTTACAAAAGTGTTGTGCGGTCACGCGTTAGTTTAGACGATTGGCATGAGGTTTTTCGGGTTAATCATCCAACCAAGGGATTAATATGGGTTGAAGGCAAGTCTTCACCTGTAGCACATCAAGATGGAAGTGTTGAGTGGAATGGGTATTTAGAAGATGTTAGCGAAGAAATTAAAAATAACGAGCAAATAAAACTACTTACAGCTGTTTTTTCGACAACCAGTAGAGGCATCATAATCACCACCTCAGAACCTAAAATTGTTGATGTAAACCCTGCTTTCGAACAAATAACGGGATTTAAAAAATCTGAAGTTTTAGGAAAAAACCCTGCCATTTTATCTTCAAGCCGTCATCCTTGTGAGTTTTTCAAATCTATGTGGCAGACATTACTTGCTGATGGCTCTTGGCAAGGAGAAGTGTGGAATAAACGTAAATCAGGCGAGGTATTTCCTGAGTTATTATCGATTGATGCTTTATATGATGACAGCGGCAATGTAAGTCATTACATTGGCGCATTTGATGATATTTCACAAGAGGTGGCAAACAGACAATTATTAAGTGAATTAGTCAATCAAGACCCATTAACTAAATTACTAAACCGACGCGGCTTAGATATTCAATTGAATGCATTTTCAATGCAAGCACCCGTCGAGCATAATTACTTTTCGTTAATCTATATAGACCTCGATAACTTCAAACTTGTTAATGATACTTTTGGCCATGAAAAGGGCGATAATTTACTGTTAGATATCAGTGAGCAACTTTCATTACAGTTAAGAGATAATGATGTGTTGGCGCGTATTGGCGGGGACGAATTTGTTATTCTACTGCCGACCTTAGCAAAACGCTTTGTTTGTCAGGATATTGCCGAGCGTTGTCAAAAAGCGGTTGAAGCAGTTGCCAAGCGTTACGCAACATTGTTACCCGTTAGTGCAAGTTTTGGTATTGCGATGTTTCCAGAGGATGGTAAAAATGCCAAACAGTTGCTCGCCTCAGCTGACGAGCAAATGTATAAAATGAAGCTAAAGAACAAATCGTTACCACTCGGTTGATATTTCGACGCTAGGTAGTTTATTTAAAAGCGGTAGTAAGGCGCGCTCTTTGCGTAAATCTTTGCGTTCGTTTTCTAAATCTTTGCGTTCTCGATAAAGCTCTTTTTGCTGGCCATTATCAAGCTGATTGCTATTAAGCTCTGCGCGAATATCTTTTAAGCGGCGGTCAATGTCGTCAATTCGCTCATCAATGTATATCAGTCTTTGCTGTACTTCGTACCTATCATTACCTTCTTGCCATGCTTTACGAAAAGCAGTGCTGTTACAAACGCCATTGTAAGATGCGCCTTGCATGCCAAGGGTAAAGCCATTTTCGGGCTCACAATACACCGCCAGACCCTGATCGTATCCCACTTTATATTCAGCAATATTGGCACTTACGCCATATTCGCTGCATTGTGATAAGGCATCTATGCCATCACGATACTCAGTGCCATCTGCACCATGCTTATAACCAATACCATGCCAATTGGCTTGTAAACATTCATCTTTACTTACCGAGGTACAGCCTGCTAATACGGTTAAAGAAAGCAGGGCAAGGATCCATTTTCTCATTGAAATTTCAGCTTGAACTATTAATAACTTACTTGATTCTAGCCTGAAATATTATTTTTTAGAAAGTTGTTTTTGTATTTCATAACAATGCCCTCACATGATTAAGTATTATTGCCGATTAGTATCCATCACCACTGACAGAACCGCTGGGCGATGCGAATATTTGGCTGTGCATTTTTTAAATGTACTAAATGCAATATACATAACGCGGTAAAGTGACTGCGTTTTATAAGCTGATGACGGTCAAAGCGCATGATCTCGTACCATAGCTTAAACAGCTCACCAAAACGCATCAGGTTGTTATTGTTAAATTGCCACTGCGACTGGTAGTTTACTTTGATTGGGCAGGGCATATGGCCCGGATAGGCTTGCCATGGTGCAAGCATGGCACGCGGATAACTGGTTTTCAGCCAGCGCTGATAAAAACGGTGCTTACGAACATATTCAACAGAGACTGCTAAAGGATATTGCAGTACTTTCCACGAATAAAACGGATGAAAGAACTCCATTTTAAACTCGCATACTTGCTCGTTTGGAATGCTCAAATGATGGTGCTGATCATTGAGTAGCAAAAACAATTGAAATGCTTTTTCGAGTGGTAATTCAGCCAAGGGTTTAAAACTAAGTTTTAGATTATCAATTAGTTTTTGTTGCAGCATAGATGCATTATGAACCACTGACTTTGGCAAATAAGCGTACTGCTGATCTAAATAAGCTTGAATGAGTTTATCAAGATTGTTTTCTTTTGCCGCAGCGTAAATAGCGTCGCCATAAAACACCGCACCTAAGCCAACACTGCCGCCATTACCAGACCAACTAATTTGTGGTCTTGAAACGGTTTTATATTCATTGTGATGTGCTTTGCGCCAGTATTTGCCAAGGCGCTGCTCAACGGAGAGCTTTTGCGTGTCGCGTACTTGCACTACTTCAAGTTTAAGGGCATTTTGCGAAGCATATTGTTTTGCGCAGTAGAGATCTTGGCTATCTGATTGCGAAAAATTAAACGACTTTAGCTGAACCCCTTGGCGTAATAGCTCGCAGTTAATTAACCGTGAATCTAAGCCGCCCGACAGAGTACTGAGCACTTTTTTATCGGTGTGCATCGCTTTTGTGACAACACTGCGAAAAGCCTGAGTAACGCCTTCAATTGCATCGGTCACCTCTCGGTTTTGTTTGGCAAGGGCGACCCAATCAAAGTAACGTTGTTTTACCACGCCGTGGCTGGCATCAAAACGTAATATTTCGCCTGGGTATGAGCATTTAATGTTTTTATAAGGCGTGTGATCTAAAAGCGGGTAGCCAAGTACCGCAAGCTCTGTGAGTGCTTCGGCATCGCTTTCAAGCTCAATACTTAGCTGTTTAAATATCCCCAAGTTGGTTGAAAACAGTAAGCCTTGCGCCGTTTTTAAGGTGTAAAATGGTTTTAAGCCAAGTGGGTCTGTGGCAAGGACTAAGCTGCCTAATTGGCTATTAAACTGGCAAAAGCTAAATACTCCTTCACATTGCTGCAAGCAGGTGTTGAGCGAGCTTGTATTTGCCATGGCCTTTAAATCATCACTACGAGAGCTACTGAGTAAGGGATGACCAATCAGCGTTGCAATTTGCGACTCAGTTTGCAACCAACTCGCTTGTTGGTATGCATCAAAATCATATTGAAAAATAGCTCCATTATCACAATCAAAGCGCTTAACATCTGCTTTTTTATAGCGATTAAACACATCAGCTATTTGATTAATAAAATGAAATTCTGTTTTGCCTAATTCATTGAATTGAATATAACCTGCGATAACAGCCATGTTAACCACCTTTTCGTTTGCTAACTTACTAGTAAAATTGCAAGCCATAGGCCAAAACGAATAAAGGCCGTAAACAAGGCCTTTGGGTAACATTACAAAATTACAAACGCAGATCAGCGATTGTTAAGTTGTTGGTTTATCTCATCAAATATACTCGCATCATCAATGGTAGATGGAATTTGTAGTTCTTCACCATCGACCAATTGACGTAAGTTCTTTCTGAGTATTTTCCCTGAACGGGTTTTTGGGAGGCGCTCAACATGCAAAATGTTTTTTAAGCAGGCAATGGCGCCAATTTGATTTCTTATCGAGTGAACTAACTGTTGCTCGACTTCTTTGCTATCGCCAAGGTAATCATCTTTGAGCACAATCATTGCCATGGGTAGTTGCCCTTTGAGTGCATCATTAACCCCAAATACTGCGCATTCAGCAACAGCAGGGTGGGCAGCTACAATTTCTTCCATCTCACCGGTTGATAAGCGGTGCCCTGCCACGTTAATCACATCGTCGGTACGACCCATAATAAATAGATAACCATCGTCATCAATATAGCCGCCATCACCAGAGAGATAATAACCCGGGTACTCGCTTAAATAGCCCGCTTGAAAGCGTTCATTGTTTTGCCAAATTGTAGGTAAACAGCCCGGTGGTAAGGGAAGCTTTATAACTACAGCGCCGCTTTCGTTTGCTGCACACTGCTCACCGTTCATATCAAGAATTTGTACATCAAAGCCCGGCGTCGGTACCGTAGAGCTGCCCGGTTTAGTGGCAAGTTGTTCAATACCAATTGGGTTACACGCAATTGCCCAACCTGTTTCTGTTTGCCACCAGTGGTCGAGTACGGGCAAGCCCGTTTTGTCTTTTAGCCACTCATAAGTGGGTGGATCGAGGCGCTCGCCGGCCAAAAATAAACGCTTTAAACTTGAGGTGTCGTATTGTTTAAAGCCCTCAGCGTTAGGGTCTTCTTTTTTAATTGCGCGAAACGCAGTAGGAGCACTGAATAAGGCGCTGACTTTATAATCTTCGACAACACGCCAAAACGCACTGGCATCAGGGGTTCTAATAGGTTTGCCTTCATAAAGTACGGTGGCACAGCGATAAATGAGCGGCGCATATACAATGTAAGAGTGACCAACTACCCAGCCAATATCAGAAGCTGCCCAAAATACCTCACCGGGTTTCATGCCATACACGGTTTCCATGCTGTAATGCATTGCAACTGCGTGCCCCCCGTTTTCTCGAACCACCCCTTTAGGAGTTCCTGTAGTGCCTGATGTGTAAAGAATATAAAGCGGGTCGTCACCTGCAACAGGTACTGCAGCGACTGCACTTGCTGCCTCAGAGGCTGATTGCCAATCGATGTCTCGGCCATCTTGCATCTCGGCGATGGCTTGTTCACGCTGAAACACAATACAGTGTTCAACAGCATGCTTGGCGTTGTCGAGTGCTTCATCAAGCAGTGGCTTATATTCAATTACATGATTGATTTCCACCCCGCAAGACGCAGTAAGCACAAGCTTAGGCTTTGCATCATCAATACGCACCGCGAGTTCGTGCGGTGCAAAACCACCAAATACAACGGAGTGAATGGCACCGAGGCGCGCACACGCCAGCATACCAATAACCGCTTGTGGGATCATTGGCATATAAATGACTACGCGGTCACCTTTGCTTACGCCAAGGGATTGCATGAGTCCTGCAAATTTAGCAACTTGAGTTTGTAACTCGCCATAAGTGTATTGTTGTTTAGTATTGGTAACAGGGGAGTCGTAAATCAGTGCAGTTTGGTCGCCATAGCCTGCCTCGACATGTTGGTCGAGGGCTAGGTAACAAGTGTTTAGCTGACCATCGGCAAACCAATGGTAAAAATCATTATCGTCATATTGATAAGGAGCACTTGGCTCTTTAAACCAAGGAATTCGTTTACTTTGCTCAAGCCAGAACTGACCCGGATCGCGCTGGAACTGTTGATATTGTTGTTGATATTCGCCCGCCATTGTGAGGCTCCTATACTTTTTAGTGAGAGTAATATCCAAGCTACCCTAAGATGCATGTTTCAGCGCTATCACAGGGAATTCAATACAAGGCGTGGCAATGTAGGAATGTGGGTACCTTTCAAATTGTCACAACACAGTAGTGGGTTTCCTGTGAAGCGCCCAAAGGGCAAGGCTAAAACGCATTTATCCAGCGTTATTGATTCTAATAAGGGAACACCATTATTTGCAATCAATGCCTTGTCTAAATGCGTTTTATCTCTTGCTGAATTCTCGCATCTTAGGGTAGCTTGGATATCTAAAATGTAGGTGTTTTTTTGATTAAATAATATGCGACCTTGGTCGGCATTAATTGGGCTAGATGTAGTGAAACCGCCCGGTTTAGGGGCGATTTCAGGGAGTTGTGATGCTAAACGTGTTGTTCACTAATAAGCGGTAAGCAAATGAGGATCTTAACGCCACCTAACTCACTGTGCTCAGCTTTTATAGTGCCTTTGTGTGTTTCAATCAGGCTTTTACAAATCGCCAGTCCAAGGCCTGAGCCCCCCGTTTGACGGCTGCGCGACTTATCAACGCGGTATAAACGTTCGAATATTTCAACTAACTGATTGTCGGTAACGCCGGGTGGGGTATCTTCAATGCTAAAAGAAATGCTCTGCTCTGAGGCTGTCGCTACAAATTTAATTTTGCCGGGTTTATCAGTATAAAAAGTACTGTTCGATAAAAGGTTAGTCAGTACTTGCTTAATTTTATCGATATCCCATGTCACCTTGATATCTGCTGCAAGGTGAATGTTACTGGTAAATTCAAAGCCTTTGCTTTGTACAAAAGCAGCAAATTCTTGTTGCCAAACGGATAATACATCAGCAAGTAAGTAGGGTTTTAAGTTAAGGTACAGGCTATCTGAATCTGCTTGTGCTAGTTGATGGATATCACGGATCAGTATATTGATATCGGTAAGTTTTCGATTAATTGCATCGTAAGAGGCATCAACGTCTTTGGCGATATTGTATTGCAATGCTTCAACTTGCAATTGTAGTGCTGTGAGTGGCGTGCGAATTTCATGAGATACATCGGCTAGTAAGCGGTTCTTTTTATCAACAACTTCTTGTAACAATTGTGCTCGTTCGCTGGCAAGTTTACGCTTTTTAAATGAGCGGTAGCCAAAGCCTGATATCAGTAAAATCACGCAGCTTAAGCCCAATAACCACGCTTTAAATTGCCATTCACTTTCGCTTAGTTGGGCGGCTTGAATTTGCTTATCAGCACTCAATTGATTGATTTCTTGCTGATTTCGCATAAAAGCCACTTGGCTTTGCATTGCGGCCACGGTTAAGTCGTGCTGATTTTTACCGGTATTATCTTCAAGGGTTTGATAGCGACTTTGCGATTCAAATGCTTGTTTGTACAGTTGTAATGCAAGGTAAGAGTCAGTGAGTAGTTTATTTAAGCTGATTTGATCTTCAACATCTTGCAGCTCGTCAGCCTGTTTTAAAGCTTGCTCTGCGGTTTTAATAGCTTTTGAATGATCATCAAGGGCTTGATAGATGCGTGTTTGAGTGATCCCTAAAGAGACTAAGTGTGATCGAAAATTATAGTCAGTAGCGATTGCTAAAGCGCGATCAATATATGCTTGCGCTTCACTAATGTTGCCTTGTTTTAAAGCAATTAACGCCATTAAATTATACGAGCGACATAGCCCTGTGTTTGAAGATGATTGTTGATAATAGCTAATCGACTTCTCAGCGTAATCGGTGGCTGTAGCAAGTTCACCTTGTTTAAGTGCAGCATAGCCAACTTTCATGGCACTATTACCAATATCGACTTTAGAGCCAATTTCTAAATCCAACACGTGAGACATTTTAAAGTGCTTTAACGACTGAGCATTGTCACCCATACGTCGATAAACTTCGCCAATTTCATAAAGCGCATCCGCAATGCCTTTTTTATCATCAAGTTTTTGATGCAAAGAAAATGATAGAGTTAAATTTGCAAGCGCCGCATTGTGATCGCCAATAATGGCTTCAATAATACCTAAGTTTTGTAGCGCAGATGCATACGATTTTTCGTCATCGAACTCGCGTAAAATATTGACTGCTTTTTGTGCTTCGCTTAGAGCAGCTATGTATTTATCTTGCCAGCGTAAAATAGCTGCTAATCGCTCATAAGACTGGGCTATCAGCATAGAATCTTGTATCTGTTTGGCAATGGATAATGCATCTCGGTAGTGCTGCTCTGCTGTTAGAAAGTTACTTTTTCTACCTTGTGCGTAACCCTGAATAAGCATTGCTCGTACCGTTACAGCCTGATTATTTTGTGTTTGTCCGTACTCTAGTAGTTGCTCTGCATAGCTCAGTGCTTGGTCATAATCGCCATTGCTTACATTCATAAACGCCAACGATTCGAGCGCTTCTTGAATGATCTGTGGCTGATTGATGAGGGTTGTATCGTTAGTTAATTGCTCAAATATATCCGTTGCTTGGCTTGGATCACTGTTACGTAGCAATTGTGCTTCGTTTAGTTTTTCTTGAGCCTGTTCAGGAGTTATTGCAAAGGCGCTTAACGATAGGCAGCTAAGGGCGCAAGCCAAAGCTAAGCTTTTGTAAAATAATGGAGTATTTTTCATTTTTTATTTGGGTAAAGGCAACTGCCATTTTTGTAAAATTGCTTGGTATTGACCGCTTTGCTTCAAAGCTTTAACTGCATCAGTTAATTGTATAGCGAGTTGTTTGTCTATATTAAGGTTTGCAGCGAGGTAAAGGCCTGAAGGAAAGTCGTCTAAGTGCAGGCTTTTATGAATGTCACTAGGGTCAACTCCAGATAATGCCAGTTCGTTTTGCAAGGTTAGAGTGTTGGTAAGCACAAAGTCGATGCGCTCTTTTTCAAGCAATTGCCAAAGTTGATGGTAATGACTGACTAGCACCAAGTTTTTATCTTCATTAAATCCCGCTTGCTTCAAATAATGTTCACTTGAATAGCCTCGAATAGTCGCTACACGGTACTGCTGGGCTTGCTTTAAGCTAAATATTTTGTGGCTTTTACTCGATAGATCCACTAAATAAGCATCTGAAAAATAGGTTTGTGCTAACCACTTAAACCGGCTTTCACGAGCTGGATTTTTTAGTAACGAAATCATTAACATGTTTGGATTGTTTTCAAGCTCATAAAAAGCCCGTGCCATTGGCATAATTCTGAATTCGCCGGAGATGTTTGCGCGTGCCAGAGCTGTTTTTACTACTTCAACAAGCGCACCGTCTGCTTCGCCTTGCTGATTTTTAAAATGGTACGGTGGTAAATCTTCGGCAAGAAAGGTCAGTGTTTTCGCAGCCGTCGCACAACTGATGAAACAAAGCAGGGTAGCAATCAGAAATGAGCGGAGCAGCATAAAGACCCTTTATCCTTAAACAAGTTATTAACATATTAATTAATATTAGTGAAAAGGTATAGGTTTTTAGCTGCTGCGTAAGATTTAGTTACTTTTTTTACTGCGAGGAGCACCCAGTAAAATACCTATATGACAAACACATACAGATAAAAATGCGCTTACGCCAAGTGCGCCGCCGTAGCCATGCAAACGTGGCACTAAGTATTCAAACAACATTGCAAATAGTAACGAAGATATGGCTAACGTGAAGATACCAAAGCGCTTTGGTGCGCTCATGCCAATGAAAGTCCCGCCAAAGAAAGCCACGCTGTAGAGCTCCACATCAACAGATAAAAGGCTCAAGACACTAAATGCAATAATGCTGGTAGCCGCTGATGCACGGATACCATCAAAGCGATTATGATGCGCTAAAAAGTACGTTGAGTAGGCTCCTAATAAAGCGGTAATAGCAATAAATAAATCCATTAAAAGACCCCTTTTACCAGCATATAAAGCGCTACACTGGCAAAAGCAACGCTACCAAGACGACCACCAAAACCTGCAAATAGATTCATAGTTAATACGTAAAGGCTGGCACCAATTAAAGAGATAAAACTCAGTTCCCAGTAGCTGTTGATTAAACTTGATGAGCACATGCCAGCAAAGCTGCCAGCGTATATGGCTGCATAAGGGTGATTACCAAAACGAGCAGGAAAAGGAATGAATGTGCCAACTAACCCAGTAACTGCGGCAGATAAAACAAGGGCAACATTAGCTTGGTCATGAAGTAAAAAGCAGGCAAAACAGCCAACAGAAAAGGCCAAAAACTTGACCATGAAAAATGTAATATGTGCCATTAATTGACGATACACCTCGCTTAAGTAGGTAAACGAGGTGCATTATCTCATTGATGCGTTTAGTCCTGCAACTGCGCTTTGGCGGGTATTGCTGCTACTTTGGTATGGTGACCATACAAAGCAACAATTAAAAAGCAAACAAGTGGTACAACAAACGAAACCGCAGTGTTAAAGGCATCTATGGTTGCGGCTTGGATCAGCGGTAAAAATGCGCCTCCTAAAATAGCCATTACTAAGCCTGCTGCACCAACTTTTGCATCTTCACCCAGACCTTCAAGTGCTGTGCCGTAAATGGTTGGAAACATCAAAGATAGACAGCTTGAAATAGCAACAAGTGCGACTACGCCCATTAAATTAACTTGCGTTGCAACAAAAAAACAAAGTACAGCTGCAACTAAAGCCATAAAACGCAGTAATTTAGCGCCGCTTATAAAGCGCATGAGCCATGTCATAATGAAGCGAGATACTAAAAATACCAACATCGAATATTGTAATACTTGGCCACCAGTCACCTCTGTGGTGTTAAGTGCTTCCATGGTGTAGCCAATGGTGTAGGTCCATACACAGGTTTGAGCGCCAACATTAAAAAATTGTGCCAGCACACCAAATCGATAATGCTTGTTTTGATACAAATGTTGAAAGGTCTTTTTAAGTTTGCATGGCTGCGCTGCTACTTTTGTTTCTGTTGCAGGAGAGCGGCTAAAGAAGATACATAGCCATAGCAGGATTAAACAACAGGCCATGCCCACATACGGCACCATCACAGCATCGAGTTCAGCACTAACAACGGCTTTTAATTGTGCCTCATTCATCAAAGCACGGCTTGCACTATCGGCTTGATTTAAGTTTGGTAAGATCAACGTCGCCGCCAAAAACACACCAATATTAGTCCCAACGGGGTTGAAAGCTTGTGCCAGGTTAAGTCTGCGGGTGGCTGTTTGCTCGCATCCTAACTGCATGACATAGGGATTTGCAGAGGTCTCTAAAATAGATAAACCACCTGCAAGTATAAACAAGGCCAATAAAAAGTGGCTATAGAGCATGGTTTGGCTAGCAGGGTAAAACAATAAGGCACCACAGGCGGCCATGGCTAAACCTACTAACAGCCCCGTTTTATAATTAAACCGTCTATTGATCATGGCCGCCGGTAAAGCTAGGCAAAAATAAGCGCCATAATAACTAAACTGCACCAATGCTGATTGCAAGGCACTCATCGAAAATGTTTTGCTAAAAACTTTCACTAATGGGTCTGTCATATTGGCTGCAGTGCCCCAAGCAGCAAAGCAAATTGTAAGCAGAATAAAAGGCCATAGCATTTGGCGCGATACAATAGCGGACTGTGTTTGCATAGTTCACCAGATTAATGTGTTCATATTGTTGTGGCCGACAGTATTCACGACTATAAATAATAAATCAACCTAGTTGATTTATTATTTTGACTGGTAGATAGTACTCCAAACAGGTCTAATAGGCCGCTTATCAGGTTGTATCAAGAAGGATGTTATGAAGAGCAGTTTATCGCGAGCACCAAGAAGCAATAACGAGCGCGCAATTTTAAGTTTAATTAGGCAGCAGCAAAGCATGCCTAAGGCACAAATAGCGAAGGCGTTAGCTTTGTCTGCTCAGGCGGCAACAGTGAATATCAACAAGCTCGAAGAAGATAAGCTATTGCTTCGTGATGCACCTGTTAAAGGCCGAGTAGGGCAGCCAAGTGTGCCATTTAGGCTTAACCCTGATGGCGCGTTTAGTTTTGGTTTAAAAATCGGACGACGACGCTTCGATCTGATACTCGTTGATTTACAAAGCACGCAAAGAGCGTCTGTATCTTTGGAGGTGAATGAGGCATCGGTTGATGAGCTTAAAGTATTTTTAGAAACACATATTCCTCAATTAATCAGTCAATTAGCACCTGAGCTGCGCTCACATGTGTGCGGGCTTGGGGTCGCTATGCCGTTTGATATTTGGCAATGGCAAGCAACTTCAGACTCAGCAAAAAATCCCCTTAGCCAATGGCAAAACTTTGATTTGAAAGGCTACTTAGAAAGTCAGTTTCAGTTACCTGTTTATATTAGTAATGACAATAACGCAGCCTGCTGTGCAGAGTTAAGCCTCGGAAACCCTAATAACTATAGCGATTTTTTATATGTCTATTTAGGGGCTTTTTTAGGTGGCGCTGTGGTGATTAACCATCAGCTTCTCGAAGGCAAAAGTGGTAATGCCGGTGCAATAGGCTCCATGCTAAACGCTGAACGGGAGCAGTTACTTAGCCAATGTTCGTTACTGTCATTGCAAAGCGAGTTTAATAATGCGCAACTTGGCATTTCTGTGTATGAGCTAACAGACAGTCAGTTTGCAGAGCATAAACGGATAGTTCAGCCTTGGCTTGAAAAAGCCGCAGAGGCTATCAATATTGCCATGCATAACAGTTTAAGTTTGTTAGATATGCAAGCTGTGATTATTGATTCGCCGTTACCGAGTATGGCGCTTGAACAGCTCAAGCAGTTATCAATTGCAGCATTTGCACGCTTAGATAGTCGTGGACTACGTAGCTGTGAAGTGAGTTTAGGTGTGTGCGGAGAAAAAGCGCAGTCAATAGGCTCTGCCCAACTTGCGCTTAGTCATCATTATTTTTAAACAGGAGTGAGCAGCTCACTCCTGGTTAATTTATTACTTCTGATATTGTTTGAACCACGCAAGCGTGTATTCAATTTTCGAAATCATACGCGATGGACGACCCGCAATACCATGTGGTGAGCCCGGCACACGAATAAGCACGGTATCTACCTTTTGCAGTTTTAATGCTTGATAGAATTGCTCTGATTCTGAAATTGGCGTACGGCGGTCTTCTTCACCTGTCATGATCAATGATGGCGTGGTTACGTTACCCACTAATGAAAGCGGCGAACGTTTCCAGTAGTGTTCAACATTATCCCATGGCATGCCCGGGAACTGGTTACGAATTTGACCAATGTAGCTGTCGGCAGTCAGTGTTTTACTTAACCAGTTGATCACTGGTTTGGTAATTGCAGCCGCGTTGAAGCGGTTTGTTAAACCTACAGCATAAGCTGTTGCAATACCACCTGCTGAACCACCAGCAATAAATAGGTTATCTTTGTCGATAAACCCTTTCGCTATCATGGCATCAACCGCTGAGTTATGGTCAGCAAAGTCTTCTTCTGAGCTGTATTTACCATCTAGTAATAAGGCAAAGTCTTTACCGTAACTTGTTGAACCACGGTAATTTACATATACAACCACATAACCTTCAGCGGCATAACGTTGTAATTCAGCAGTAAAGCTTGGGCCATAGGCTAGATGTGGACCGCCGTGAATTTCAACCATTAATGGATATTGCTTGCTCTCATCAAAATCAGGTGGCGTGATGTACCAACCTTGAATGGCTTGGCCGTCAAACTGCGACTTAACATTCAGCTCGTGTACTTTACCTAGCTTTTTATGGCCTAATATATCTTCGTTTAATGAAGTAAGCGTTTTAGTTTTACCTTTGTATAGGTAGCCTAAATCAGCTGGGCGATACTCGTTGCCTTTTGTATAAGCAATTGCGCCATTGTTGGCCATGCTAAAACTACCGCTAACATACGGGCGACCAATCGAAGTGCCCGATAGCGTATCAGTTAAATCAGTTACCTTACCGCGGCTGGTTACTTTAGCGAGCTTACGCTTACCAAAATCATCGTATTGAATAACAAAGTCGCCATCGCCTGACCACTTATAATCAGCCACTGAACGGTCTAATTTTTCAGTAATATGCTTGATTGATTTATCATCTAAATCAAGTAATGACAGCGTTGAGTTAATATAAGGCACAGGGGCGTTATCACGAGCAACAAAGGCTAGTTCATCACCGTCTTTAGCATAGTAAGGATTGCTTTCTCGGCCCGGTAAATCTGTTAGCTGTGTAAGCTCACCTGATTTTACGTTAATTTCATATAGGTCTGACTCAGTAGTGCGGTATTCCCAGTCATCATTGCGATCAGCAGAAAAAGCCAGTTTTGTGTTACTTGGATCCCAAGCAAGTGGACCATAGTGCTGATAATCACCCGATGTTAATTGGCGTGGTGTGCCACCCGAAACCGGAATAACAAAAACGTGACGATATGAAGGTTCTAAAAAGCCTGCACCATCAGCTTGATAACGCGCTTTTTCAATTACTTTAACTGGTTTTGACCACTCGGCGCCTTTTGGTTTTTTTGGCAGCTTTACTGATTTAGCGAACGCAGATTTACCTTCCGGAATGCTCATAGTGAAGGCAATTTGCTCTGAGTCATTGGACCAAGTTAAGTTACGTACTGATTTTGGTAGTTGCGTTAATAATGCTTGTTTGTCTTGCGCTAACCAATAAACGTGAAGTTGATTTGAGCCGCTTGAATTGCTGGTAAAAGCAATTTTTTGGCTATCTGGAGACCAAGTTGGTTGGCTGTAGTTATGTTCATCAGAAAACAGCGGCGTGTGTTGACCAGACTTTAAATCGTAAAGCCAAAAGCTACGTTTGTTGCCATCTTTCATGATGTCGTAGCCGCTACGCACATAAACAATTTTTTTACCGTCTGGGCTTATTTGTGGGTCGCCTGCGTATTCAAGTTGAAAAATATCTTCAGAAACAAATTTGTCGTTAG
The DNA here is from genome assembly GCF_049257215.1 of Pseudoalteromonas thalassia. NCBI lineage: Bacteria > Pseudomonadati > Pseudomonadota > Gammaproteobacteria > Alteromonadales > Pseudoalteromonadaceae > Pseudoalteromonas > Pseudoalteromonas thalassia. The sequence continues at coordinate 157,193 of NZ_JBMMUE010000010.1, forward strand.
CATATACCTGAGCTGTTGTTGCTGCGCACAGCAAGCTGGCTCCAATAAAAATTGATTTTTTTAATTGCATGGAATGGTCTTTTTTTAGCCGTAAAATTTTATCCTAAAAGCAGACCATGCTGTGCGCAAGCACATTGAGATAAAGTTGCATTTACCCCAGTTGAATTGACTCGAAGTCCATTTGTGCTTCGCTAGTACCTGATTTTAAAGGCTTAGGCAAACTTAAAATAGTCATCCCAACGACTATCTAAGCGTTGTTTGGCATTGGCTAAATCAACCGCCGAATAAAGATCATTGTTTTGATTAACCAGTTCAAGCTTGACGAGTTTGTCTAAAGCATCATCAATTTCAAAGTCGAGCTGGCAATTATGTTGCTCGTTAAACCATTGCTCAATTTGCTTATCTAATTGCTCTGCAGTCATCTCAGATTTGCTCTTTAATAAAAAGGTGTAGGCAAGCAGCGCTTCTTTTACATCTTCTTCTTCAGCTGCATCAACGAGGGTATGAAAAACACCTGCGTTGTTATCGAGATTTTTAAAATACAAGTTGTCGGCCAGTGCTTTCATAAAGCGAATTTTACGATTTTTAAACTTGCTCCACTCTTTAAATATAAAGCTGCCAAACACACCCATGCCGATTGCAAAGGTAATAAAGTGCTGCTGACTCATATGCACTTCTTCGCTGCGCCAACCACCCCAAAAAGCAATCAAGGCAATAAGCAGTAAAATTGACGCGCCTAATTTTGTTACCAGCACCACAGCACCACCAATCAGGGCAGATGAGCCAATAATAAGTTTATCAATCGGGCGCATTTTTACTTCGCTATTCGGAAACAGCATTTCTAAATCGGCTTTGGGGACATTCTGGAATAATTTGACGATGGTTGAATTGGGCTCGAATCCTACCGGCATTTTGCCTTTTTGTAAAAAGTACTGCTCGTCTTTAAAGCGAATGAATATGGCAACGCGGTCATAGTTGGTGAACTGAATTTGTTTTTTGCGCAGTCCCCAAAAACTGCGTAGCGTCTCGGTTTTTTGCGATTCGCCGCGACGATAAAAGACCACTTCTGCAAAGTCGTTAAACTCAACAGCCAAACGGACTTTAAATAAAGACTCTTCTTTAAGTGCATCTTGTAGGTCTTGATCAGTAATGGTTTCAAAATTGGCGGCATTGAGTACCGTGGCAAAATCTTTAGCAAAAGCTGATTGATAGTTGGCACGCTCAGCATCGGTAATAGGTTTCAGCGTGCGAGTGTCGCTATTTGGGTCAAATGGCGCATAGTTGTTTTTTAATGACTCCAGCAACCCGTGATATTGATAATGGGTCACGCTTTGCAAAAGTGTAGCAAACTCCATAAACGAACTTGATTGCGACTCACCTAAATAGGCTTGGCAAAGGTTGATGATGTCGTGTTTACGAAAAGGAATAAAGCGTGCGTTAATCATTATGCTAATATTTATTTAAACAAAATTCGCTCAGATGATAAAAAATTAATCTCGAGAATGCGACTGTTACAAACAAATAGCATGACGTTAGACTTTTTTGCTGGTTAAAAGGGATTGTTTTAGGTTAATTACTCCAGCCAAAATGCTGGTTTTTAAAATTCACGGTCGCTTTGTCATGCACTTTTAAACACGCTTTGCTAATGTTGAGCCAATTGCAGTAAGTTGTCGTGATCTGTTATGAGTATACAACCTCCACCAATCGAAGTTAAAGCTGAGTTAAACTCAGTACCTCTAGTTATAAAGCAGCTTTTTATAAGCGTGTTCATTATTTCATTGTTGATGATTGTGGTGACATATCTTTACCATTTTAATCGATTAGAAAATGATATTTATCTCAATGGCGTATTAACAGATGCTATTAATTTATTGATCCTCATAAGTATATTTGCCTTTGTGCAAACATCGGTAGTAGCACAAAGAAGCTATTTATTTTTAAGTATTGGTATTTTTCTATGGAGTGTCGGGCTGACCTTCGACTTTCTAGATGAACTTGTTTTTCAGCCTATTTGGGTGGGAATTTATATCGAGGATATTGCTCGAACAATTGGTATGTTGGTTACTGGCTTTGGTTTATTTTTAGCTTTGTCAGACTTAGCTAAAACCCGTGAGCAACTTGAAGAAGAGCTAAAAACTGATGTGCTTACCAAAGCTTATAATCGCCGTTATTTCTACCACTATGTACTGCAAAATCAAGATACACCACATAGTATTGTGATTGTAGATATTGATCACTTTAAAGCGATCAATGATGAACATGGTCATGATGTTGGCGATCAGGTGTTGATTGATTTTGTATCGCAATGCCATAAGGCATTAGACCCGCAAATTTTATTTGCCCGTATAGGTGGTGAAGAGTTTGCTTTATTTGTTCCGACTGAAGATCAAGAAATATTGAGTCAGACATGTCAGCAACTATTGTGCTTGGCCAGTAACGTGATGGTTACGCCGAGTAAAACACTCAGTGTGAGTGTAGGTTCAGCTATAAAACGCGCCACAGAAACATTTAGTAATGCAATGAAACGAGCTGATCAGGCACTATATCAGGCTAAAAACCAAGGCCGTAGCCGTTATATTCATAAACCGTAAGGGACGGTTAAGGGTTTTTGTTGTACCCTAAAGCCGAGCAAAACGATTAAGGATGAATAATGGCAATTGCTAAAAAGTTAAAGCAAAAAACACGGCAGTTTATCGACTCTAAACATATGCTTAAATCGATTACGGTGGCATCATTTTTAGAGTCAACCATAGTGCCTATACCGCTTGAAGCTGTGCTTGTTCCGTTAATGCAAGCTCGCCGTGAAAAGCTGTGGTTAATCGCATTAATGGCGACCATTGGCTGTATTATTGGTGCTATTTTTGGCTATGCCCTTGGTTATTACCTATTTGATGTAGTAGGCGATTGGGTAATTAATACCTTCTCAAACCCTGAGCAATTCGAGCAAGTTAAACAAAAAATGCAAGCGCAAGGCTTTTGGTTTGTATTGACGCTCGGCATAGTGCCTATTCCATTTCAAATTGCCATGCTTGCCGCGGGTGCAACTAAGTATTCAATTTTTCTATTTTTACTGGCTACGGTCATTGCGCGCTCAATCCGTTACTTTGCACTTGCTGCAGTTGTTTATTACGCGGGTAATCAGGCTGAGCGAATTATTCAAAAGCACAAAACCAAAGCCTTAGTCGCTATTTCTGTGTTAGTACTGTTAATTTGGTGGCTTAGCACACTCATTTAACAAATAAAAAATACTGATTATGGTTATCCTGTCTATACTTTTAATTAAGGAAAGCACTAAAAAACAACAGGATGACCCATGAATACCCTAGTGGCTGCACTGCCTATTTTGCTATTGATCTGGATGATGGTAAAACGCAGCCCCATCGCTTCTTACATTGCTTTACCAATAACGGCGCTGCTCGCTGCTTTACTGCAGCTGTTTTACTTTCAAGCTGATTTAAGGCTGTTGCTTGCCAATGTGTTTGCTGGTGTGTTGTCTGTCATGACGCCCATTTCGATTATTGCCGGGGCTATTTTGCTTAATCGCATGTTGGCAATATCAGGAGCCGAAACCACGATTAAACACTGGCTCGAATCAATAAGTAGTAATCAGGTTGCGCAATTGATGATCATAGGTTGGGCATTTGCATTTATGCTCGAAGGCGCATCCGGGTTTGGTACGCCAGCGGCTATTGCTGCGCCTATTTTAGTCGGGCTTGGTTTCTCGCCTTTTAAAGTGATTGTTTTCACTCTTATTTTAAACTCAATTCCCGTTTCTTTTGGTGCTGTGGGCACGCCAACGTGGTTTGGCTTTTCGGCGCTACAGTTAGATGATGGGCAAGTGCTGGCTATCTCAAAATGGACGGCACTGTGCCATGTTATTGCTGCTTTGGTTATTCCTATGATTGCGCTGTGTCTTGTGCTGCCACTAAAAAAGGTGCGTCAAAATAGCGTATTCATTTATCTAAGCGTGTTTTCATGTGTCTTGCCTTATTGGTTGTTTGCCCAGTGGAACTATGAGTTTCCATCACTGATTGGTGGTGCAGTGGGGCTATTAGTCACTATTTATTTGGCAAGCCGGGGAGTGGGTTTAGATAAATCAGCTGCAAATACACAAAGCTCGAAAAACAAGGTTGAGTTCACACCTAAAACGCTGTTTGTAGCGTTATTCCCGCTATTACTCTTGATTGTTGTGCTGGTCATAACCCGTATTCATCAGCTGGGTATTAAAGCACTGCTTAACGACGAAACGCTCTGGCTGAGTGTCAATTTGGGCTTTGCGCAATTTGAATTAAGCAAAGCGCTGATCCTTTCTTTACATGAGATATTTGGCACGTCGGTGGGGTGGTCGTATAAAACCTTGTTTGTTCCAGCACTGATCCCGTTTGTATTGGTGGTGTTGATCTGCATGCCGTTACTTAAAATGAGTAAGCCACAAGTAAAGCAAATGTGCTCCGACACCTTAGGCCGTATTGCTATGCCATGTATCGCTTTAATCGGGGCGCTGGTGATGGTGAATATTTTAATGCAAGGCGGCCATAATGCGCCCATATTCTATATGGCGAGTACTTTTGCTGATTTAAGCGGGGAGCACTGGGTGTTATTTGCTTCGTATTTGGGGGCACTCGGCACTTTCTTTTCAGGCTCGGCAACGGTGTCTAATCTTACCTTTGGCGGTATTCAATATGGTATTGCACAGCAAGTGGGCTTATCAGAAACTTTAGTGCTTGCGTTGCAATCAACGGGAGCGGCGATGGGGAATATGATCTGCATTAGCAATATTATTGCTGTAGCCAGTATTGTTGGAGTGAATAATCAAGAAGGGCCTGTGCTTAAGAAAACCTTTTTGCCGATGCTGATTTACGGTGCAATTGTAGGATGTTTTAGTTATCTATTTTACTGATTAAACATGTGCAGATAAAAAAGGTGCCCAGATAAACCGAGCACCTTTACGGAGTAATTTATTGAATAGCTTTTTTTACTTCGCGCCAATCAATAATTTTAAAGTTTTGCGGTGCCTGTGGCATACGGTTGTAACCATCTTGCACAATTAGCACCCCTTCAGGGTAGCCCGGTAGCGCAGCCGGTGTTACCGTTAGGCCATCGGTTTCTGAAACGCCATCTATTGCTAACTCTAAGTTATTGCTGATTGCAAACTTACCTGCAAATTCAAGGCTAGGGGTATTGCCATCGATAATTTTATAAAGCACATAGCTGTAATCACCTTGGCTAGAAACCACTAAATAGCGGGCATCTTTTGCTTGGTAGATTTCCATGCCTTCTACATCATCAACCAACATATCGTTCACGGTTTGTAGCATTACAGGTTTATTTCCTGCTGTTGGCTCAGCGCCAATAAACCAAATACCTTCGTCTTCTTCACCTAAAAATAGCTGTGCGGTTTTATCATCTGCACTGCAACCTTCAGGTTGGCTCGGTACACTAAATTCGCGCACTAGTTGTGCTGATACGCTCTCATTATTACCTGTTAGTTTGTATTGCTGAAATAGGCCTGATTTGTCATTCATAAACACATAATTGCCTGTGTTTGATGAGTACATACACATACCGTAAATTTCGTTTAGGGTTGTTGGCAACTCAGCAAGATGTTGCACCTGATTGCTTGTATCAACAGTGTAAACACTGATGCTGTTATGAGAACGGTTACTACCTGCAATCCAGGTATTCGTTGCGTTGTTGATACTGGCATGTTGGCGCACATCAACATTATTTAAACGGCCTGTTTCTAGCGCTTGTAGCTCTTTGCCTGCAAGGTCATACACCATTAAACCGCGGCGTTTATCGGTGCCTAAAATTAGGCTTTTTGCTGCATTATTTGGGTTTACCCAAATTGCAGGGTCATCGGCGGCATCACCAAAAGCACGCACTGCATCGGTTTGCGCTTGTGCATTGATATAAGTAACAGCCGCTGTTTTAGCGCTATTTTGTTGCTTAGCTTGTGCTTTAATTTGCCCATCGATTTGACCTTTTACATAATGACCTGATTCATCATCGTACAGCACGATATCAGCTTGATTATTGTTAAAGCTCACTGCGGCAGATTCAATTGCCAGTTCACCAGCAAATTGCCAGCTGCTAAAACGCTTTGTGCTATTTTCGTAGCGATGTAATTGGTTATCATCAGAAGTGGTAAACCATAAGCTACCATCTTCTGTTGTGCTTAAGCCACCAACTTCAGGCGCTAAGCTGCCAAATGGCGACATCATAGCAAGGGGCTTTTTATCGGCGCGCGATTCAGCGTCGGCGTTAATTTGCCAAATGCCTAGCTCGCCTTCGCTTAGGTAAAGGGTTTTACTGTGATCATCAACCGCACAGCCTGATGTTTCACTTACGCCAGCAAACTCGCGTAATTCAAGGTTTAACGCGCGCTTGTTTGCCATATCAAACACCAGTGTTTCGCGAATAAGACCACGAGCGTCTGCCACAAACGCCGACACAGCTTGAGTGGTCGGGTTGGCAAATAAGCACACTGCCTCAGGCTTTGCTTTTGGTGGGCTAATACGACTAATTTCAGTTAACTGCCATTTAGCTGCTTTTTGTAAGCTAAAGATCACCGCTTGGTCGGCTTCGTTGTCGATGCTAGCAACAAGGTAACTGTTTTTGTTGATAGCCTTAACAGACAGCGCTTCGAAGTTACCTTTTTGTAATGCGTGCTGTTTACCTGTGGCATCAATAAGCTGTAGACCTTGCCTTTGTGAGCTTAATAGCCAAGCGTCATCAGCAAGGGCTGCCGCTTGTGAGCCTTGCATATTTCCAGTTGTGCCAAAGGCTGTTAATTGGTTTTTACTTGGCGCCTCGGTTGCCGTTGTTTGGCTACACGCTGCTAGGGTGCTCAGTATTACTGCACTGGCAACAAGATTAAGTGGTTTTTTAAAATTCATGGGATCCCCAAATATACAACAAGGCAGCAATGCGCTGCCTTAATAACTCTTATGTGTATTAAAACGCGTAGCGCAGCATTAACTGAATAACAGGGCCTGCTTCTTCAGACTCCAGTTCATACTCGTCAAAGTCGCGGTTGATTTGGTCATCAACCGTGTCGAACTTGTTAAACGTTTCGTCTTTGCTTGCATCAAGTAGGTTTGAGCCCACTAAACGAAGCGTGACGTCTTGCCAGCGTTTTTCTACGAATACTTCAAGGTCTGCGCCGTAGTGTGTAGTCACTTCTTCACCCACGATACGGCCATAAGCATCACCTTGTTTACGGTAAGTTGCACCGAACGAAGCGCCTAAATCAGGTAGGTCTTGAATAAAGCCAACGTTAAACACATAGTCAGATTGGTCGTTGAATTTACGGCTACCGAAAGTGTCATCTACTTCTGAATCAAGCCATGAGTAGTTAAAGAATACCCCGGTGTTTGGCATCCTAATGGCGCTTAGCGGCGTTGATAAATCAAGCTCGATACCTTTTACATTGCCATCACCAGTGTTACGCGGTTGCAAAATGTAAGTACCATCACCTTCTGAGCCTTGTTGGCCTGTATTAGCAATTTCGATAAGGTCAGTGACATCGCGGTAGAACACGTTGAGTCCTACTACGCCGCTTTTACCTAAGCGATACTCATAGCCTAAGTCCATACCCCATGATGATTCTGGTTGTAGGTCTGGGTTACCTAAAAAGTCGTTATCGCCTAATTCTTTTTCTAGTAGAGCTGGGGTGATGTAATCAAAATCAGGGCGACGTAAGCTACGTGCAACCGAGGCACTAACACGGCCATTTTCAGAGACGTTGTAGCGTAAATGTGCCGATGGTAAGAAGAAGTCATAATCGTTTTTAGCGCTCACACCTTCAGCTTTGTCTGTAATGGTTGAGTCGGTTGTTTCGTAGCGCACACCTAACTCCCACGAGAAGTCTTGGTCTTCGTGCTTAACTAATGCAAATACATCTAGGCGGTCTTCTTCGAGTTTATTTACGCCACCAGCGGCTGCTTCATACTCGTTGTTAAAGCCTGCCAGTGACAGAGGTGTTTTGCTGAACTGATCCCAACTAGTAAAGCTTTGTTCACTTTCACCTTCGGCTTGATAAACCGCAGTATCGCGCTCTTTACCTTGTACAAAGGCACCGAATTGAATTGTTTTGTTCTCGCCTGCAAATAAGCTATGTTGCCACTGTAATGACCACTCTTTGTCATCAAGGTCTACAGTTTCTTCTTCTTCCTCAAACACCATAGGTAGCTCAGAGGTATCGATTTCTACTTCTTGCTCGTAAACAGACTCTTCAAAGCTTGCAAAACCAAGCTTAAATTTACTGGTGCCACCAAAAAGGGGTAACTCATAACCCGAGTTGATGTTGTAGTTGGTTTGGTCGATGAAAGACACATTGGCGTTGTCGGTTTCAAGATTACCGCCTTCAACAATTGAGTTATTGATTGCTGTTGGATCGTCATATTCAAATGAACGCTCATCTTCAGTACGGTCGGTATCAACCCAAATCGCGCTGATATCAAACTTGCTGCCATCATCAAAAGCAATTTCGTAGCTGGCATTTAGCGAGGTATCGTCACCGTCGCGAATATCTGATTGATCTTCGCGGTTATCGAATTCTTCGGTTTTGTAATTAGCGTTATTCTCTGGGCTGTCGCCATAGCGTAGGCTTGATTTTTGTTTTGGGTTATAACGGCCTTGTAAGTTAGCGCCAAGTAATAAACGACCGCCAGCAAACTCGGTGCCGTAAACACCAGCAAAGCTTTCTTTTAATTCGCCATCGTCATAACGCAGACCGCCCGCACGCAGGTAACCTCCATCTAGGCTGTAACCGTCACGCAATACAATGTTTAGCGTACCGGCAATGGCATCCGCAGAGCGGTTTGCACTTGAAGCACGAATAATTTCTACACGCTCAATTAGCTCAGCAGGAATACGGTCAACAAAGAATGAGCGGTCAGCACCTGCACCAGGTACTTCTTCACCGTTAATAAGGACCTTTGTGTAAGCCGGGCTTAAGCCACGCATACGCGCGCCATCAGATTCTAAAACATCCGATAAAAACGTCACACTAGGTACGCGTTTTAGTGCATCACCGGCAGTAAGCGGTTCAAAACGTTGAAAGTATTCTTGTGAGTATTCAAGCGTCGGTGCCAGCTCCTGTGAGCGGTTGCGATAACCGATTTCGCCATAGACAACAAGCTCTTCAGAGACTTTTACTTTTTTCTCATCGCTGTTTTGTTCGTCTTGTGCGTAAGCGGCAAATTGGCATAAGGCGAGGGCGCTTACTAACGCCTTCGTTTTAAATTGTTTCATGGGTTTGCTCCTGGTTGTCCTTGGTTTGATGAGCAAAGTACGCAGCTTAAATGACGCAAATGTGACAGAAAATCGCTAACAGCCTGTAAAAACAAGTGATTAGCGGATTTTAAAAGTACTTTTGAGCTGCAATAACCCCATCTTGTTAAGGTAAATACAGTGCTTAAGGGGTTTAACAAGGTTTGACTGTCGTTTTGCTGTCACATCATTGAGCTAATATGACCCTGCTGCTTTAAACGCTAACGAGTTAGCATGGCAGCGTGATTTATTGTTAGGTACTGAGAATGCGATATAACCCTTTTACTCATCATCGACTTTTAACCAATGCAGTTATTGCTCTATTTGTAATTGCGTTTTTGCTAAGCGCACAAGCAGGAGAATTAAAGCCTCTTGCTGATATCGCATGGTTAGATATTTTAGGCGAGGGTGGCATTGTGCTAATGACCCTTACTTGGATAGCTGCGCTGCTTATTTCGAGGCCGCCCGGCAAAGTCACCAGCTTTTTAGTGCTTGGGCTTGGGCTTTTTATGTTTTCAGCTTCCCTTGATTTATTTGATGAGTGGTTACATCAACCAACCAATACGTGGCTTACTTGGATTGAATCGTTACCTGCGCCGATAGGCATGATTTTCACAAGCCTTGGGCTTTATCAGTGGCATCAAGAGCAATACGTGCTTAACAGGCAATTAAAACGTCGTGAAGCACAGCATCGTGAGCATGAGTTAGTGTGCTCAATAACAGGGCTGTATAAGGCTGATTACTTACAAGCAGTGTTAAAAGAACAATTAAGTGAGCCACAGCCACTGCAACTGGCAGCGATTGATATTCGTGGATTTGCTGATTTTAACGCTGAATTTGGTTTTATCGAAGGAGACCGCTTACTACGTGAAGTAAGCGAGCTTTTATTGATGAATTGCCGCCTTACCGATGTAGTGTGCCGCTATGCGGGAGACTGTTTTATGGTGCTGATGCCAAATACCAGCGCAGTACAAGCAAAAGAGCTGGTGGCGCAAATTACCTCGGCGCTGAGCCATTGTGCTTTTAAGGTTGAAGGCGAAAAACACGCTAAGTTTCAAGATGTAACAGCGGCCTTAGTAGGCAGTATGCAAGGCGATACACCACACCGTTTAAGCTCGCGTTTACACGCTAAGTTACAACAACAAAAACAACAAAGAGTCAGCCATTGTGAAGCCGTATCTTAATCAAGATGACAAATACCTCACCGCACAAGGGTTAATTACCACGCTGGTGGAGCTGGCCTTAAGTCGCGGCATTGCACTGCATAAGTTACTCAGAGGCACAGGTGTGTTTGAGCAAGACTTAATGAGTGTGCAGCATCAGTTTAGTATTTCGCAGCAAGTGCGCTTATTGACGCAGTTTAAGCAACTAATGAAATCCGCCGACAGCGGTTTTTTATTAGGGAGTCAGCTGGCAAACGATACCTCTGTTGCCGCCCAAGGCGTGTTACATGCAGCGCATATCGGCCAAGCTTTAAAGCAGCTACATAATTTGCGCATGCAACTAGCCCCTTTGTTATTTAGTTATAGTTATGTGCATAACGAGCAGTATTACATTGTGCTGCAAAACGCAGTAGGCTTGGATGATGAAATAAGCCAGTACGTTATGGAAATTTACAGCGCCGCGTTTTACCAAGTTCTTAAAAAAGTGGCGGGTGAGCGAGTCCCTTGTCAGTTTGAGTTTGCCTATAAGCGCGCCAGACATAGCCAAGAATACGAGCAACACTTAGGCCTTAAAGTCGCTTTTGAAAAGCCTATAACTCGTTGGGTATTGAATAAACACGCGCTTAGGCTCACTAACCCCGTGTTTAGTAGTTTTAGGTTTTCACAAATTAACTCGCAACTAGCGGCATTAAATTCTGCAAATAGCACTTTTGTGGAAGCCGTAAGCCGATTAATTTATCAAACTCCGGCGTTAAATTTAGAGCAGGTAGCCAGCCAATTTGCTATGAGCCCCGCAACCTTCAAACGCAAACTAAAAGCCCATGGCGTGCGTTTTTCTAGCTTGTACGATGAGCAAAGCAAGCGCAAAGCGATTTACCTACTTGCCATGCGCGAGCAATGCAATGAGCAAGTCGCCATGCGCTTATCATTTTATGATATTGCTAATTTCAGACGAGCATTTAAACGCTGGACCGGGCTTACGCCAAGTCAATTGAAGGGCTAATACTAACTTAGTTTTACTGAGTGATAATTGAAAAAAGTCCTTAAGCTCACCTATATGACTGATTGGATGAAGATAAAAATATATCAATTACGGGCAGTTATTTTAATTAAGCTGCGTTAGACTACTGTCATTGATGTAATTAACCGAGGTCTCAAATGATTGAGTATCCTGTTGACCAACTTCCCCAGTTAATTGATGACTTGCTTCAGTGTGACACTACAACACGTAAAAATAAGTTACTTGCTGATGCTAAAGAAAAGCTTTCTACTGAGCATTTATCGTTATTGTTTGAAGCATTACCTAAAGAACAACGTTTAGAAATTTGGCAATTACTTGATGAAGATACCCAGCATGAAATTTTCATTAACTTAGGTGGTGATAGTTGTCGCTGGTTGTTACAGAGTTTAGATGAAGCTGAGGGCTTTAAGTTACTTGACGAAGTTAGCGTTGAAGAGCTACTTGAACTTGAAGAAATTATTCCCGAACGCTTTGTTGATTATGCACGCAGACAACTTGATGAAGTTCAAACGAAGCAATACGACCTTGCACAGCAATATAATCCTGAGCAGCTAGGTCACTGGCTCGATTTTGATGCGCTTAAAGTGTCAGAAAAACTCACCGTAGCTGGCGCGCGTAAAATTTTTCAAAAAGGCTTACCACAGTACACCGAAGTGATTTATTTGGTGAGTCGTAAAGGCACACTCATTGGTGAAGTGGCAATTAATTCGTTATTTAAAGCCAATGATAACGACAGCCTGCTGGATTACGCGAACCTTGATGTGTCAGCTTTACACGCTGATGACGACTTATACGAAGCGGCCGAAGTGGTTATTCATAGCGAAAAAATGGCGATGCCAGTGGTTAACGCCGACAACAAACTATTAGGCCGTTTGTCGGTGTCATCAGCCTATGAATTACGCCAAGAAGTAACAGACGAAGCCGCTGCAAAAGCGGGTGGTCTACGTGAAGACGAGGATCTGTTCTCGAGCGTGACCAAATCGGCAAAAAACCGCGGTATATGGCTTGGTATTAACCTAGCAACGGCATTTTTAGCCTCTTGGTTTATCGGTTTGTTTGGTGCAACTATCGAGCAAGTGGTTGCACTAGCGGTACTTATGCCAGTTGTCGCTTCTATGGGCGGTATTGCAGGTAGTCAAACGTTAACGGTTATTGTGCGCGGTTTAGCACTCGGTCAGGTGACCGACTCTAACCGCAGAGCGCTGTTGAAAAAAGAGCTAAGAGTAGGGGCATTAAATGGCTGTGTTTGGGCCTTTGTGATTGGCGTGCTTACTTATTTCTGGTTCAACGATGGCATGTTAAGTTTAACCATTACTATCGCTATCTTACTTAATTTAGTGGCTGCCTCGTTATCGGGAGTCGTGATCCCATCTATTTTGGATAAGCTCAAAATCGATCCTGCTCTTTCAGGCTCTGTGATTCTTACCACAGTCACCGACATTGTGGGTTTTGTCACCTTTCTTGGCTTAGGTAGTTTGTTGCTACTCTAAATAATTTTAAAGCAGGTTAACTCGGTGCTTAGCCTGCTTTTTTGTTAGTCATGCAATTTCAAACTTATTAAGTGTATAAAAATGCTTAAATTCACTGTGTGAAGAATCTAAATTATTAATATTAACTATAAATTTAACTAAAAAGTGCTGTAATATAGCAGGATATTTTGTTATTTTTCTGTGTGTATTGTCACTTAGAAGTTAGTAGATGAAGAAAAGTTTAACCTTTTTGTTATTTAGTTTCTGCAGCTTTAATGCTTTAGCATCAGAGAACTTTAGTGACCATGAGATATTCTGTAGCCAACAACCTCAGGCTCTATGCTTAGATTATATTAATCAACAGCTAGCGGTAGCAGAGCCTGGTTCGGCACGCTGGTATGAAATTAAGTCGTATCAGTTTGATTACTTTTACGACAAAATGGAATATCTCGCCCTTAAAGATAGCACCGAGCCATTTATAAATGGCAAAGACCTTCCTGTTGTTTTTCAAGTTCAAGTTTATTTTTATTACGCAAAGTCGATGCAATATTTCGGCAATCATGAACAAGGCCGCAAATTCGCGACTTTGGCATTTGAAAACCTACAGGCTATTTTCGATTCATTCGGTAACCCAATGCGCATGGTTGAATTGGCCAATTTGCAATACGTGTTTGGCAACAAAGAAACAGCATTGCACATATTAGATAGGGCTGAACGTCGCTTTGGAAAGAGCAAAGATCCTATTTTTCATTTTGAACTTGCTTCAAATAAAGCTAATGTTTTCCATTCACTGGGTGATGTAGATGGAGCACTCGCAAGTCGTCGGGTTGCTGTAGATTGGATTTTAAAAACAAACCATAAGCGTAAAATCTCTGTAGCGTTAGGCAATTTAGCGAGAACGTATCAAATACTTGCTCAGTACGACGAAGCAGATAAATTGTATGTTCAATCACTTAAGTATATTGATGTAGAGTCTGATCGTTTTGTTCTTGCTATTTATAAGCTACGCTTGGCTGAAATCAATTGGCAGGCAGGCAAGCCAGAACAAGCTTTAAAGTGGTTTAAGCAAGTGCATAAAGGTGACATTCGTAAAACACACGCGAAGCTTTATGCACAGCTAGAAAACGTACTTTAAATATTGTAAAAACAGCCCGGTTTTTCGTCTTCACCCGGCGCTAAAATTTGTAGGTGAGTTGACTCACCTTGTTCCATCAACGGTTTCATAGTTTTATCAAATTGTTTAGCGGCATGTTCAATTAATTTTGCTTGCTGTTCTAACGCTTTAAAATCGGCATCATGAGCAGCCATAAGTTTATTGAGTTCTTTAGCCAGTTTATCTTGCTCTTTTAATAAGCTTTTATTAATTCGTAGGTGGTTCTCGTCTTCAATAACTGCTTCTTCGGTGATCGCTTCTATTTGCTCAGAATAGTCAGTAACTTGTTGTTCTATTTCACTAATTGGTTGTTCTAGCGCTTCTAGTTTTACTTGTTCACGTTCAAGCTCTAGGTATGCAGCAATCTGTTCGTTATTGAGGGTACTTTCGCTTACCTTTTTACAGTCTTTAAAAGTAATAACGCGATAATCGCCCTGAGAAACTGCATTATCTGCGTTTGCTAAACTGATGCATGCAGCACTTGCAGTGATGAGGAGTGCTCTTGTGGTAAAATTTCGTAAATTCATGATGCTGTCCTTCCTAATAGGTAATGTTAATTAGTTAGTCGCAGCAAGTGGGAATAAAGTTTATGGCATAGGCGCTTTTTTAAATATTATTTAAAAAAGCGCCTAATTTTAAAAAGTTAGCTGTGTGCTAGCCTAAACCAGCACACATTAATTTAGAAGCTATAAGTGATGTTACCGTAAATAAAACGGCCATCTAAGCTGTATGGCGCAAAGCCACTATAAGGGAATATGTGGTTAAAATCGCTATAACCAATATTGCTTACAGTATCTTGAGGGTACTGATCGAATAGGTTATTGGCACCTAATGCAAACTTCCACTGCTCATCAGGGCGATAAGCCACTTCTAAGTCAGCAATCCATTTTGCATCAAGTACTTCATCGTTTTCAGCACTATTTGAGGTATCAATAACTTCACCATAACGAGTTGCTCGTAATGTGGTTTGGAAGTTTTCATAATCCCACGTTGCAGATAGGTTCCATTTATCCGCTGGTGTACCTTTTTCAAAACGAGTTACTTCTCGACGAGAAAAATACTCGTAGCTGTCACCTAATGCCTCTAATTCCGGTGGATTTTCTTTAACGTGTGTTACTTCAGTGTCGTTAAAGTTAACCGCAGCACTTAAGCGTAAATCACCATAGCTTTCTAAGCCTAATGAGTAAGTAGCAACAATATCAACACCTTGTGTACGTGAATCAATGGCATTGGTGAAGTAGCGAACGCGTTGTGTATTAACTTCGCCAGCTTCGGCTAAAATCGCTTCAACTTCTGGGCCGCTTAAGTTTTCAGATAATACGATACGGTCATCAATTTCAATGCGATACGCATCAAGCGTTAAGCTAAAACCGCCTTGAGTAAAGATGAAACCTGCCGTCATATTAACTGACTCTTCAGCATCTAAATCACGAGCCCCTAGTGCTTGCGCTGCAGGTTCATCTACAGGGAATAAACCTACTTCACTTGGCACACCATTCTCAAATAAAGTACTTACCGACTTATATGAAGTTTGGGCAAGTGATGGCGCTCTAAAACCTGTGCTAATTGCACCACGTAACGACAGTGACTCATTAATGCTGTAACGCGAAGCTAGTTTAGAGGTAAAGGTACTACCAAAATCGCTGTAATCTTCAAAACGACCTGCTAAAACAAGGTTCCAATCTGTTGTTAGATAAGTATCAAACTCAGCAAATATTGCAATGTTATGGCGGCTTTTATCAGTTGCACTTTCAGGTGAGAAACCCGGTAATACTTGTGCGCCACCGGCAGCAACAGGGTTACCTTCGTCATCTAATACGGTTAGGTAAGAGGCCGTTTCACCCGCTTTGATTTGATAGTTTTCGTGGCGATATTCAGCACCAATCGTCACAAACACATCATCAGGTAAACCTAAATCTAGCGTGCTGCTGGCATCCATATTGACTAGGTATTGCTCATATACGAGCGAGCCATCATCAAATTCTGTTGGGCTGCTAACACCCATAGAGGTATTTAAACTGTTGCTTACGCCAATACCAAAGTCATTGCGACCATAATTGCTGCTTACATCCCACGTCCAGTCATTGGTTTCGCCATTAAGGCCAATTGCAAATGAGTAGTCATCTACATCAGTATCTATTTGCGGTAAGAAGCCGTCAGGATACACTTCAGTTAAGTTACGAGAGTCTTTGGCACGACGATAAAAGCCACCCGAGTTACCTTCACGGTTTGAGTAACTTGCAAAAGAGTAAAGTGATAACGAGTTATCAAACTCATAACCTAGGTTATAAAAAAGCGCGAAATCTTCAATGCTTGCTTTACCAAAACGGTGGTTATAGCGGTCAAAGTCGAATTCACGAGGGTCTAAATTGCCATTTGCGTCACGGCTGTACTGTTCGCGTTGGTCAAAACCAGAGCGATTCGTTGGCTCGTTATTTCGTGACTCAATAGACAGGTTAATAAAGCCATTATCACCCAGCGCAAAACCCGCGTTAGCGCTTGCTGTGCGTGAAATACCATCATTTACTTCACGGTCGCCACCAGTCTCAAAACTTAGGTTGCCTTCGCTATCAGTTGTGGTGTTTAGTAGCTGAGGAGACCCTGCCATTTGTGTATCGTATTCACCATATGTGAAGCTCACGCTGCCGCCTTCATCGGCGTCTTTTAATACAATATTGATCACACCAGCAATCGCGTCAGAGCCGTATTGAGCAGCAGCACCATCACGAAGTACTTCTACGCGTTTAATTGCTGAAGTAGGAATATTATTTAAATCAACAGCTGTTGAACCACGGCCTACGGTACCGTTTAAATTTAATAGTGCACCCGCATGGCGGCGTTTACCATTGATAAGTACTAATGTGTGGTCAGGAGCTAGGCCACGTAAAACAGCCGGTTTTGCATGATCAGTTCCATCAGCAATGGTGGCACTAGGGTAGTTAAAGCTAGGTAACTGAGAGGCAAGTACTTGGCTCATATCAAGTTGGCCAGTGCTTGTTAGATCGCGACTTGTTAATAAATCGACAGGTACAGTACTTTCAGAAATACTACGAAGGCTTCGGCGAGTACCTGTTACAGAAATAACTTCAACATCTTGAGCAGTGTTTTCTGTTGTTTGCTCAGCAGCGATTGCAGTCACTGATGTAGCTAGCGTACTTGCAATAGCGAGTTGCAAAGGTACTTTTTTAAAAAGTGTCATTGTTGGATCCCTTGTGACGTTGATTTCACGTTGCAGTTTATCAATAAAAAAGGAACAAACAAATAACATAAAAGTATACTATATGATTATCTAAACAAGCTATTTAGCTCATAGTTCTACACTAAAATAACCTTTTATGCGCTTATGCTTATTTTATTTCTGCCCTCTGTTTTTGCTCGGTATAAAGCAGTGTCTGCAGCACAAATTAGTGCCTCAGAAGTACGGTATTGATTATTAAACTCGCAAGCAATTCCTTGACTTACACTTATTCTAAAATCACTCGGTAGGCCAATTTCAGTAAATGACATATTGTTTATTTTTATTTGAATATGCTTTGCAATAACTGCTGCTGTATCTTTTTGACACCTTGGTAATATAACCGCAAATTCTTCACCACCATAACGGGCTGCCAAACAGTCATGAGAGGGGAGTGATTCTGCAATTATACTTGCTACTTTTTGTAAGCACTTATCGCCTTTAACATGACCGAACCGGTCATTAAATAATTTAAAATAATCAATGTCGATTAATATAGTGCTAATAGCTTGGTTGGTTTGTACGCTTTCTTGCCAATGCTCTTTTAATGATTCCTCAAGGGTTAATCTATTTGCAAGGCCGGTTAAATGGTCAGTGGTGGCCTGTTTAACTAAGCGATTATATTGCTCTTTGTGCGATGATAAATCATGTAATACACAAAGAAATAAATTATCTGCAACGGCAATGTTTTTTGGCAAGCTTGAAATACATAAATCCGCTTCAAGGGTTTTACTATCGGCGCGGTTTATTTTAACTTCGTTTGGACCAAGGCTTATCGGCGAGTCTTTATGATCTAACCAACTGAGTAGGGTATACATGTATTTATCACGGTCGGTGTCGTGTAGGTAATGTAACAGGTTTTGACCGATTAACGCTTCTTGGTTGTCACCTAAAAGTTGTGCCGCCATCGGGTTTGCAAATTCAAACGTGCCTTGACCATTAATGATAAACACCCCTTCAGGAATGTTCTGAAACATTTGGGCAATTAGTGCAAGTTGCTCTGAATTGATAGACTGCGCAAGTGCGTTTTTAGCTTCTGATTGAGCAGTGCTTGGTTGTTCATTTTTGTTGTTAGTAGACACGTTCGTTTCCTTTTTGCCGATGCAAACGATTTTGGTGTCTATAAAGTTACTTAAAAAAGTGCAAATTAACCTTCTGGTAATCTTCTGGTTTTAATTGTTTGTTTTTAAATGTAAAAAAGCTCCATAAAAGGAGCTTTAAGTGAGTGTTTTTTAGTCTTCTTTATCATTTTTCACTTGTGGATCGGCACTTTCATAGCTTGTGCCATTGCACTCAACGATGAAAATCATACACGCAGTGCCGCTATTTTCATCAGTATCCGCTATTTCAATTGTTTGACCATCATTAGTGACTTTAAAGCTAAAGTCTTGCTCGCAATCACCTTCAAGGTTTGCAAATTTCGCGCCTGTAAATTGAAAGCCAGCATCCACTGTTGCATCATCAAGTGTATAAATGCCTAGGCTGTTTCTTTCATTGACAGTACCGCCTCCAGAAACTTGCTGACCGTCTTGGAAGTATGTAAATAAAGCTTCATTTTCAGTGTTAAGTTTAATATTCACTGTAAAGTTGAAAGTTTGACTTTCGCTCATTATTATTACCTTCTAGTTGTTTTTTATAGTTCAAAGTTAGTAATGCCTAACTCTATTAGTTTACTTTTAACTGTGTTTACCTCACTTACCCTATTTAAACAGGTGTAGGCTTGAATAAGTGGGTAAGTTCTTTTTATACTTTTATCGCCGTTTTTATTTTCTTCAATTGCATTAATAGCTTCTTGGCATGCTTTTTGTCTTGCTATTTTGTCTTCAGAAAGCTTTGCTTTAATTAAATTAACCTTTATCAGAGCAGCGAGGTTTTCTATTTTGCTAGTGTCAGATATTCTCTCAATAAAGTCTGAGTTGCTCTCTAATTTTAACAAGAGGTCTTTGGCTTCGTTTAAAAGGTTTCGATTGATTAAATAATGAATCACTCCTATTTGAATATTTATTAAAGTTGTATCTGAAACCCCTTGGTTATCAATGTAACTCAAAACATCTTTTACTCTTTCACTTGTTTTACTTTTATCTAACAGCATTAATTGGTATGCAAGTGTTCTATAAAAGGTGCGTTGAAACTTTTGATTTTTTGGATCTTGGATTCTTGCTCGATTAATTGCATCAGTTGCTTTTTCAGCTTTTAAAAATGCTGCTCTCTTATTTGGAAAATAGCTCAATAAAAAGCTTTGTTGCATAAAAGTGTTTGCTAAATAATTATGTAAGCTTGCGTCATTCGGCGATGTTTCAAGCATGTTGATTAGCTCTTGAGAGGCTTGTTCAAGTAGTTCGAGTGCAGCGTTTAAATTACCGAGCCTTTCTTCTGTGGTTGCAATCCAACTAATGGTGTCTGTTTTATCGCGTAATAAATTTTTGTTATTCGGTTTAAGCTCAAGGGCTTGGTTTTTCAGTTTTAAAGATTCAGTAAAGCTCTGTTTTGCAAGTGCATAATTAAACTGCTTTAAATACAACGAACCAAGAGAATTGTGCGAGTAAGATAGCTCCATAATAGAGTTAAAGTCATTAGGGGCAAGCTGATACATTTTTTCACTATAAGCCAAGTAACGTTTAAACATTGGCTCAGTAGCTAAGTAATTACTTTGCTCATAAGTTAAATTACCAAGCCAGAACGCATTGGCCCCTGCGAGCATTAAAACATCTAGGTTATTGGGTTGAATTTTTAGTAATGATTCTAGGCGCATTCGCGCATTTTCAAAGGCGGTGAAGGCCTCGTCGGTTTTGCCGCGAGAGTAGGCCACTTCGCCCATAGCCTCTAAGGTTTGAGCGTATTGAAAACGGTTATTAAACTCGGCTTGTGTATCGCTAAAGTCAAACAACGAAGGCGCTTCTTCGTCTTGATTAGTAAAATACTCAAGGGCTTTGTTGCTAATACCATCAAGTAAATCCATACGTTCAACGCTTCTAAGTTTGTCGGCAAATTCACCGACCATAAAGCCCAATAAACTTTCAGCTTCTTGGCGTTTTTGTTTTGCTATTTGTTCGGCGTGATAGCTGCGCACGCTCATAAATGTGGCAATAAAGGTTAAGCACACAAGTGCAGCCGCTGTTATTTGTAACACGCGTTTTTTACGTTTGGCTTTATTGTTAGAAGCCTTAATTAACGCTTGTTCGTCACACGATAAGCTAAACATAGGGTTTTTAACTAGGCTTTGTGCTTCTTGCAGCGGTTTGCCTTGCGCTAATAAAAAGTCGCTGTGTTTATGTTCTAGCAGCCATCGCTCGGTGGCAAGTTGCACGCGGCTTTGAATTGCTAAGCTTTGTTGGTGCTCTTGCACCCAATCAATGGCGCGTTGCCAATGGCGCAGCAGCGCTTCGTGGGCAAGGCTAAAGCAGGCTTGCTCATTTTTAAGGTGCGACACAAACAAACGGCTGTCGACCATAGCCTGAACAAGCTTGGTCGCAGCAGGGCTGGTTAATTCGCTCCAACGTGCAGCGCGGCTGGTGAGCGTTTCGCCATCTGGATTTAAAGTGATCAGTTTAGAAAGTACTGCGGCAAGTTCAGTTTGTTGGTCTTTGGGTAATTGGCAAAATACTTGTTCGGCTTTTTGGCCGATGGCTCCTTCGATGGTGCCTAGGGCTTGGTATTCAGAAAACAATAATTCGTTGTCTGGGCTGCGCTGCAAGTAAAGCTGCTGCAAGGTGTATTGCAGCATTGGCAATGCATCTGGGTTATTGGCAGTATCGTTACAAAGTTGTTCATCAAGCGGTGTGTGATGCTCTGGGTGATGTTGCCAACTTAAGCCTGCTGCAAGTGCTGGCAAACGGATCATTTGCTTAAGCTCAGAGCGAGTTGGCGCTAATAAGTCAAAATGTGCGCCATTGGCTTTACCTGCCATTAAACTTGGTTGACTCACTACTTGCGGGTAAAAGTCATTACGACAGGCACTAAAAATGATCATGCAGCCACTTGTTGCTAAGCGCTCAATAAGTGCTAAAAGCTGGTTGCGCTCGTCATCGCTAAATAGCGGCGATGACAATAGCACTTCGAGCCTGTCGATAAATAAAAATAAATAGGGCGTATTGCGCTCTGCATTTAGCGCTGCAAGTGCTGCTTTACAGCGGGAAATAACCTGTTCTGGGTCTTTTAATAACAATTCAGCCAACGCATCGGCGCTTATATCGCTAAGTACAGGTGCGTCGTTTATTTCTAAATCGAGCAAGGTTGAGGCTAAATCAAGCAGTAAGCGCTCTTTGCTGACATCGGCAAAGTCGAGTTGGCAGTAACTGTGTACTCTAATACCATCGTAGCCATTACTCGACATTAAAGCGGGCAATACACCTGCATTAACTAATGACGATTTACCTGAACCACTGGCTCCCAAAATTAAGCAAAATGCGCGACCAAACTCAATTTGAGCCGACACTCGCTGTAGCAAAGTGGCAATTTGTTTGTTACGACCAAAAAATACATCGGCTTGCTCTGGTGCAAACGCACTTAAGCCAACAAAGGGCGAATCACCTTGCCAACTGGTTTGGCTGGCTTTTTGTTCTTCGTTGAGTGGAAAGTTGATTTCGGCAATAACCCGATAACCACGTTTACGAATGGTTTCTATGTAATGCGGATCACTTGCTTTATCGTCAAAGGCTTTACGTAATTGGGTGATCACTTTATGTAGGGGGTTGTCACCCAGCGCCACATTTGGCCAGCAATGGCTGATAATTTCTTCGCTCGTTAGTAGCTCACCTTGTTTTTCGCATAGCAGCAGTAATACATCCATCGCCTTTGGTTCAAGATGCTTTGTTTGTTCACCGCGTCGGATTGAGTTGGTGGCCGGAGTAACTTGCCATTCGCCAACGAAAAACAGTGCCGTATTCATAGTGTTATCTTCATTGTTATTGTTAGAAACGCAGTCCGATTGGACCGATTTTATATTAGATTACGGAATTCTTTGATTAATACAATATTATGAGATTAACAGCAAGCGCCTTGCCTTTTCTGACATTAAAAAATCATATTGATGTCGTGTATGTAAAACTTTTTGTAAAGTTTGTTTGACTTTTTGTGTTGCTAGGTTAATCTTTAGTCAAGTTTACTTTACTTTTAAGGTGAGAATAATGGATCAGACAGGATTAACCTTTAAACAACGTAATAAGCAGAACACACAAAACCTCGCTAAATGGACATCAGCATGGGTGATTACTTTAGCAATTGCCTCATTTGGGCCGCATTTTTTATGGCAAGAGCAGGCTGTTTTTAGTGTTGTGGCAATCTTACTTAATGTAGTAGTTGGCATTATGATGATTTTATCGAACAAACGACAACTTCAAGGAATGGATGAGCTGCAGCAGCGTATGCACCTTAATGCAATGGCGATTACCTTGGGTGCAAGCTTAGTATTTGGTTTAGCTTATTCGGTAGTGCAATCAAGCGGTTTAATTAGCTTTAAAGAAGATATTTCACACCTCGTACTCTTTATGGGCTTAACCTATTTGGTGAGTCTTTTAATGATGAATAAGCAGTTAAACGACGAGGGCGAGGAATGAAAAACCGCTTGAAAGTGCTTCGTGCTGAGCACAATTACACCCAAGCAAAATTAGCCGAATTACTCGATGTATCAAGGCAAACAGTGAATGCTATCGAAAAAGGTAAATTTGATCCAAGTTTGCCATTAGCATTTAAAGCCGCGCGTTTATTCAACCTGAGTATCGAAGAGATATTTCAGGATGAGTAAGTCTGATAGCGTAAGAGGCGTTTTAACGCCGAATGTTAAATCATTCTTGTTAAACGCCTTTTTGCTACGCGATATAAAATCGCAGCTACATTTTTGTTAACTTTCGACTCGTAGTTTTTTCATCTGCATCGCACTTAACGACCACATTAAAAAACCACCTAAGAATAGTGCCGCAGAAACATAGCCTGTTTGACTAGGGAGTGCGCCTTCGGCAATAGCCATGCCGCCAAGCCAAGGGCCAATGGCATTAGCTGTATTAAACGCACACTGTACTAGCGCACCAATCATGGCATGCCCCTGTGGTGACACATCCATTAATAGCGATTGGATCACGGTACCTAAACCAACACTAAAGCCAATAAAGAAAATCACCGCGTATAACAGCCAAATATTATGGCTTGCGCTTACATAACTGGCTGCAAATACTACAGCACCAATTAGCGCTGCGCCTGTGGTTTTCAGCGGTGAGTGGTCGGCGGCTTTACCTAATACATAGTTACCTAAAGTACAGCCAATACCAAACATAATCATCGCAATAGAGATAGTGTAAGCAGGGGTATGGGTGACTTCTAAAATAGTGTCGGCAATGTAAGTGTAAACACAAAATACGCCACCAAAACCAATAATGATGATACCCAGAATAGTCCATACGAGCTTGTTCTTTAATACACTTAACTCATCGAGAATCGATGTTGGCGCGGTATTTTTTACGTTAGGTACGTATTTCACAATCAATACCAAGGCAACTAACGCAAGTACAGCGGTGCCTGCCAAACAATAACGCCAGCTAAAGTTTTGCCCCACTAGGGTGACCATGGGCACACCAACAATAGTGGCAATGGTTAAACCCATAAATACTTTTGACATAAAGCTTGCGCGTTTATCGGCAGGGGCGATATCGGCAGCCAATAAAATAGCAGCGGCGAAGTAGGCACCGTGTGGTAAGCCACTTAAAAATCGAAATAAAATAAGTTGTTCAAGCGAGTTTGCAAAAGCACTTAAACCATTGAATAAAAACATCATACTGACAAACATCAACAGTGCATTTCGCTTACGCATGTTGGCGGTTGTGATCATAAATAGTGGGGCACCGACAACTACGCCAATCGCGTAAGCACTGATGGCATAACCACTTTGCGCTGGCGTAGACGAAAATGTTTCGCTGATCAGGGGCAACATTGGCATCATAGAAAATTCTGATAGGCCCAAAATGAATGTGCCTAAAGCCAATACTATCAGAATGGTAAACGTGCTTGCGTTGCCTTGGGAGTTGGCTACGTTAGTCATGTAATTCCTTTAAAATAAATTTAAAAACAAAATAGATTTTTGATAATTGAAAATGCCAGTAACAAATACTTTGTTCTGGAGTAGAGGTGTGTGCCCAACGCTATTGTAATACAAATTAATGGGCTTGATACAGTACTTTTTGGAACGTTCTATATTTGTTTGCTATAAGAAAATAACCTGAACTTCTTAAGTCTTTGCTGTTCAAAATAAATACAGAGAAAAAGCCAACTATACTTGGTTAACTGAATTGGTTTAAAGGAGAGCGCAATGAAAAAGATATTTGCCTGTATCGACGGTTCATGCATGACCGATGCGGTGACAGAAGCGGCTATTTGGATTTCTAAGCGCTCCAGCCATCCAATTAATTTTCTGCATGCATTAGAGCCACCTTTGCCGCAGGGCAGTGATGATTTAACCGCAATTATTGGTTTAGGTTCGCAAATCTCATTGTTAGAGCAATTGGCAAAACTTGAGCAAGAACGCAACAAAGTGGCGTCGCAGCATGGTCAATTATTGCTAGATGAAGCAATGAAAAAAGCCGAGCATGCAGGCCTAACCGAGATTGAGCAACAGCAGCTTTCAATGAGTCTTGTTGATGCCTTACTTGAACATGAAGACAATGCCCGTGTGATGATTATTGGCCGCTCTGGTAAAGGCCATTACGATGATTTTAAAGTACTGGGCTCGCACATTGAAACGCTGATCCGTCAGGTGCATACCCCGGTTGCGATTGTGCCGCCGCAATTTCATGAGCCCACTAACTTTATGCTAGCTTATGATGGCAGCGAAAGTACCGACAAAGCGATTACGCAAATTATCAATGGCGGCATTTTATCCGGCTTAGATTGCCATTTGGTGATGGTGGATAAACAAGATGGTCACTGCCAAGACAAGCTTGACACTGCCTCAGCAAGATTTGCTGAAAATGGTTTTAATGTGAGAGCGCGCATGCTCGATGGCGATGTTTATCAAGCGCTGTGGCGATATAAAAGTGACCACGCCGTTGACTTAATGGTGATGGGCGCATTTGGTCATTCTAAATGGCGGCAATTCTTTTTAGGCAGCACGACCTTAAAAATGCTTGAAGATAGCCGTATTCCTTTAGTGGTGCTGCGCTAAGTTATTTACCTGTGGCAGGGTGCGACAATATGTCACGTGTTCAGACTAATTAATGAGTTTTATAATCGGCGTCATTAATTATTTGCTTTGATTTTAAAACAGTTATGAACACGCTATCTTCTCGCCCTGGTTTTTTATTTTCTAAAATTGCTGTAGCACTTAGCTGTGTTTTAAGTATTTCGGCCTTTGCAGATGATTCTATTGAAGTGATAGAAGTACAAGGTCATGCCCAAAATAACCATCAATTAGTTGGCTCTGCAGACGCGTTACTGAAAGATTTAGGTGTTGATTTTTCAGCGGCCGGAGGAGTGTCTAACTTGCCGGTGATGAACGGCATGATGGGCGATAGAGTTAAAGTTTTAGTCGATGGTGCTGATGTCACAGCAGCGTGTGCTAACCAGATGAACCCGCCACTCTCTTATGTGTCGGCAAACCAAATTGCCACTTACAGTGTTGTTGCTGGTGTATCACCGGTAGGCAGTGGCGGGGATAATATTGCCGGCGTTATTAGGGTAAATACGATTGCCCCTGAATTTAGTGATTCAGACTCAGTGAACTGGCGCGCAGGCTATGTTACCGCCCAGTACAAAAGCGTTAACGACAGCCAAGCATACGCGCTAGGTGCCAGCCTTGCGAGCAAACAGTTTAGCTTGTCTTACCAAGGCAGCTTTGAAGATGCTAACAGCTATGATGATGGGCATGGTGAGCGTGTACTTGATACCTTATATCGAGTGCAAAATCATGCCTTAACGGGCGCTATTCGTGATGAGAAACAACAGCTTGTAGTTAAGCTAAGTCATCAAAAAATTCCTTACCAAGGCTTTCCTAATCAATACATGGATATGACCGATAACACCAGCTATGGCTTAGTTGCTCAGTATAAACGAGAGCTTGAAAATGGTGATTTGCAGGTGCAAGTGAATGCGCATGATGTAAAACACGAAATGGGTTTTTTCAGTAATGAGAAAACCGGCATGATGCCAATGAATACCGATGCACAAGATTACAGTTATCAAGTTCACTGGCGCACTGATTTATCAAAACAGTCATCATTAATGCTAGGGCAAGAATATTACGGTTATCGAATTGATGACTGGTGGCCAGCGGTTGCAGGGTCAATGATGATGGGCCCAAATGAGTACGTAAACATTAACGATGGCAAACGTGACCGCCTTGCGGCATTTGCTGAGTACCAAAACCAAGTAAACCAAGCATGGTGGGTGTCGGCAGGTGTTCGTGTTGAGCAAGTCTCCACAGATACTGGCGAAGTGCAGGCTTATAACGAAGGTGGCATGAGCGACATGGCTAATATGGGCTCAATGATGGATATGTCAAAAACCGACGCCCAAGCTGCGATCGAATTTAACCAATTAGACCGTAAACGTGACGACACTTTAGTTGATATCAGCTTGCTTGCTCGCTATCAATTATCGAATAACGATGAGCTGCAATTTGGTTTAGCTCGTAAAAACCGCGCCCCTAATTTATATGAGCGCTATAGCTGGGGTGTAGGTACGATGGCAACTACCATGATTGGTTGGTTTGGCGATGGAAATGGTTATATTGGTAACCCAGATTTAAAAGCCGAAACAGCGCACACATTGAGTTCAAGCTACACCAAACTTGCCAAAGACGATAGCTGGCAAGTAACCGCAAATGTTTGGTACACGCAAGTAAATGATTATATTGATGCTGAAGTGACTAAGAGCTTTAATCGCACTGACATGGCGCATAGCAAGCGTAATATTCTTACATTCACTAACCTAGATGCGACACTTTACGGTGCAAAACTGGCGGGCTTGGTAGAGCTTTACAACACAAAGCAAGCAGGAAAGTGGCAGTTAAAAGGCTCACTAACCAGTACTCATGGCGAACGTGATAATAGCAATGAAGACTTATATCAAATTATGCCACTGCGCACTGAGCTGAGCCTAGAGCACGAATACAAAGGCTGGCAAAACGTACTGAGCTGGCAATGGGTTGATAGTAAAACCCATGTTGATGAACGCCGTTTAGAAAACCAAACCGACAGTTATCAGCTATTGGCTATCTCAAGTCAGAAAACGTGGCAAAATTTAACCTTTAAGTTGGCAATTACTAACTTACTTGATGAATACTACCAACAGCCACTTGGTGGTGTAAGTATTGCTAATTACAAGCAAGATATGAGCAATGGCTTTGAGCAACTTGCCGGACAAGGCCGCTCGTATAATGCCAGTGTAAGTTATCGGTTTTAGAGAAAGCTATCAGCTTTCAGCTGTCAGTTTGAAGCTGAACGGTGCTGCTTACAGGCCTTTACCAAATGCCTAGCTCGTAGGAGGTACTTTGGTGCCGAAATATCTTCACAAAGAGAACTGAATGACAAGACAATGAGGGAAAACAATAAATTACTTGTTGTATTCTCTAAAGCGCAGCGCCTCTTATCCTCTTTGTGAAAAAATGTCTTTGATGTAGGCGTGAAATTTATTTCGCGTTAAAACAAATTGCACAAAGAGAAAAGAATGAGAAAACAACGTGGGAAAACAATAGATTACTTATTATTTTCTCTAAAGCGCAGCGCCTCTTATCCTCTTTGTGCAAAAAATGTCTTTGTTGTGGTCAACTAATTCCGGACAGTGAATTAAGTTTTTCTTCTGCTATAGCAGGGGCAACCATTTGATTATGGCTATGTGGCCTGCGCCAGTTATAATAATTCATCAAATAATTACTAATA